>CAVFWQ010000150.1:0-2116 GCA_963626285.1 bacterium | reverse complement strand
ACGGGAATTTGCTATTTTGGCAAACGCAATGTCAGAAGCATAATGGGAGACAGTATCATGTCTAAATCCGTTTCATATGAGCAGGCAACGAGCCGCGCTTGGCTGGAAGTCAGCGAGGATGCGCTGCTTGCCAACTATCGGGAAATGAAGAGCCTGTGCAAGCCTGATACGACGATGATTTGCGTTTTAAAGGCAGACGCCTACGGCTACGGCGCACAGCAAATCGGGCGAATACTGTATCGAGCGGGCGTTCGGCATTTTTCGGTCGCCTGCATGGAGGAAGCACTGGAGATAAAGTCTGTTCTGCCCGATGCGTGGATTCTGAACATGGGCGTTACGCCGGATGCATGGTTGGAAACGGCCATACGAAAGGGTATCCGTTTAACGGCGGGCAGCCTTGAAAATGTGCGCAAAATTTATGAGGCGGCTGAACGGTTGAAGATTCGTGCAGCAGTGCATATTAAAATAGACTCTGGTCTGCATCGGCTGGGCTTTTTGCACGAGCAGGCAGACCAAAGCCTGCAATATTCCGAATGGATTGATTTTGAAGGGCTGTACAGCCATTTGGCGCTGCGCAGCGATGAACAGAGCAGGGAGCAGTATCAGCGCTTCTGTGCGGCGGCGGACGCTTTTTTGAAGCAGGGTCATTCCTTTCGAATACTGCATTTGCTGGACTCCATCGGGCTGATCAAATACAGGGACTGGCAGATGAATGCCGTGCGCATCGGCGCGGCGCTGTACGGCAATGTGCCGCCCGTCTATGAGCATTTTGAAAGAAGACAGGCCGTTGGACGCTTCTGTGTACGAATCACGCGCATTGAAACGATTTCCGCAGGCGAGGGCATCGGCTATGACGACAGGCCGCTTCAGTTTGACACCCGCGTGGCAACGCTGGCCGTCGGCTATGTGGACGGCTATGCCAAAAGTCTTTCCCATGTCGGCGAGGTCGAAATTCACGGAAAACGCGCACGGGTTTTGGGACTTGTCTGTATGGATCAGATGATGGCGGATGTCAGCGCCATCCCCGAAGCGCAGATAAATGATATTGCCGTGCTGCTGGGAGACGGCATTACGCTCAATGAATTTGCGGATAGGGGAGACCTTAACCGCAACGAGGTGACTGCCATGATTGGCCACCGTATGCCGAGAATTTATATGCATGAGGGCGCTGTTACGGAAATAATCAGCCGCATGTAAGGTATTGCCGTATCATTCAACTGATTAGGGGCTGTGAAGAACTGTTCGTTCTTCACAGCCCCGATGCTGTATTAGGCTTTTATGAATCAGTCATCAGTACGGATTCACGGAGGCCAGCTTTGTGCAGCCCTTGAATGCGCGCGCTCCGATGGTCTTGATTTTGTTGGACAGAGAAACGGAGGTCAGCGTGGTGTTGCCGGCAAAGGCATCTGCACCGATTTCCGTCACATCCGCACCGCCCAGCGTCGCGGGCACGGTCACATTGGCCGCTGTGCCGGTATAGCCGGTAACGGCGACGGTTTCGCCAGCGATTCTGAAGGTGAAATCGCCGCTCACTGTGGTACCGGCAACATGGACAATGTCGCTTACAGTCGTTTCGCGGATGCCGTCCTTTGCGGTGACGGTCAGTTTGTAGACGCCCGCGCCCTGCATGTTGGCTTTAAAGCTCGTTTCAGCACTGTCTTCCGTCTTTTTGATTTCTTCGTCGTTCTTTGTCAGCACATAGTCGAAGGTGACGCCTTCGGTGAAGCCGGGTGTCACTGTCCATGTGACCGCCGCATCTTCTCCGGCCATACCGTCCTGTGCGTCCGAAGAAATCTCCATCGTCAACGGGCGTGCCTCAACCGTCAGGGTCAGGGTCGCGCTGTACCTCTTATTGTTGTCCAGCATCACGGTGACCTTGGTCGTACCGGCAGAAACAGCGGTCAGGAGGCCTTCTTTGGTCACCTTGGCGACCTTTTCGTCCTTTACGGTATAGGCAATGTAGTGCTTTGCTTCAACAGGCGTGATTTTCAGAAGCTGTGACAGGTCAGTGAACTGAGCCTCAGAAAGCGTCAGCTCCTTCTCGGTGAATTCGACCTTGGAAGCCTGCGGATACACGATGACCACCTGCGGGTCATCCGGATTGGAGACGATGCCG
>CAVFWQ010000149.1:0-2228 GCA_963626285.1 bacterium | reverse complement strand
GCACCCCGAAGGAGGTTCTCTCTTGTCCGACCAAAGACTGACAAAAATCCGCAATTTCTGCATCATTGCCCACATCGACCACGGCAAATCCACCCTGGCCGACCGCATTCTGGAAAAGACCGGCGTCTTTGAAAAGCGCGAGATGGTGGAGCAGATCCTGGACTCGATGGACTTGGAGCGCGAGCGCGGCATCACCATCAAATCCAAGGCCGTGCGCATGGACTATACCGCCAAGGACGGCAGGACGTACGAGCTGAACCTCATCGACACCCCCGGCCATGTGGACTTTTCCTATGAGGTCAGCCGCGCCCTGGCCGCCTGCGAGGGCGCTATTCTGGTCGTGGACGCGACGCAGGGCGTGGAGGCGCAGACGCTGGCGAACGTCTACATGGCTCTGGAGCACGACCTTGAGATCGTCCCCGTCATCAACAAAATCGACCTGCCCAGCGCCCAGCCGGACGTCGTCAAGGGCGAAATCGAAGAGGAGATCGGTCTGGACGCGCAGGACGCGCCGCTGATCTCCGCCAAGATGGGCATCGGCATCGACGACGTCCTGGAGGCTGTCGTCGCCCGCGTGCCCCCGCCCGTCGGCGATGAGAGCGCCCCGCTCAGGGCGCTGGTCTTTGACGCCGCCTACGACAATTACCGCGGCGCCATCTGCTTTGTCCGCGTGATGGAGGGGCGCGTCTTCCCCGGCATGCGCATGCGCATGATGCAGACCGGCGCGGAGTTTGACGTGGTCGAGGTCGGCATGTTCAGGCCGAATTACGTCCCGTGCGCGGAGCTGCGCCCCGGCGAGGTCGGCTACATCGCCGCGTCCATCAAGGACGTGCGCGACACCCGCGTGGGCGACACCATCACGAACGCCGCCGCGCCCGCCGCCGAAGCCCTGCCCGGCTACCGGCAGGTGCAGCCCGTGGTCTTCTGCGGCATTTATCCCGCCGACGGCGCGGACTATGACGCGCTCAAGGACGCCTTGGAAAAGCTTCGCATGAATGACGCGGCGCTGACCTTTGAGCCGGAAACGAGCGCCGCCCTCGGCTACGGCTTCCGCTGCGGCTTTCTGGGGCTTCTGCACATGGAGATCATGCAGGAGCGCTTGGAGCGCGAGTTTGACCTGAACCTCATCACCACCGCGCCGAGCGTCGTGTACGAGGTCGTCAGGACGGACGGCACGGAGATCACCATCGACAACCCGTCCAATCTGCCGCCGCCCAACGACATCGCCTGCATGCGCGAGCCCTTTGTCCGCGCCACCATCTACACCCCGCAGGAGTTTGTCGGCACGCTGATGGATCTGAGCCAGTCCAAGCGCGGCGTGTTCATCGACATGCAGTACGAGGGCGGGCGCGTGAAGCTGTCCTACGACATCCCCTTAAACGAAATCATCTTCGATTATTTCGACCAGCTCAAGTCCCGCAGCCGCGGCTATGCGTCCTTTGACTACGAGGTCACGGGCTATCGGGAGAGCGATCTGGTCAAGATGGACATCCTGCTGAACGGCGAGATATGCGACGCCTTCACCATGATCGTGCACAGGGACAGGGCGTACCCCCGCGGGCGGAGCATTGCGGAAAAGCTGCGCGACGTCATCCCGCGCCAGCAGTTTGAGATCCCCATTCAGGCGGCCATCGGCGGCAAGATCATCGCCCGCGAGACCGTCAAGGCCGTGCGCAAGGACGTGCTGGCCAAGTGCTACGGCGGCGACATCACCCGCAAAAAGAAGCTGCTTGAAAAGCAGAAGGAGGGCAAAAAACGCCTCCGCCAGTTCGGCACCGTCCAGCTCCCCGGCGAAGCGTTCATGGCCGTCCTCAAAATGGACGAGGGTTAAGAACGGATATAGATTGCGGGGAGGAGACTTTTTTGAAAAAAGTCCCCTCCCCGCGCCCCACCCGAAAAACGATACACAACAGGGGTTATCGTATCGAAGCCGTTGCTTCTGTGTGCGGCTGTCTTTTTGAAAAAAGTCCCCTCCCCGCACCCCACCCGAAAAACGATACACAATATCAATTATCGCATCGAAGCTTTATCCTCTGTGTGTAACTTTTATTTGACCCGCTGTATGAGCGGGCTTTTATTTTTTCACACACACGCTGCTCCTTCGCTCCTCCCCCTATATTGTGTATCAAAGTTTTCCTTTGTGGGGTGCGGGGAGGGTCTCCTTTTTCAAAAGGAGATCCTCCCCGCCTCATCAAATCCCCCTTCTCCCGCCGTTTTTCCCTGCGCTT
>CAVFWQ010000148.1:0-2231 GCA_963626285.1 bacterium | reverse complement strand
CCGTAGACCACGGGGTAAAAGCGCGGATCGTGCTTGCGCCCTTCCAGAATATCCAGAGCCTTCTGATGTACTTCCCAGCAGACGGAATTGCGGTCGGTACCAGCTGTGGTAAGGAAAAACCACAAGGGCTGCCTGCGGGCATCGCCGCTGCCCTGAGTCATTACATCATACAAGGCTCTCGTGGGCTGTGTGTGAAGCTCATCAAAGATGCAGGCTGAAACGTTCAAGCCATGCTTGGTCGCAACCTCCGAGGAAAGCACCTGATAAATGCTGCCCGTGGGCTGATACACCATGCGCCTGGTGGAGGGAATGATCTTGATCAGCCTGCTCAGCGTGGGGTTTTGTCTGACCATATCCACCGCCACGTCAAACACGATGGCTGCCTGCTGACGGTCGCTGGCGCAGGAGTAGACCTCCGCTTTCCATTCGTCGTCGTTAATGAGCATATTGAGCGCCAGCGCCGCGCCCAGCTCGGACTTTCCGTTTTTCTTGCCGATCTCGATATACACCTGATTGTACTGCCGCATGGAAGGGTCTTCGTCCCGCACCGTGCCGAATACATCGCGGATGATCTTCTCCTGCCATGGCAGCAGCTTAAAAGGCTTTCCGTGGAATTCGCCTTTCGTATGTTTGAGGCATTCAATAAAGCGGATGACGCGCCGCGCTTTCTTCTCGTCAAACATCGTCCTGCCACCCGCCCTTCAGCAGCTGCGCCATGGGATCGTCGTCGCTCTCCGCCGCACCGCCGCTGGCAACAATGCGGGCGCGGCAGGCCGGGGTCAGACCGAATTCCGTGGCGAAGGACTGCATGATTTTCAGATTCTGCTGGGCAATGGATACCTGCGGCACCTGCTGCACATACCCGGACGGCGTTTTGAAGATGGAGCCGTGCTGGGTGATGAAATCCTCGGCTTCGCGCCACCGGGCATATGCCTGACAGTACCCGGCGAAGGCGGTCAGGTCGGCCATGGTCAGCACGCCCATGGCTTCCAGCGAAGCCGCCAGCCGCTTCCATTCCTTTTTCGCCTCGGGGAGCAGCCACGACGGGCACTTTACGCCGCCCCTGGGTGGGATGGGCTCATGCTCGTTGAGCGGACGCCGCCCTTTGCCCCGGTCGCCTTCCAGCACCTTCAGCGCTGTGGGCTTCGGCTTTCTTCCTGCCATCGCCATAAGAATCGCCTCCCTTCTGCGATTTGCCGCATAAGCGAAACGCCTTGCAAAGCGATAACTCAGCAAAGCGTCTGCACTGTTCTGTTGCTTTCGTTCGTATCCACGCCGGTTCCGGCGCTGCGTCGTTGCAGCGGCCATATTCGCCAAACATTACTCGCCATTCGCCGATTCCTGCATTTCAGCCATTGCTTCTTCAAACGACATCCGCTGACCATCGCGCATCAGATAAACATCTTCCGTCTGACTGTTGTGGTAATGAACATACCGTTTCACCGCTACGTCTACGAATTTGGGCGCGATTTCCACACCAAAACAGGAGCGGTTGATCTCCTCGCAGGCAATGAGCGTAGAAGCGGAACCGAGAAAGCCGTCCAGCACCAGCCCGTTGGTCTGCGTGCATTGTCTGATCAGATAGGCGATCAGCGGCACGGGCTTTGAGGAGGGGTGGCCGAAGCCTTCTTTTTCAGAGTCCCTGATCCCATCAAACTCGAACACGCTGGTCTGTTTCTGATCGCCGTACCAGATGTGTTTGCCGTCCTTCCGCCAGCCCCAGATGATCGGCTCCATATTGAATTTCCAGTCGGTGCGCATCAGCGGCGCTCTCGGCTTTTTCCAGACCAGCCCCGCGCCCACCTTGAAGCCCGCATCCTCAAAGGCGTCGTAGAAAACGCGCGTCTTCATCGTGGCATAAAACTCATAGATGGATGCATCCTTCGCCATGGCATTCTTGAAATTCGTGAAGCATTTCATGAGAAATTCATAGGCCTGTTTGTCGTTCAGGTCGTCGTTGGCAATGGTGCCGGACTTGTTTTTCAGCTCCACAAAATAGGGTGCGTCCGTACAGACCAGATTGACCCTGGCGTCACCAAGCAGTCGCTCGAAGGTTTCCGGCAGGGTCGTATCGCCGCAGATGACGGTATGCCTGCCCAAATGCCACACGTCGCCCATTCTGCTGAAACAGGGCTGTTTTAATTCCGCTCCAACGTCAAAATCATCTTCTTTAACGTCCTTATCGTGAACCCTGCTGAACAGATCGTCGATTTCCGCCGCGTCAAAGCCGG
>CAVFWQ010000147.1:0-2378 GCA_963626285.1 bacterium | reverse complement strand
GCCCTGCTCATTTTCTTCGCGGGTCACGCCTGTAAAGCTATTTTCGATGTCGGCCTCTTGCATTGCTGCAAAAAACTGCTTTGCTTCTTCTTCTGTCAGTGAAAGGTTGCCGACATGAATGGTTTGCTGATGAACGGTATCATATAAATAGACATTTTCAAAGCTGTATTTGTCTGAACTGAAGGCATTGAGCATATTGGACAAGTCGTAGTTGAGAACCCAGAAGCCGTCAATGACTTCGCCACCTTCAAAGCCTTCTGACTGAATTTTTCTATAAACGGTTAAAACCTGCGTTGTATTTAAGTAAGACAGGGGGATTGTACGCCACTCGATGAAAAGATCTTCCTTCATTTGAAGGCAGCGTTCCATCCAATCAGCATCACTGAGTTGTGTTTTGAGCGCCGGTGTACCGTTGACCAATACACAGGGTGCGCTTTGATCAGCCAGCATCCAATAGCAGGAACGCAGATTGCTGCTGTAGGAAATGCCCTTTTTAATGTTGGTGCTGATGTTGGAAATGGACGTGGCAATTATGGACGCCATGTCTTCATCGGCGCCATCCTGCGCGATGGTGCTGACCGTTGTCCTGCCGAAAAAGGCAGGCTTTAATTTGGCCAGATACAATGTATCAGGCTGAAGGTAATGGTTATTTTCGAAAAGAATGTCCAAAATCTGCTGACTTCGGTTTTCAAGAATACCCTGCCAAACATCCGAAACAGAGGACGCGAGGCGCAAGGATGCCCTAGCGGTAAACAAAACCGTTCCGAAAATCAGCGCGGCCATGAGGCAGACCGTGATGATCAGCTGCCATTTAGAACCGACCCATTGCAAAAGGCTCTTCTGCTTTACTTTTCGGCTGCTCACGGCTTTGTCTCCGCACAGTTAAAATTCCTGCGCACATCGGTCGGCGAAACACCGAACTGTTTTTTGAAACTTCTTGAAAAGCTGATGGCGTTGGTATACCCGACCTGTTCCGCAACTTCATTGATGCTTTTCGTACTGTCTGTTTTCAATATGTTTAACGCAGCGTTTAAACGTACCTCGGTGATATAGTCAAACAGCTTTTGCCCTGTCTTTTTCTTAAAAAAAGACGAAAGATAGGTTGTGTTCATTTGCATATAAACCGCAAGCTGCTGCAGTTTGACCGCATCGTAATGCCGACAGATGTACTGCTTGATTTGCTCGATTTTCACATCGGAAATGTTGCGTTTATTGTCCGAATCCGCCGCATCTTCCGAAAATTCGGTATTGGGGGGGGGAAGATGAGCACCGTTCGTTTGCTCCAGCTCTTTTAAGACTTTCTGAATGGTTTCCCGCATTTCTCCGAATGTTACGGGCTTAATGCAATAATTGCTCACGCCGTATTCCAGCGCTTTTCTGGCGTACTCAAAGTCTTTATAGCCGCTGACGAAGATGATTTTTTCCGGACGGCGCATTGCGTGAGCACGTCGTGCCAATTCAAGCCCGTTCATATTGGGCATTTTGATGTCGCACAGAATCAAATCAACCGTGTGTTCCTTGAGCCATTCGAGTGCGCTTTCTCCGTCCTGAAAAGTACCGACCAGAGAGAAGCCGGACTGTTCCCATGGAAAATTTTTTGAAAGACTGTTTACGGTATCCACATCATCGTCGACCACAATCAAACGATACATTCCGGCTTCCCTCCTTTTTTAGTGCGGCATTTGATAATTATTCGGGCATTCCACAATCCGGCACATCCATCGGTACACTGCCCTGCAAGGCGGACTCATGCGCTATCAGTCCGGGAATCGTGAAACGGGCGGCGAGCCAAGCATGAACGGTCGGAAGCTTATGAAGATAGGCAGCCGTGCAGAAATCATCAATTAGGAATTGGTGTGAGGCCATGTGGCCGTTGCCCAAGCCCTGATAACTTTCAGGAAGACGGGAGCGCTCCTTTGCCTGAATGGGCGCAAAGTCATCCCATTGCCATGCATGGTTGGCAACGCGCAGCATGAAGTCTTCGTCCTGCTTGTGCTCCGTCATCGCTTCGGGATTTACATAGTCGCTCACATCCGTCAAGTCAACACCTTCAGGTGTTTTTTTATACAGCAGATGGCGGGCATTATTGAACTGATAAGAACCGTCTGCGCCATAGAAGGCCTGAATGGAAGAAGACGGCGCTTTATAGGCAATGCGGCGGCATTCATTGATGCGAGCCACACCGCCGTTGGCAAGCTGCATGAAGGCGTATTCATTGGAGAATACATTATTCCACTGATTAACGCCTTCTTTAAAGTATTCATCGTTTTCCTGATCTTTGCAACCCATTCCGACAACGCGGGTGACATAGCTGTTTGCCGCATTAAGAATCATAGCGGTGGAATGGGTCGGATAATAGAAGGGCGGCACACCGGCAC
>CAVFWQ010000146.1:0-2452 GCA_963626285.1 bacterium | reverse complement strand
TTACGCGCATGAAGCAGAAAAGTCAACCGTTTTGCAGGATTTGCGAGTTTTGCGGTACGATGCTGCTCAGATGGGCAGGATGCTGACGGCAGCGGGAACCGGTACGGATGAAAGCAATGCGCCGTCCGGTGCGAGGAGGGAAAGACTGCCGTCACGGACGGCCGACGCGGGGTCATTGCCGCCCTGATCGGCAACCAGCAGCCGTCCGTCCGGAAGAAGAATAAAATCACGCGGGAAGCTGCCGCAGAAAATATGGCGTTCAAAGGTCATTTTCCCGTCCGCATCCAAAGCATATACGGCGATGGAATCATGGCCGCGGTTGCTGACATACAGCTTGGTTTTCTGCGCATTCAGGCGAATGGCGGCCGCATTGTTAAAGCCCGTATAGCCGTCCGGCAGGGTGGAAAGCGTTTGAAGCCGGACAAAGCGTTCGTCTTGCTTTTTGAACCAAGAGACCAGCCCGCCCATTTCATGGGACAGATAGAAGGTGCTTTTGTCTCGGAAAATAATATGCCGTGCGCCTGCGCCTTTCGGCTCGGCGGGGAGCCGCTCGACCTCTGTCAATGCACCGCTTTGGGGGTCTGCCTGATAAATGCACAGCGCGTCCAAGCCTAAATCGACCGCCAGCAGACGGCCGTCCGGCATAAAGGAAACCTGATGCATGTGCGGGCCGGATTGACGGCCGTCTTTATCATAGCCGCAGCCCGTGTTCCGCACGACCTGCACGGCCTTGCCTAGACCGCCCGCCGCGGGAAACACGGCCACGGAGCCGGTGCCGTAGTTCGCGCAGTACAGGAAGCGTTTTTCTTTATCCAACACGAGATGGCAGGGCGCATCGCCGTGCGCATCGCATACGGCAGAGACAAGTATGCCGTTTTTTGTCAGCGTCCATTCCGCCACCTGTCCGCGTCCGTCCTTTTCGCAGGTCGAAAAGAAATGCCCGTTTTCGCCCGCGATAATCCAGTTCGGCTCCCGCAGCGTTCCGTCCGCCCAAAGAATTTCCGGCCTGTCACCGTTTAAGCGGCAGCGAAGGATGCCTTGGCCGCCCTTTTTTGTCAGCGTTCCAATCAAAAAATCCATACTATGACCTACTTTTCCTTGCTTATGCCGTCTGTCTGATACGCTTTGCAGAGATTTTGCAGGGTACAGTGCGCACAGTCCGGCCTGCGGGCACGGCACACGCGGCGGCCGTGATAAATCAGATAATGGTGCGCATCGTTCCATTTTTTCTTCGGAATGGCGCGCATGAGCTGCCGCTCGGTCTCCTCGACATTGTTCGCGTTTGCCAGCCCCAGACGGTTGCTCACACGGAAAACGTGCGTATCTACGGCAATGGCGGGAGCGTGAAAGGCATTGGCCAGCACCACATTGGCTGTCTTACGGCCGACACCGGGCAGCGCCGTCAGCTCCTCCATCGTATGCGGCACTTCTCCGCCGTGCTGCCCGCAGATGATGCGGCAGGCCATGACGATGTTCTGCGCCTTGCTTTTAAAGCCGCAGCTTTTTACATAAGGGAATAAGATCTCCGGCGTGGCAGCGGCCATTGCCTGCGGCGTCGGAAAATCGCGGAACACGGCGGGCGTGACCATATTGACGCGTTGGTCTGTACACTGCGCGGACAGAATGGTCGCCACCAGGGTTTCATAGGGATTTGAAAAATGCAGCTCCGGCTTGGCATCCGGATAGAGCGCCTCTAGCTCGCTTAAAATGGCCTTTTTATTGACCCGCAAGGCTATTTCACCGCCGTTTCAAGTGTTTTTCTGTAGCGGACGATCAGCACAAGCACCAGACAGTAAACAGGGTAGGCAATCGCATTCACGGTCAGGCGCGTGACGATATACTGCATTGTGCGCGCATAACCCATCACATACGTCCATAAGGTGTTCAAGCCCGCGTAGCAAATCAGCGATACAAGCCCCTGCGCAAGCAGCACGCGAAGCAGGGCGCTTTTTTTGGTCTGCATGGGGGGATGCAGAAGCAGGGCGTAAAAAAGTCCCGTCAGCGCGGCGGTCAGGGTGTAGCCGAAAAAGAAATCGCCGGAGGAAAAAATCAACGCGCCGATGATGTCGCCGACGACCGCCACGGCCATCGCGGGAAAAACGCCGAACAGCATCCCGCATACGGCCAGCGGAATAAAGCCGAACGACAGCTCCAATATTTTGGGAATGAGCGGAAATTTCATGATTTCGGCCATGACGATGTGCAGCGCCGTCAGCATGGACAGCAGGGTCAGGTCCTTTGCCCGCATCGCAGAAATTTTCATGTCTTCATCCCCCTCGCCTGATGTCAAAGCCATTATAGCAAGAACGGGGGAAAAACTCAAGCGGACAATCGAATGGACCATGGAAATCAATTTTCACAAACCTCCTCGGTTAGTCTTGTTAAAAGGCGAAAAAAATGATATAACACAGCCATGGAGAGAATGAATTTCATCGACTTTTTTGACGAAGTC
>CAVFWQ010000145.1:0-2576 GCA_963626285.1 bacterium | reverse complement strand
GGACGAGAGCCGCGACATCGCCGCGGAGCTGGCCGGCATAGTCGGCGTCACCTCCGCCCGGGTCACGCCCTGCACGGGCGGCCTTCTTCTTCAATACGACAAAAACCGTCTCGATTCATCCGAACTGTGCGAGCGGGTGGATCTGGTCTTGGCGCGGCACGGCATGGCGGCGCTGCGGGCGCAGCATTCGCAAAAGGGCGAGGAAACACAGGAAGCGCCCATGACGACCAAACGGCTCGTCAAGCGCTTGGCGGTCAATGCGGGCGCTTTGGTGCTGGGCAACACGGTTTTGCCCGCGCCGCTCATCGGGGGCGCGCTGGCCAACTTCACCTCTCTGGAGGCCATTGCGAGCCTCAGCCTTTCCGCACCGATGGCCAAGAGCGCATGGAAGGGCTTAAAGCACGACCTGCGCCCGAACGCAGACTTCCTGACCGTTACCTCCATTGTCGCCAGCCTGCTCCTAGGCAACGCGCATTCGGCGCTGATGATTTTGGCGCTGTCCGACATGGCGGAGCTGATGACTTCCTACACCATCGAGCGCACCCGTTCCTCCATCAAAAAAATGCTCTCCGCCGATGAGGGCGAGGCATGGAAGGTCATGCCGGACGGGAAGCTGGAGCGTCTGCCGATGAACCAGGTCAGCGAAGGCGACCTGATTGCCGTCCATACGGGTGAAAAAATCTCCGTGGACGGCCGTGTCGTGTCCGGCGCGGCGGTGGTGGATCAAAGTCCCATCACGGGTGAGTTTGTCCCTGTCGAAAAACGCGAGGGCAGCGAGGTCTTTGCGGGAACGGTCGTCAAGAGCGGGAATATCCATGTTCAGGCCGCCAAGGTGGGCGATCAGACGGTCATTTCCCGCATCGTGGGCATGGTGGAGGCCAGCGAACTCAAAAAAGCCCCCATTCAGCGCTATGCGGATAAATTTTCCAACTATCTTGTCCCGCTGAATTTCCTCCTCTGCCTGTCCGTGTGGCTGGTGACGAAAAATCCCCAGAAGGCGCTCAAGATGCTGGTCATCGATTATTCCTGCGGCATCAAGCTCTCTACCGCGACGGCATTCTCCGCCGCCATCAATGTGGCGGTCAGGCAGGGCGTTTTGATCAAGGGCGGCACATTCATCGAGCAGATGAGCAGCGCCAACACCGTTTTACTGGACAAGACCGGCACCATCACCGAGGGCAGGCCGCACATCGTCTCCATGACGACCTTTAAGGAGGGCATGACCGAGCGCGACGTGCTGTCCTATGCAATGGCGGCCGAGGAGACCAGCACGCATCCGCTGGCGGGCGCCATCCTGCGCTACGGGCGCGAAATCGGCGCAGAGCCGAAGGCACATGACGATGTCGTGACCGAGGTCTCCCGCGGAAGCCGCACATTGGCCGCCGGAAAGACCGTTCGCGTGGGCAACCTCAAATATATGCAGGAAAACGGCGTGAAGGCGCTCACGCGCCTGCCGGAGGGGACGGGCGCTATCCCCAATTATGTCGGCATTGACAGGGAAATCGTCGCCGTGCTGTATGCGATGGACAGCCCGCGTGAAAATGTGCGCCGCGCCATCAACAGCCTGCGGTATGACGGCGTGGGCGATATTGAATTGCTCACGGGCGATATGGAATCCCAGGCACGGACAGTGGCGGAGCAGGTCGGCGCAGACGGCTACCGAGCCCAGCTCCTGCCGGAGCAGAAGGCCGAGGTCGTCCTCAAAATGCAGGTGCAGGGCAACGGCGTGGTCATGGTGGGCGACGGCATCAATGATGCCCCCGCGCTGGCCTATGCCGACGTGGGCATCTCGATGGGCAGCAAGTCCACGGACATTGCGATGGAGACCAGCGACATCATCATCAACCGCGATGACCCGATGGTCATTCCCGCCCTGCGGCGGCTTTCCCGCTCGACCATGCGCATCGTCCATCAGAACTTTGCCTTGGTCATCGCCATCAACACCGTCGGTCTGATATTGGGCGCGGCGAGCGGCATTTCCGTGATGATGAGCGCGCTCTTGCACAATTCCTCCACCATTCTGGTGGTTGCCAATTCTCTGCGGCTGATGTTCATGAAGCCCGGAGACGGGAGGGGCTAATGCACAGCGAACAGGGAGCGACCCATTTGGAGGTGCTGTCCGCCATCCGCGGACGCATCCGCTTGCAGCTTGAAGCATCGGTCTCGTCTGTCGCGCCGTTTCTGCGCATTTCCGGTGTACTGAATTGCCGATATAACTCGCGCATCCGCACCCTGCTGTGCGAATACGACCCGAACGTGATTTCCGAGGAGCAGCTTCTGGTGCGCATCGGCGCGGCCTATGCCGCACGGACAGACGCCTGCCTTCTGCACATCCGTCATTCCGAGGAAAAGGGCTTTTCAATGGCGCCGAGCGGGTATCTGGCGCTGCTGTGCATCGGTTTGGACGGGGCGCTGACCGTCACCGGTTCTCCCCTGACAACCTTCAGCCGTTGGCTGTCCACGGGCGCGACGCTCGCAGCCGTGGTGGAGCATGGCTATCAGGAGCTTCATGTGCGCGGCAGCTTTGACCCTGAGGTCATGTCGGTCGTTTATCTCATCAATTCCGTCGGCAAGCC
>CAVFWQ010000144.1:0-2713 GCA_963626285.1 bacterium | reverse complement strand
TGTTCTTCAACAGGGTTTTTCTTTTCCCCGTCCGTCGGACGGGGAACGGTCCATAGGATGCACTCCCCACGAGCCGTTTTTTTTATTGCTTATACCATTTAACATCTAAAAGACAGCTGAAATGCAGGATGAAATTTTCGCTTTCGGCAAAGCTGAACGGAGCGGAAAAGTCGCCCGAAACAGCTATGGTTTAGCAGAGAAAAGGATATCATTCGGCTTTTCTGCCGATTGTCGCCTTAATGCGGCGGACGCCGGCCGAGGAGGATTCCTCCTTCTGAATTTTAAACGAAATCAGATCGCCCGTGTTCTGCGCGTGCGGGCCGCCGCAGATTTCCTTAGAATAGCCGCCCATCGTGTAGACGGACACCTTATCGCCGTATTTGCTTTCAAACAGCCCCATTGCGCCATGCGCCTTGGCCTCCGGCACGGTCATTTCTTCCTTAACGACGGGGATTTTCGCCTGAATCGCCTCATTGACGATATCCTCGACCTGCTTCAGTTCCTCCGGCGTGACCTTGCGGCCGAAGGTAAAGTCAAAGCGGAGGCGTTCGGCGGTGATGTTCGAGCCCTTCTGATGCACCTCATCGCCCAAAATGCGGCGCAAAGCGCCCTGCAGAAGGTGGGTCGCGGTGTGCAGGCACGCGGTCTGCTCGCTGGCATCCGCCAGACCGCCCTTGAAGCGCTGCTCGGCACCCGCGTGGCTGGTCTCCTGATGCTGCTTGAAGCGGGCGTCAAAGTCCGCCTTGTCCACCTTGAGTCCCTTCTCGCCCGCCAGCTCGATGGTCATTTCAATGGGGAAGCCGTAGGTGTCGTAGAGCTTGAAGGCGCTGCGGCCGTCCAAGGTCTCCAGCGTTTCCATACGCGCCTTGACTGCGGCGCAGACAGCCTCGGAATCGCCTTTCCTTGCCGCCTCGATGATGGGCATCATGTCGGGCGAGGGGCGCAGGCGCTTTTTATCGGCATTTTCGGCGGCGCAGGCGGCGGGGCTTTCGGCGGACAGGATTTCTTCGAGCAGGGCGCGGGTATTCTGCACATTGTTCAGAATTTTGTCAAATTCCTTTTCGCCCTGACGCAGGGTGCGGGCAAAGCGCTCCTCCTCCAGATGAAGCTGCTCCAGCACGAAGTCGCGGTTTTCCTCCAATTCGGGATAAACGTCCTTGTACTGGTCGATGATGACCTTGGCGATCTCCTGCGTAAAGCCGGCCTCCAGCCCCAGCTCCATGCCGAAGCGCACGGCGCGGCGAATCAGGCGGCGGAGGATATAGCCCTGATCCACATTGGACGGGGTGACGGCACGCGGGTCGCCTAAGATAAAGGTCGAGGTGCGCATATGGTCGGCCACGATGCGGAAGGCGCGGGTGGTGCGCTCGTCAACGCCGTAGGCCTTGCCGGACAGCTCGCCGATTTTCGCTAAAATATTTTCAAACAGGTCGGTCTCATAGACGCTCTTCTTGCCCGTCAGCACGCAGATGGTGCGCTCCAAGCCCATGCCCGTATCCACGTTTTTCTGGGCAAGCGGGATAAAGGTGCCGTCCGCCTGCTTGTTATACTGCATGAACACATCATTCCAAATCTCCAGATACGCGCCGCAGTGGCAGGCAGGAGAGCAGTCGGGGCCGCAGGGCTCTTTCACAATCATGAACATTTCCGTATCGGGGCCGCACGGACCGGTCACGCCGGCAGGCCCCCACCAGTTATGCTCCTTGGGCAGATAGAACAGGTGGTCGTCCCGAACGCCGCAGGAGCGCCACAAATCGGCTGCCTCCTCGTCACGGGGGCAGTCGTCATCGCCCGCAAAGACGGTGAACGCCAGCTTGTCCTTGTCCAAGCCCAAATATTTTGAATCGGTCAGAAATTCCCAGCTCCACGGAATCATTTCCTTCTTGAAATAATCGCCGAGGCTCCAGTTGCCCAGCATTTCAAAGAAGGTCAGGTGGCTCATGTCCCCCACCTCGTCAATGTCGCCGGTGCGGATGCACTTCTGCACGTCGGTCAGACGGGTGCCCATCGGATGCTTCTGCCCCATCAGATAGGGGACAAGCGGATGCATGCCGGCGGTGGTGAACAGCACGGTCGGGTCATTCTCCGGAATGACGGAGGCCGAGGGAATCAGCTGATGCCCCTTATCCTGAAAAAACTTCAGGAACATGGCGCGAAGCTGGGCGGCAGTCATGTTTTTCATAATGCATTCTCTCCTTGAACAGTTGAGTGTCGGCCGCGTCGTGGGTGACGAGAAAGGCATGCCCTTTGCAAGGCGCACACCGCATCATGCCGTCTCACGGACGCGGGAATCAAAAAATATGGTGCGTCCTTTCGTTCGAAGACGAACAGACACACCATCATTCGCGGTACCACTTCGATTGGCGCAAAACGCGCCCCCTCAAAGCGGATAACGGACGCCGCCGACCCGCCTTTTCTGTCCGGCGGATGGCTCCGCAGCGGCCTTCCCCCGTCTGCCGAACGCCGGACTTGCACCACCTCCGGCTCGCTTTTTTCCGCATCTGCGGGGTACTTTTCTGCGTCTAAGCCTTATGAAATTCGCGTATCAGTATAACAGGCGAGGAAAAAAATGTCAAGCTTCGGATGCGTCGTTTTAAAAAATCCGCATTGATTTTGCCTGCACAAAAATCCTCAAAATGCCTGCACAAAAATCCTCGCTCGTTCTCCATCACGCGCTGGTCGTGCGCCGCCTTGCCGACCTTGTAGCTTTCCA
>CAVFWQ010000143.1:1893-2767 GCA_963626285.1 bacterium | reverse complement strand
CTTTTACAGGCACAGATTTCTCTCCCTTATGAGCGCGTGCAGGCAGCCATTTTAGACATTTCTCTGCGGGATATTGACCGTCTGCGCGAAAAATTAAAGCAAAATGTGCCGGATTGGGTGGAGGAGCAGCAGAAAACAGAGGATTATGGGACCATGCGCGTTTGGTGCGCGCAGCGTTCGGACGGCTGCCTGCTGGTCTTGTTCAATCTGGCAGCAGAACATCCGCATCCTGAGAGGATCTATCATTTTTTGGAATGCTGCCAGAATTCCTTTGCCGATGCAGCCGCGTGCAAAATCGGAATCGGCCGTGCATATGGGACAGAAAAAGTATCGGATTCTCTCGTGGATGCTGCACTGGCGCTGCGATGCGGGGAAAGCATGAGCGATCAGGAAATGTATTACGCAGAAGAAACCGTGATGCCTTCGGACACCGTCTATTCGATCAACGCGGAGCAGCAGCTGATGCATTATGTTTTGAGCGGCCAAAAGCAGGAGATCAGCCGTTTTTTGCATGAACTGTGCCAAACGGAAGAAGGCGGTACGCTGCTGAGAAAAAACATAGCACAAGCGCTTCTCTTTACGGCAGAGCGCGCAGCACGGCAGGCAGGCTCAGAGGAGGCTTTTGAAAAGAGCGCGGCAAGCATCGGAGTACAGACCTGCCTTCTGCCGCCAAGCGAAGACGCTCTTGCACGGATAGAAAAAGTCTTTTATGATGTGGTGGATGCGCTGCCTGTCAACGCCTCGTCACAGGATGAAAAGCTGTATCAAAAGCTCATGGATTATTTGCAGCGGGAATATGTTCATGATATTTCTTTGGATACGGCCGGAGAAGCATTATCCATGTCGCCAAGTTATATCGGTTTGATTTTCAGAA
>CAVFWQ010000143.1:0-1883 GCA_963626285.1 bacterium | reverse complement strand
CACCAGCTTTTTGCGGGCGCTGACGGATATCCGCATTGCCAAAGCAAAGATCCTCTTATGCGAAACCGAACTGACGATTCGGGAAATCGGCTTCATGGTCGGCATTGAAAATCAGAATACCTTTATCCGTATGTTCAAAAAATCCGAAGGAATAACGCCCGGACAATACAGAATGGCGAATTCGTCGATGCATTCACCGATTGGGTGATACGAAAAAAGCAAATCAGACGACCTTTTCATGAAATCAAAGATGGAAAAAGCCGTGGCAGCATGATACGCTTTTATCACGGAGGTGAGCTTGCGTGATAAAAAAGACACGCCTGTCAAAGACATGGCGAAGGATTTGGGCTGCCAAGTACCTGTACCTGATGTTTTTTCCCGTCTTTCTGTATTATGTTTTTTTTCGATATGCTCCCATGCTCGGCCTCAGCATAGCGTTTAAAAACTATAACGCTTTTCTTGGCTTTGATAAAAGTCCTTGGGTAGGGTTTAAATATTTCCGGCAATTCTTTCATTCGATTTATCTTTGGCGGTTGGTGCGCAACACGCTTTTGATTAACCTGTATGATTTGATTTTTAATTTTCCCGCCGCCATCATTTTGGCGCTGCTGCTCAATGAAGTCCAACAAAAACGCTTCAAAAAAATTACGCAGACAATCACCTATATGCCCTATTTTATCTCTTCCGTGGTGCTGGCCAGCATGATCGTGCAGTTTCTGTCTCCCTCCAGCGGCATCGTCAACCATATCATTGCCGCATTGGGCGGTGAACGACAGTATTTTATGACGCAGCCCGAATCCTTCCGAACGATCTATACGCTGATGAACCTTTGGAAGAACATCGGTTGGAATTCCATCATCTTTTTGGCTGCGATAAGCGGCATCAACGGCGAGCTGTATGAGGCCTGCACCGTGGACGGCGGCGGTTATTTGCGGCGTATGTGGCATATTACGCTGCCCGGTATTTCCGGAACCATCATCGTGCTGATTATCATGCGCCTCGGACATGTTCTGGATGCAGGCTATGAGACCATTCTCCTTTTGCAGAATAACGCAAACATGGAAACCAGCGACGTCATCGGCACCTATGTCTATCGCCGCGGGCTGAAAGGCGGAGAATACAGCTACGCCACGGCAGTCGGAATGTTTCAAAGCGTCATCGGCTTTGCAATGGTCATTTTTGCCAACCGGCTGAGCCGTTTATACAGCGAAAACAGTCTGTGGTGAGAAGGGAGGAGGGCTTATGACGGCACACGCGGCTTCTAAGCGCCGGAATGTCATTCGGGAATCCATGAGCAGACGAATGTTTCTCAAATGCAACATCGCATTCTTGGTCATTCTCTGCTTCATGATGCTTTATCCCGTCATCTATGTGATTTCCGCATCCATCTCGGAGGAAACCGCTATTTTGCGGGGAGATGTGACAGTTTTTCCCGTCAATATTCATTTTAAAGCCTATGAAAAGGTATTCAAATATCCCCAACTGTGGACGAGCTACCGAAACAGCGTTCTGTATACCCTGTTAGGTACGGCCATCAATTTGGTGCTGACTGTCTGCGGTGCATGGGCGCTGAGCCAGAAAAAAATGCCGGGCCGTCGCTTCCTGACCCTGATGTGCACCTTTACCATGTTCTTTAACGGCGGCATGATTCCGACATTCCTTGTCATCAAGGGGCTGAAAATGCTGAACACTGTCTGGGCGATGGTTCTGCCCGGCGCTGTCAGTACCTACAATATGATTTTGATGCGCACCTTCTTTTTGGCCATTCCGACCAGCCTGGTCGAGGCAGCCGAGCTGGACGGCTGCACGGATTTCGGCATTCTGTTTAAAATCGTCCTGCCGCTCAGCCTGGCCAGTCTGATGACGATTGGTATGTTTTATGC
>CAVFWQ010000142.1:1117-2890 GCA_963626285.1 bacterium | reverse complement strand
GCGGCATCCGTTTTCATCCCTATTTGTGCCGGTCGCCGCGCCGGCATGAGGATTATCATGAATCTTCGGGAAATGATTGGTCAGCGAATGGTCTCCGGCTTTCCGGGGCCGGAGATGAGCGAGGAATTTATTCGGGCTGTCAAGGAATACAAGCTCGGCAATGTCATTCTGTTTCAGCACAATGTGCGCTCCGCCGCGCAGCTGAAAGCGCTGTGCGCGGATATTCAGGCGCTGATCAAAAGAGAGACGGGGCATCCCGCCTTCATCACCATTGACCAAGAGGGCGGCATTGTGACCCGTTTCCCGCAGGACGCCGTCACCGTGCCGGGGGCGATGTCCTTGGCCGCAGCGGGCGACCCTGAGAACGCAGAGGAAGCGGCGCGAATCACCGCCGACCAGCTCCGTGCGCTGGGCGTAAATTTCAACCTGGCGCCTGTTTTGGATGTCAATTCCAACCGCTGCAACCCTGTCATCGGCGCTCGTTCCTTCGGGGACGACCCGCACAGGGTAGCGCAATTCGGCGCAGCCGAGGTGCGCGGCATGACGGCGGGCGGCGTGCTGTCCTGCGCCAAGCATTTTCCAGGGCATGGCGATACGGCTGTCGATTCGCACATCGGCCTCCCCTGCATCGACAAATCCTTGGAGGAACTGGAGCAGTGTGAACTGATTCCGTTCAAGGCGGCCATTAAAGCAGGCATCCCCGCCGTTATGACAACGCACATCCTGTTTCCGCAAATCGAAAAAACCAACGTTCCCGCCACCATGTCCCGCACCATCATGACCGGCCTTCTGCGCGAAAAGCTGGGTTTCAGGGGGCTGATTATCAGCGACTGCATGATGATGAAGGCCATTGCCGAGCATTACGGCACGGTGAACGGCGTTGTCGCCGCGATGCAGGCGGGCGTCGACTTGGTCTTTGTCTGCCATGACCCAATCCTGTGCTGCGAGGCGATGCGCGCCGTGGAAGCCGCCGTGCGGAACGGAACGATCAGCGGCGCTGAAATGGAAGAGAGCGCAGCGCATATCGTGCGCGTGAAGGACGAAATGCCGCCCGCCTTGGATGCGCCTGTCGGCACGGCTGCGCAAAGGCAAGCCGTCCGGCGGATGCTGCGCGCCTCCGTCACGTCGGTGTCCGGCACGATTCCCGAATTAGGCGCCTGCCCCACCTTCTTCGGCAGCCCCTCCTTTGCGTCGACGCAGGCCTCCAACCCCAACGCTTCCTGCAACGCCTTCCCCGTTTATATGCAGAAGCATATCGGCGGCGATGCCTTTGTCACTCCCGCTAATCCCGATGATGCAGACATCGCAAAGGCCGTTGAGCAGGCGAAAAATCATTCCGCCATTGTCGTTTCCGTCGTCAGCGCATTGCAGCGTGTCGGTCAAATGAAATTGGTCAAAGCATTGTCCGCGCTTCAGCTGCCGATGGTCTGCGTTTCTCTGCGCGTTCCTTATGAGCTGAGCGAAATGCCGCAGAACATCTGCTGCCTCGCCGCCTACGAATATGACACCGAGAGTTTGGATGCCGTCCGAGCCGTGCTGACCGGAGAGCGCATTCCAACGGGTGTGCTGCCGGTTCGCATATAAGCCCATACCTCAAAAGCCCCTGCCGTACCAGCTGCGCGGCAGGGGCATATTTTATGCCGTTATTTATGCCGTTATCGGTCATTCCAGCACCCGCAACGATAGCCCGCAAGTACATTTACCATGAGAAAGTAAAGGTTCATGATGTTTGATTAAGAGAAACTTTTTCCGCAGCATAAGGAACAGAAAAAG
>CAVFWQ010000142.1:0-1107 GCA_963626285.1 bacterium | reverse complement strand
CCCATACCTCAAAAGCCCCTGCCGTACCAGCTGCGCGGCAGGGGCATATTTTATTTCGTTATCGGTCGTTTCATGCCATTCTCATTTTAAAACAGCGATGAAATTCAATCACTGTCGGTGATGCTTCGGATGGTCGCCGGAGTCATGGTCTTGAGCGTCAGCACAAACGGTCAATCACTTTTCCAGCGCGTGGAACACCGCGTTGCGGAAGCCTCTGGTGAGGACTTCACGCCAAGCCTGCTCGATAGGGTTCATTTCCGGCGCGTATGGAGAAATATGAATCAAATGGATGTTATCAGGAATAACTAAGACCTCAAATTCAAAGAGGTCAACAAGTACCAGCACAAACGCGCACTCACCTTTACTGCCGGAGAACTGGTCCGGTTGGTCTTTCGACTGCTGAAGGACAACCGCCTGGATATTCCACCGGAGGGCTAAGCGTTCCGCTTGCCGCTCTGACGTTGAGGCCCTGTTTCAAAATTTACAGGGGCATGGCTTAGGTTGGTGTTGTCTTTTTGCGGTTTGCATAGTGCGTTTGCCCTGCTTTTCTTCAAAATTTTCTTGCATCACCTATTTGACTTCATACCATTGGACTTTCCTGCCAATGCATGTGCCATCTCACCGCAGTTGAAGATGATGCCGATTCCTGCGAAGATCCCGAAGAAACGCTTGAGGAACTTATGTGCCGAATCATTCGACGCACCGGTAAAACCGATTTCGGTGATGCCGCTTCAACGTATATTTTACAATACCGAGGTCTGTTTTTGCCGCATCATTCCTTATGCACCCTGCGGAAGCAGAAATCACATTGTTCACTGCCGCGGCCTATCGTGCCTTGCCGCGCAAAGGCGATGCCGCACATATTGCCGAATACACGGTCGTCGCTTAAGCAGAAAGAGCTCGTCAGCTCTTCGCAGTCGAGCAGTCCGCCATACTTCGCATAGGGGCATTGCAGAACATTGACCCGATAGCATTGGCCGTCGGATTCAAGCGTCTTTGTCTTGAAACCGGCTTTTTCATTGAACAGGGCAGAAACCATCATGGGGCAAATCTTAAAGAAAAGAGGGCGGATAAAAGGAATTTTCGTCAATGCGTGCAAACGTCTTC
>CAVFWQ010000141.1:0-2995 GCA_963626285.1 bacterium | reverse complement strand
GCTTTTCCCTCTCACCAGCTCTGCTGGTGGTTTTCTTTTTTCGCTGAAGCGACAATAAGAAACCACATTGTCATCCGCAATGCGACTTCTTTGACAGGCTGACAGCACCGCCAAGTTATGCGGTGCTGCCTTTCATTTCCGTAATTTGAAATTTCCGCAATCGTTTATCTGCTGATCATCAGCACAGTCAGGTCATTGACATTCGTTCCCGTCGGGCCGGTGACGATGAGACCGTCTACGGCTTGCAGGGCATGGTAGGCATCGTTGTTGCGGAGAGTCTCGCGGATGTCAATGCCCTTTGCCAGCAGGCGGGCGCGGGTCTCTTCATCGGCATAACCGCCGGCGGCGTCCGTCGGGCCATCCGTACCGTCCGAGCCGATTGAGAATACACAGGTGCTTTTACAGGAAGCAATGCCTTCCGCTGCGGCCAGCGCAATCTCCTGATTGCGTCCGCCCAAGCCCTTGCCGGTCAGATGCACGACGGTCTCACCGCCCGCAATGAACGCCAAGGAGCGCTCGGTATCCTGATGGTCTCTGGCAATGGCCGCTAAGAACGCGCCCGCCTCCCGCGCTTCGCAGGACAGGCTCGCGCTTAAAAATATCGGCTCATAGCCCATTTCGCGGCAGACGCGCTCTGCCGTTTTGCATAGCTGCTTGACGCTGCCCGTCACGAAAGTATCCACATTATCAAGCGCCTTGGGCGTTTCCGTGAGCAGCAGCGCCCACGCCTTTTCAGACAGCTTCAGCCCGTACCGTTTTGCGATTTCCTCCGCCTGTTCGCAGGTGGAGCTGTCCGGATAAGCGGGGCCGGAGGCAATCATGTCCAGCGGGTCGCCGATGATGTCGCTCAGCACCACGGCATAGACGTGGGCGGGAGCGCAGCACAGGGCGAATTTGCCGCCCTTGACGGCAGACAAACGCTTGCGCAGGGTGTTTATTTCCACGATGTCCGCACCGCAGGCTAAAAGCTGCCTGGTGATATCCGCCATTTCCTCCGCCGATACCAGCGGATTTTCAAACAGCGCCGAGCCGCCGCCGGACAGCAGGAACAGCACGTTGTCCTTTTCCGTCAGCCCGCTCACTAATTTGAGCGCTTCCGCCGTGGCGCGGTAGCTGTTGTCATCCGGCACGGGATGCCCTGCCTCAAAGCAGCGAAGGCCGGACAGTTCGCCCTTGACATGGCCGTATTTAGTGATGACCACGCCGTCAGAAATTCTGCTGCCCAGCGTCTCGTGCGCCGCCCGTGCCATTTCAAAGGCTGCCTTGCCCGCCGCAACGAGCAGCACACGGCCTTCTTTTGTTAATTCGATTTTTTCCAAAGCCTGACGCACAGCCGCACCGGGCATCGCCTCACGCAAGGCAGCGTCCATTACGCGCTGCGCCTGTTCTCTCAGGGTCATTTGACTCTCCTCCTTATATCAGACATCATTGAACAATCGGCACTGTACCGAAAATCCATCTAAAAACGGGCGAAGCCACGAAAATGTAAGCCCCGCCCGTCCATCCTACCATATCAAAAAACAGAAATCAAGGTGTTTAGAACGTCGCAAAGTCTTTTGACGCTCTGTCAATCCAATGAAAGTCCGCTGAAGCAGGCTTTTATTAGATGACTGTTACAGGAACAAGGAGACGAGCAGCACATTGATGATAGACGCAATGCCGATAATCAGTGTTCCGAGGGTCTGCGTCTTGTAGCCGTCCTGCGGCTCCATTTCGCCGAAGTTGGTGACGACCCAGAAGTAGCTGTCGTTCGCGTGAGACACGGTCATCGCACCGGCACCGATGGCAACAACGACCAGAGCGGCATCAACAGGCGTGGTAAAGCCGAGCGTTATCATCAGCGGGGCGATGATACCGGCCGAGGTCGTGATGGCCACGGTGGAACTGCCCTGCGCCGTCTTCAGAATCGCCGCCAGCAGGAACGGGAAGAGAAGCCCCAGCGACTCCAGCCCGGCCGCATTTTCGGAGATGAATGTGACCAGGGAGGTAGAGGAAATGACCTTGCCCAGCACGCCGCCTGCAGCCGTGACGAACAGGATGGGGCCGGTGGTTTTGAGGGTCTCATCGGTCAGCTTGTAGAATTCGCTCATCTCGCCGGAAGAGGCCAGCAGGATGATGCCCAAAATCACGCCCACAGCCAGCGCCATAATCGGCGTGCCGAGGAAGGTGAAAATCGGTACGGATGCGCCCGCCATGCTCAGCGCGGATGCAAGGCCCATCAGGAAAATCGGGACGACGATGGGAGAGAATGACATCCATGCGTTCGGCAACTTGCCGTAGCTCTTGACCAGTTCTTCATAGGACTGGCTCGTGGCCGTATCGGAGGCCTCATCATGCGCCTTGACCTTTTTGCCGATAATCAGGGCGAAAATGTAGCCGGCGATGAGGGGCAGAATGGAGCAGAGCGCGCCCATGCCCATGACGAGTAGCAGGTTCACATCGGTGTTCAAACCGTCAGCGCCGAACAGGGTATTCGCGGCGGCAATCGGGCCGGGCGTCGGCGGGATGAAGCAGTGGGAAATATAAAGACCCATGGACAGCGCCACCGTGCAGGCCACGGAGGACTTGCGGGTGCGCTGCACCAGAGACTTGCGGATGGGGTTCAGGATGACAAAGCCGCTGTCGCAGAATACGGGGATGGACACAATCCAGCCCATGATAATCATCGCGGCTTCGGGATGATTTTTGCCGACTAATTTGACCACGCAGTCCGCCATTTTGAGCGCCGCGCCGGTCTTTTCCAGCAGGATGCCGACCAGCGCGCCCAAGATGATGACGATACCGATGGAGGTAAAGGTGCCGCTGAAGCCCTGACCGATGATGGTGGGAATCTGCGTCAAATTCAAACCGGCGACGATGGCCAGCAGCAGGGATACGCCCATGATGGACAGGAACGGATGAACCTTCCACTTGGAAATGGCAACAATCATGAGGATAATTGCAATGACGAATGCAATGAGAAGCGGTATGCCTGTCATACTTTCACACCTCGCAA
>CAVFWQ010000140.1:0-3062 GCA_963626285.1 bacterium | reverse complement strand
GTGTTATAGCGGCCGTAGACCTGGGCGGTGCCGGTCAGGCCGGCTTTTACCTGCAGGCGCAGGCTGAATGCAGGCATTTCCTTTTCGTACTGGGCTGCGATTTCCGGGCGCTCCGGGCGGGGGCCGACAATGCTCATGTCGCCTTTGAGGATGTTAATCAGCTGGGGCAGCTCGTCAAAGCGGATAGCTCGGATGATGCGCCCCACCGGGGTGATGCGGTCGTCGTGGTCGCTGGCGAGGCGGGCAACGCCGTCCTTCTCCGCATCTACTCGCATCGACCTGAACTTCAGGATGGCGTAGCGCTTTCCGTCCTTGGTCAGCCGCACCTGCTTGTACAGCACGGGGCCGTGGTCGTAGGCCTTGATGACAATCGCCGTCGCCAGCATGAAGGGGCTGAGAACCACCAGCGCCAGCGTCGAGCAGACAATATCCATCGCCCGCTTGATGAACGCATACTCCGGGCTGAGCACGGCGCGGCCCGTTTCCATGATGGGGATGCTGAAGGACTGCACATGCTTCGCTCCGGCGATGATCACGTCGCCAATGTGGGGGATGAAGCAGCACGCCACGTTCTGGTCGATGCAGGCCTTCACGATGCCGTTGCGCAGCGTCGCATCGATACCGGACACGATCACCGCCTGGCAGCCTTGCAGCTTAGGCAGGATTTCGAACACGTCGTCGGGATCCCGAAGCTTGCCGATGACGTCAAAGCGATTTTCAAAGAAGACAATCTCGTTCAGCTTTTCCAAGTCTTCTTCGTCCTTGTAGATCACCAGCGTCTTCATGGGCTTGTACATCTTGAAGTAGATTTGGTTCGCCGCAAGGCACCACAGCCCGCTGATCGCCGTCTGCGCCAGCAGCACAAACAGCACGGGAACGCAGTTCAGCAGACGCTGCTGAATCAGACAGGCGAACAGGTAGGTCAATGCGTTACCGATCAGATTGGCCAGCGTCAGGGAGTAAAACGTTTCTCCCGCGCGGTACATGCCGATTTTATAGGCGTTATAGGTTTGGTACAGGAAAACAGACAGAACCAGATAACAGAGGAGAACGGCTGTAGTGGTAATTTGAGCGGTCTGCGGTGCTATGGAGGGGCTGTACATGGTCAGCCATGCGATGGTCATCACCGCAACCATCAAAACAAAATGAAGCAGATTCATGCCCCGCATTCGCACGGACTTCGTCATCTGGGCCATTTTCCTCTTCCCCCTCTGTATGCTGCAAGCGCCGCTCATCCGAGCGGCAAGGATTTACGATGTATGAGCTTCGGTACATGCTCGGAAAACAGAATATGTGATAAGCGAGGTTAGATGCATGCGTGCAGACGCTTCGAATCTGCCCTCGCCGGTGCGTTCCGTCACTTCAGACAGCACCTTTCTGGCGATGCACCCTCTCTGTGGAAGCCATTTACCTGCATATTATGCAGGATTCCCGCCATAAGCGGCTTAAAATGGGCTTTTTAAGGGCTTGCGCTCCGTCTCGCTTCGGTACGTTCTTTCTTCTTAATCCTTTGGTCTGTCTGAAAAAGCCTTATATTTCAGGCATTTTCAGTTTTGAAATAAGGCATGTTCGGTACATGCCCATAGACGTTGGTACGGCGCATAATCATACCGCCGCAGTTGGAAAGCCCTCGATTCCCATAGCGCTTATTTCCGACATACCGAATCCCGCCCCGCCACCAGCGATTTTGATGTCTGATGTCCGAAATGTGTCCGGTCGTTGTGCAAACTGCTGTCATTTACACCGCAATCGCACAGGAATTTCGTGCAGAACGCCCTGCTATTCCCATGCACCGAACATTTCCCTTGCTTCTTTGAAGAAAACTGAAATCTGTATTTGTTTTTGCTGATGGCTGTGAAAGAAATGCGGATCGGAAGGAATATTCATCCAATTCGTCACGGACAGGCGGTTTTATCGGTTTTCGGCAGAGTGTCTCCTATCGCTTATTGAGAAAACCCTGTTGTTCGCCTTTTATATAGGGGGTACTATCTCATTGGGAGAAAACCAAGAATGGCTTTTTTGATGGGCTTTCGCATATCGGGAAAACAGTAGAAGGATGAGACAGGGGCTTACGGTGTGTTTTTCGTCTTTCAGACATCTCAAAATGAAAAGTCCTCCGCAGCAATCGCTACGGAGGATGTGTCGTTCAAATCAATACAGTTATTCAATCAATACAGCTTTTCAAAGCATACCCTGCAGCGCTTCTTGCAGAAGGCGATGCCGAACGCAGTGATGTTCTCCCTACCTTCGTTGCGCAGGTGTTCATCATACCGCTTGCTCTTGATCTGCTCTATCGCCGCTTCGCAGGCGCTCTCCATCCCTGATAGGGTAGGTGAGTATTTTACCTCAATTACAATGCCTGCGTCCGGATCCTCCGGCTCGATGAGGATATCACTGAAGCCGTCGCCCGATTCCGCGTTGGACAAGATCGACCAAGTCGGGTCGCTCCGCAGAAGTCCCAGCAGCAGACCATGGTAGAAATTTTCCTTCTGTTCATCCCTGGCCTTTGTGTCCAGAATGCTGATCATCTTTCCGAGAATGATTGTCAGTCGCTTCTGGATTTCCTCCGCGTTTCCGCTCAGGAAAGCCCGGCAGAACGCCTGCATGGGCTTTTCGTCCTGTACTACCGTTTTCTTGAACCACTCCTGGATCTGGAGGATGAACACCTCCCGCACCTCGCGGTTGGGGATGACCAGCTTGTATACGCCGCGCTCGACCTCTCCTGTCTGCGTCAGATAGCCCGTCGTAAACAACACGCTCCATACATTATCAATGCTGTTGTCGATCTCGTCGTAGGTCAGCTCCAGCCGCACGGCCTTCTCAATGCCCTCGCCTGCAATGAGACGTTCAATTTCGCCCTGCGTCGTTTTATCGGCCTTGTCCACGAACCTCTTCACCAGATCGTTCCCGCTGGAATTGATCCAGAACGCCTGCGGTTCGGCATGGGGATCATTATGAAGTAGATCCACATAGTTGATTACGTCCCAAGGGCAATAAACGTCTACATTGCCAAAGCGGTATCCATCGTACCATCTTCTCGTATCATCATAATGATCTAATAG
>CAVFWQ010000139.1:0-3088 GCA_963626285.1 bacterium | reverse complement strand
CATTTACCGTTTGAGCGGGCAGAGCAGATATTGAGTCGGATGACGCCGGAGCAGAAAACAGGGCAGATGCTGATGGCCAGCATCGAAGTGACTGAAATGGATGACCGTACACGCGCTTTTTTACAGAAAAACTGCGTTGGTAATATCATTCTGTTCGGAAAAAACTGCGTTGACCGAGAGCAGATTGTTCGGCTGAATCATGAGATTCAGGACGAGGTCACGCGCAATACCGGCGTTCAGGCCATACTTTCCATTGACCAGGAGGGTGGAAGCGTTACACGGCTTCGCCGCGGGGCGACGGTTTTCCCCTGCGCAATGGCTGTCGGCGCGACGGGAGACCCGGAAAATGCCTATCTTGTCGGTCATATGATGGGCAATGAAATGCGTGAGCTGGGCATTTATTTTGACTGTGCGCCCGTCTTGGATATTAATGTCAGCAATGATGACCCCGTTGTCGGTCGAAGAAGTTATGGCGAAACATGGCAGGAAACATCGCTGTACGGCGGCGCTTTTGCCAAGGGGCTGCGGGATGCCGGCATCATTGACTGCGGGAAGCATTTTCCGGGAGAGGGCTATGCGCGGCAGGATACACATTTTAACTTTGTGACGCAGGACATCCCGCGTAAGGTCATCGTCAACGAACTGATTGAGGCCTTTCGTGAGACCATCCGTCAGGGGCTACGCGCCGTCATGATTACGCATATTTATTATCCCGCGTTAGACCCGAATGGCTATCCTGCTTCATTAAGTGCGCCGGTTATTCAGGGGATGCTGCGGAAAGAGCTTGGGTTTGAAGGACTGGTCATCAGCGACGGCCTGCAAATGCTGGCGATTGCCGACCGTTACGGTGCACCGAGAGGCGCTGTATTGGCGGCAAAAGCGGGCTGTGATTTGCTGATTATCGGCAACGGCGGCGACAATGCAGCCCCTGACGGCGAGGATGTGCAGACCCCGTGCGTAAAGGCGCTTTTAGAGGCCTTTCGGAGCGGTGAACTGCCATTAACGCGGGTGGAAGAGGCTGCCCGCCGTGTGATTGCATTTAAACTTGCGATGGGGGATATGCGCCCGTCTGAACAGGTGCTGAGGCGCGATTGGCGGGCACATGAGGCATTTGCAGGGGCATTGTCGAAAATGAGCGTGACAGTTCATCGGGATACGAAGCGTCTGCTGCCGCTCCCTCAACACGCGCTATTCCTTTCCCGCGTTTCCCATGCACGCCTCGGCGTGGAGGAAGGCGATAAGTTAACGGACGGCTTTGCGCCGATGGCCGCAGGACTGCTCGGCGGCGAAGCATTTGAATATCAGTCTGTGCCGGATATTGAGACCACCAAGAACAAAATTGCTGCCGCTCCTGCGATTGTTGTCGGCATAACCAGCAAGACGGAATGCTTGGAAATGCTTGAAGCGCTCCGAAAAATATATGCAATCAACGAAAGGCTCTGCGTCGTCTGCATGGATGCACCGTACATTTTGAAGCTCGTTCCTTTTGCTCCGTGCGCCGTCAGCAGCTACGATATGACGGCTAATGC
Source organism: bacterium (assembly GCA_963626285.1). Lineage (GTDB taxonomy): Bacteria > Bacillota > Clostridia > Christensenellales > Aristaeellaceae > CAVDRM01. The sequence continues at coordinate 1,559 of CAVFWQ010000139.1, read as the reverse complement.
GATACGAGGCATTTGCGAAGCATTAGAGGGAAAACATCCTGCGCCATAAAACATAAAAAAAACAAATGGGCGTTATGCGTGCGAAAAGGCTTGAATCTTCTGATTTTTTAAGCCTTACAGACCAAGTGGCATCTGATTTTATATACGGCAAAAGGCTTGACGCAAAGAACAGCTTTTGATAGAGTATATATAATTATCATTTCAACCGGGGGAGGGGCGGCTATGAAGAAAAATTTGACTTTGCGTGAGTCGGTTTCCATCGCCAGTATGCTTTTTGGTATGTTCTTTGGTGCCGGAAATTTGATTTTTCCGGCGAAGATGGGGCAGCTTGCCGGATGGAATGCGTGGATTGCCACCATCGGTATGTTCGTCACGGGTGTCGGTCTGCCGCTTTTGGGCGTGGCCGCGCTGGGTATCAGCCGCAGTGACGGTCTGCAGACGCTGAGCAGTCAGGTCGGCAAAAAATACAGCTATTTTTTCACCTGCCTTCTGTATTTGACCATCGGGCCTTTCTTCGCCATTCCCCGCTGCGCGACCGTGCCGTTCACCATTGGCGTGACCCCGCTGATGGGCGGCCAAAGCTCGCAGTTGGCGCTGGCTGTTTTCACAACGGTCTTTTTCGCCTTAGTGCTGATTTTCTCTCTTTATCCCGGCCGCATCATGACTTGGATAGGGCGCATTTTAAACCCGATTTTCCTTGTCCTGCTCGGCATTTTGGTCCTTCGTGCGTTGATTTCCCCGATGGGCTCCGTTTCGGATGTTGCGCCGCAGGGAGAGTATGCCACTCAGCCCTTTATTGCGGGTTTCTTAGAGGGGTATAACACGATGGACGCGCTGGCCAGCTTAGCATTCGGTATTGTCGTCGTCAATGTCATTCGTCAGCATGGCGTGAAAGAGCCGGGCGATGTGGCACGCAATACGGTCATCTCCGGTATTTCAAGCTGCCTGTGCATGGGCGTGATTTATCTGGCCATCACGATTGTCGGCACACAGAGCCGTGCTGTCTATGAAACCTGCTCCAACGGCGGCGAGGTACTGGCTCTGATTGCGCAGCACTTTTTCGGCACGGCCGGCGCTTTGGTTCTGGCGGGCATCGTGACCTTTGCCTGCCTGAAGACGGCCATCGGTCTCATCACGAGCTGCGCGGAGACTTTCTCTCAAATGTTCAAAAAAGGACCGTCCTATCGGCTGTGGGCGATTATTCTGTGCGTGGCTGCTCTGCTCATTGCCAACCTCGGCTTGGATGCCATCATCACTTATTCCGTTCCAGTCCTGATGTTCCTGTATCCGCTGGCCATTACCTTGATTCTTTTGTCTCTGTGCGGTAAACTGTTTGAGCATAACCGCGCCGTCTATGGCTGGGTAACAGGGTTCACGCTGGCCGCAGCCCTGCTGGACTTTATCAACTCTTTGCCGGCTGACTTGGTAAGCCGGCTGCGCATGGACGGCGTCATTGCATTTGCAAAACAGTATTTGCCGCTTTATGGTTTCGGGCTCGGCTGGGTATGTCCCGCCGCTCTCGGCTTAATCATCGGCTTGATTATTTGGCAGACGCAAAA
>CAVFWQ010000138.1:0-3228 GCA_963626285.1 bacterium | reverse complement strand
CACGGCAGAGATTTCTCTCTGTCCGCTGTGCTGTTGGCACCGCAGAAAAAAACAGTGTAATTATACCGATTTCGGGAAAAATTGTAAAGAACTTTTGAATAATGTTTTCCGGAAAACGGTTTGCGGAATACAAAACGGCGAATGATGAATAGAAATTTACTATCGACTGCCCACTATTCGCTATCCGCTAATTGATCTCCTTCACCCGATGGCACGCCACGAAGTGACCCTTTTCCACCTCTTCAAACGGCGGCATGGACTGGGCGCAGGCCTCTGTCGCATAACGGCAGCGTGTGCGGAAGGGGCAGCCGGATGGCGCGTTTAAGGGGCTCGGAATATCGCCCGTCAGCGCGATGCGCTTGTTCGAACGCGCCGCCTTGGGGTCAGGCAGGGGAACGGCGGAGAGCAGAGACTTGGAATACGGGTGCAGGGGGTGGTCGTGAATCTCGCCCGCGTCCGCCAGCTCCACCATTTTCCCTAAGTACATCACCGCGATGCGGTCAGAGATGTGCCGCACCACCAGAAGGTCATGAGCGATGAACAGGTAGGTCAGCCCCAGCCGCTCCTGCAAATCATCGAACATATTGATGACCTGCGCCTGAATGGACACATCCAGCGCGGAAACAGGCTCATCACAGACGATAAATTCGGGGTTGACCGCCAAGGCACGCGCAATGCCGATGCGCTGGCGCTGACCGCCGGAAAATTCATGCGCATAGCGGGAGGCGTGCTCGCTGTTCAGACCGACATAGCCCATCAGCTCCAGAATGCGCTCCTCGCGCTCCTTTTTTGTGCTGTACAGGTGATGCACATCCAGCGGCTCACCGACGATATCCGAAACCGTCATGCGGGGATTCAATGAGGAATAGGGGTCTTGAAAGACCATCGTCGCCTTTTTGCGGAATTCCTGCAAATCCTGTTTTGTCTTAATCTGCTTACCGTCGTACCACACTTCGCCGGCGGTGGGCTTATACAGGTGCAGGATGGTGCGACCGACTGTCGTCTTGCCGCAGCCGCTTTCACCGACCAGCCCCAGCGTTTCGCCCTTATTGATGGTGAAGGAAACGTCGTCCACGGCCTTTAAAGGTTTGGTGCGGAGAAAGCCCATGTTGATATCGAAATATTCCTTGAGGTGCCTGACCTCAATCAAAGGCCTGTTTTTGCTTGCTTCAGACATGGTCAACCGCCTCCTCTGCCTTTTTTCCCGCTTCAAGGGCGTGTTTCACATTCATCCAGCAGCTTGAATAATGACCCTCGCTGATGCATATGCTTTCCGGCCGCTGCCGTAAGCAGACCTTCATGGCGGCATCGCAGCGCGGCGCAAAGGGGCAGCCCTTGGGCATATTGAGCAGGTCAATGGGTGTGCCCGTAATGGGCTTTAAGCGCCGGCCGTTGTTGTCTGCCGTGGGGATGGAGCGCATCAGACCCTTGGTGTATTCATGGCTCGGATGATAGAAAATGTCATCCGCCGTGCCCTGCTCACAGATAGAGCCCGCATACATGACAATGACATCATCGCACATCTGCGCGACCACGCCGAGGTCATGTGTAATCATAATGATGGCCATGCCGAGCTTTTTCTGTAAGTCCTGCATCAGCTCCAGAATCTGCGCCTGAATGGTCACGTCCAGCGCGGTGGTCGGCTCGTCCGCAATGAGGATATCCGGCTCACAGGCCAGCGCCATTGCAATCATGACGCGCTGACGCATACCGCCGGACAGTTCGTAGGGGTACTGCTTCAGGCGCTTTTCCGGCTCGTTGACATTGACCAGCTTCAGCATTTCCAGCGCCCGCTCCCGCGCCTGTCTGCGGGTGCGGTCGGTATGCAGGAGGATGGCCTCCAAAAGCTGATGCCCGACCGTATAAGTGGGGTTCAGGGAGGTCATGGGGTCTTGGAAAATAATCGAAATCTTGTTGCCGCGCACCGTGTGCATGACCTTTTCATCCGCGCCGACAAGCTCCATGCCGTCCAGCTTGACGCTGCCGCCGATGATTTTTCCGGTGGGCGCTAAAATCTGCATGATGGAGTAAGCCGTCACGGACTTGCCGGAGCCGCTCTCGCCCACGATGCCCAGCACCTTGCCGTGGTCAAGCGTAAAGGACACGCCGTCCACAGCCTTGACCTCACCCGCATCGGTGAAAAAGGAGGTGCGCAAATCTTTGACTTCCAACAGTGCCATCTTTCTCTTCGCTCCCTTCTCAGGCGTTCAGCTTGGGGTCAAACGCATCGCGCAGACCGTCGCCGAACAGGTTCAGGGACAGAACGATCAGACAAATTGCCACGGCCGGAATGAGCAGGCGGTAGGTATAAGAGGAGATGCCGTTCAGCGCGTCCGAAGCAAGAGAGCCGAGCGAGGGCATGGGCGCATTGACGCCCAAGCCGAGAAAGGACAGGAAGCTCTCCGTAAAGATGGCATTCGGAATCTGCAGGGCTGTGGAAATAATCAGCACGCTGATGCAGTTCGGGAGCAGATGCTTTTTGATGATCCAGCGGCCGCTTGCGCCCGTTGCCTGTGCGCTTAACACATATTCCTGTTCACGCAGGGACAGTATCTGGCCGCGAATCAGGCGCGCCATGCTGACCCAATACAAAAGGCCGAAGACGATGAACATACTGATGATGTTCGAGCCGATGGATTCCAAGACCGTGCCTTCGACATTCAGCACCTTTCCCAGTACCACGGACAGAAGAATAATCACCAGCATATCGGGCAGGGAGTAGATAATATCGACGATACGCATGATGATCAGGTCGACCTTGCCGCCGCAGTAACCGGCGATGGAGCCGATGCAGGTGCCGATAATCAGCACGATGATGCTGGCAAAGAATCCGATGGCCAGAGAAATTCTCGTGCCGTAAATCACACGGATAAAGTAGTCGCGTCCGTGCGCATCCGTGCCGAAAATGTGCGGGAACACGGATTCGCCCGCGTCTATCTTCTTCTGCTCCGTCTTGCCGTAGGTGAAGGGAGCCAAGTTGTTGTAGGAGCTGTCCACGGGGCGGCCGGGGGTCACGCCCAGCATCTGGTCATACGAATACGGCCAGACATGCGGGAGGATGACGGAGGCCAAGGTAATCAGGATAATCAAAATCAGGCTGACGGTCGCCACTTTGTTTTTAAGAAGCCGCTTCACGCCGTCCTTAAAAAACGTCGTGGAGGGACGCATGGTGGTGGACCGTTCCCCGTCCGACGGACGGGGAAAAGAAAAACCCTGTTGAAGAACAAA
>CAVFWQ010000137.1:0-3291 GCA_963626285.1 bacterium | reverse complement strand
CTTGGTGTAACCTATGCTTGACACTCATACATCCATGTTTCTGCTTTCAAAAAATATTTTCTTGCATCCTTTCCTCAATTAGCGTATGATAAAGAAGACAGCTTAACGGCATTTTTCGGAAAGGAGGATTTGAGGACATTCATGAATCGATATTCTCCCATCGGGATATTTGACAGCGGCGCGGGCGGCATCAGCGTCCTCAAGACGGCGGTGCGGCTGTTGCCGAAGGAAAATTTTCTTTACTACGGCGACACGCTGCATGCGCCCTACGGCACGAAAAGCAAGGAGCAGGTGCTGCGGCTCGTTCGGGACGTCGCGGAAAAGCTGATGAACGAAGATGTGAAAGCCATCGTCATCGCCTGCAACACGGCGACCGCCGCCGCCGCCAAGGAATTGAGAGATATGTATGCTCTGCCGATTATCGGCATGGAGCCTGCGCTGAAGCGCGCCTCCGAGCTGCGGGAGGACGGGCTGGTGCTGGTGCTGGCTACGCCCGGAACGCTTAAATCGGAAAAATACGCCGCGCTGTATGCCAAGTACGGCCGGCACGCCGTTTCCCTGCCCTGCCCCGGCCTCATGGAATTTGTCGAGCGCGGGGAGATGGACACGCCCGCCCTGCATGATTACCTGAGCGCCGTGTTCCGGCCTTTCCGCAGGCAGCACATTGACGCGGTCGTGCTGGGCTGCACGCATTATGTTTTTCTAAAAAAAGCCGTCGCAAAGCATTTTTCTGAAGAAACGGCGATTATTGACGGCAATGAGGGGACGATTCATCAGCTGATTCGCTGCCTTGAAGCACTTGATTTATTGAACGACCAGGCGGAAAACCGCCGTATCACCCTGCTGACCTCCGGCAATGACGAGGCACTCGGCGTTTTGCAAAAACTTTTTAAGGAAAATCTTGAAATGTAGTCCGTTATCTGGTAAAATAATGGTCGTATGCGATAATTCATCGTAATGATGGCATTGTATCAAATATAAATTTACTTTTAGGGGGAACCACCATGGCAGACTATCAGACCAAGGACATCCGCAATATCGCACTGCTCGGCCACGGCAGCGAGGGCAAAACGACGCTGACCGAGGCGATGCTTTTCGCTGCCGGCTTAGTTGACCGTCAGGGCAAGGTAGAGGATGGCACGACCGCCTCCGACTATGACCCCGAAGAAATCAAGCGCGCCATTTCCATCAGCTCCGCCGTTGCGCCGATCGACTGGAAAGGCACCAAAATCAACGTGATCGATGTGCCCGGTTATTTTGACTTTATCGGCGAGACCTTCGGCGCTCTGCGCGTGGTGGAAACCGCCGGCATCGTGGTCGGCGCCGTCTCCGGCGTGACCGTCGGTGCGGAAAAGGCATGGGCAAATGCGGGCAAGAACAAGGTCTGCCGCATGTTCATCGTCAATCAGATGGACCGCGACAACGCGGATTACAGCAAGGTGCTGGAAGCGCTGCGCGACAAATTCGGCACCAGCGTCGTGCCGCTGCTTCTGCCCATCGGCTCCGGCTCTTCCTTTAAGGGCGTTGTCAATGTTCTGGAAAACAAGGCGTATGAGGGTGCGGGCAAAGCGCTCAAGGAAATTCCCGTGCCCGGCGACATGGCCGACAAGATTCAGAAGGCCATGGAAGAAATCACCGAAGCGGCCGCCGGCGCTGTTGATGATTTGATGATGAAGTATCTGGAAGGCGAAGAGCTGACCCATGACGAAATTTTGGATGGCTTCCGCGCCGGTATGCGCGACGGCTCCATCGTCCCAGTCGTTCCCTGCTCCGCCGTGACGGGCATCGGCGTGGCCAAGCTGCTGGATACCATCGCCGGCTATATGCATTCTCCCAGACACGCCAAAGCCGAGGGCGTCAACCCCAAGACCGGCGATGCCGTCGAGCGTCCCTGCGCCAACGACCAGCCCTTCTCCGCCTTCGTCTTTAAGACCATCGCCGACCCGTTCGTCGGCAAGCTGTCTCTGGTGCGCGTCTGCTCCGGTCAGCTGACTCCCTCCACGGCGCTCTACAACGCCAATGCCGAGAAGCCCGAAAAGGCCGGCGGTCTGTTCTTCCTGCGCGGCAAGAAGCAGCAGAACGCTTCCGTCATCAATGCCGGCGACATTGGCGCGCTGTCCAAGCTGCAGCTCACTTCCTCCGGCGATACGCTGTGTGACCAAGCCAACCCCATCAAGTATGCTCCCATCGATTATCCCGAACCCTGTCTCTCCAAGGCCATTTCCGCCGCCAAGCAGGGTGAAGAAGATAAGGTTTTTTCCGGTTTGTCCCGTCTAATGGAAGAAGACCCCTCCATCAAAGTGGAAAAGAACGTCGAGACCACCGAAACGCTGCTTTCCGGCCAGGGCGAGCTGCATCTGGATGTCATCCGCAACAAGCTGCAGTCCAAATTCGGCGCTGCCGCCGTGCTGAACGACCCGAAAATTCCGTATCGTGAAACCATCCGCAAGACCGTTTCCTGCCAAGGCCGCCACAAGAAGCAGTCCGGCGGTCACGGCCAGTTCGGTGATGTGTGGATTGAGTTCTCCCCCATCGGCGACACCAATATTCAGTTTGAATTTGAAGATGCGGTCGTTGGCGGCGCCGTCCCGCGCAACTTCATACCCTCTGTTGAAAAGGGTCTGCGCGAGAACATCACCAAGGGCGTTCTAGCGGGCTATCCGATGGTCGGCCTCCATGCCAAGCTGTATGACGGCAGCTATCATCCGGTTGACTCCTCCGAAATGGCGTTCAAAACAGCTGCCCGCATTGCCTATAAGAAGGGCTGCGGCGATGCCAGCCCCGTGCTGCTTGAGCCGATTATGCACGTCGAAGTGTTTGTGCCGGATGAATACATGGGCGACATCATGGGCGATATGAACAAGCGCCGCGGCCGCATCATGGGCATGGATCAGGTGGACGGTCTTCAGCGCGTGACCGCCGAAGCACCGATGGGCGAAATGTTCAAATATGCGACCGACCTACGCTCCATGACCCAGGCTCGCGGCTACTTCACCATGCGCTTTGAACGCTATGAGGAGATGCCCTCCGATGCCGCAAAGAAAATCATCGAAAACGCGGTCAAGGACGAGGACGAGGACGAATAATTTTAAGCATAAAACGCTTGGGCGGGGTGGATTTTCATCCCGCCTCTTACTTATTCATATGGATTACTGCTGCAAAATCATCTGGAATTCGAGGTGTGTGCCAAAGTTTTAAAAATGTAGGAGTGTCAAGCATAGGTTACACCAAGCCCGGAGAGAGCAGTCAAGGGAAAGGTGGAGATTTGCGAAGCAAATACGACCTGACCTT
>CAVFWQ010000136.1:0-3299 GCA_963626285.1 bacterium | reverse complement strand
GAGAAGAAGAGCGGCTGCTTGCTGCCGAATTGTTTCTACACACAGCCAAAAAGGAAATCGAGCAAGAGCGAGTGCGACGGATGCAAAAAAGCAATCCCAGACCACAAAAAAGAAAACTACGCCGGCAAAAAAAGTCGTTCCTGCGAAAAAGACCAACAAAGTCATGCGTCTGTTGAAATGAGGTGGAGATATGGCACAATATCAGATTACGAACCAGCCTGCCCCCATCGACTTTGAGTGTAACGACGATATTATCCTGCGGACGATTCAGAATGCGAAAAACCTGCTGATGTGCAAAATGGGCGAAATCCCCTATGACCGCTATCGCGGCTTTGATCCTGCGCTCTACGATCTGCCCATACACCAACTACACCTATCAGGACTGGCAGCGGATGGGCGCAACGGAGGCCGCCGTGCGTGCCGTGGTCGCGGACTACCGCACTTCGCGGCAGTTTCTGGACGCGCTGACCGCCGACCGCTATTTTGCGGGCGAAAATCCGACGCTTGACGACAAGTATCTGCTGAAGATAGCGTCCGAGGAAGCGCGGGACGAGGACGGCTTTATCACGCGCCGGGCGGTGCAGCAGAAGGTCGCGGGCAACCGCATCGCGTCCTCCTTCCTGCGCCGGTTCATCCTCCAGCAGAACCAGTACCTTCTGGGCAACGGCGTCACCCTGCCGGACGAGGAGACGAAGAAAAGGCTGGGTGCGGGCTTTGATACCACCCTCCAGCAGCTGGGCGAAAAGGCGCTTCTGCACGGGGTCGCCTACGGCTACTGGAACGTTGACCATCTGGAAGCCCTGCCTGCGGCGGTCGACCCGCTCTCCGGCGCGTGTGCGCTGCTGGATGAGGTCACGGGCGGCATCGGCGTGCTGATACAGTTCTGGCAGCTCTCCGGCACGCGGCCTGTCAATGTGCGCGTGTTCGAGCCGGACGGCGTGACCTGGTACACCGGGGATACCGGCAGGGGGCTTAAAGTCCATCAGGGAAAACGCCCGTACAGGCAGGCCATCCGGCGGGACGGCATCGGGGAGACGGTCGTGGGCGGCGAGAATTACGGCGTTCTGCCAATCTTCCCGCTCTATGCGAACGATGAGAAGCGCAGCGAGCTGACCGCATCCATCCGCTCCAAAATTGACGCGTATGACCGCATCTTCAGCGACTATGGCGACAATCTGGACAGGGCGAACGACGTTTACTGGGTGCTGAACAATTTCGGCAGCTCGACGGCGGACGCGCTGCGCGTGGTGCAGGAGATCCAGCAGCTCAAGGTCGCCATGTCCACATCCGATGCGGGCGGCACGTCCAGCGCAGAGCCAAGGACGATAGAAGTCCCCTACGCGGCGCGGCAGACGGCACTTGAACTCCTTGAAAAGGCGCTATATAGCGACTTTATGGCGCTTTCCATGGATGCGCTGACGGGCGGGAGCCTCACGAACGTGGCGATACAGGCGGCGATGACCAATATCAACCTCAAATGCGACCACTATGAATGGCAGTGCTTCCGCTTCGTGCAGGATATTCTGAAGCTTATCGGCATCGAGACCGAGAGCATCAAATTCAAGCGCCAGAGCTTCTTCAACCGCTCCGAGACCGTGCAGGACATCTACGCGATGCGGGCGGACATCGACCTTGCGACCGCGCTGAAGCTGAACCCCTATATCGAGCAGGAGGACATCGACGGCATCATCAGGGCGAAGGAGGCCGAGGACGTGACGGGGCTTCCCAACATGGAGGAGCTGCAAAGGACGCTGGACGGGGGAGATGATGAAGCATGATACGACCCGCCGACCTCATCGCCCGCTTTCGCCAAGCGCTGGACGAGGGCTGGGGCTACATCTGGGGCAGGAGCGGGCAAATTTGGACGGAAGCCAGCCAGAAGGCGGCGACACGCCCGATGACCGTCAAACACGGCTCAAAATGGATAGGGAAACGGGTGGCGGACTGCTCCGGCCTCTTCGTCTGGGCGTTCAAAAGCTTAGGCGAAAGCATCTACCACGGGAGCAACACCATCTGGAACAGATACTGTTCCGCAAAGGGAACGATCACGCAGGGCATGACCATGAAGCCCGGCACGGCGGTCTTCCTGAACAAAAACGGCAACCGTCACCACATCGGGCTTTTCGTGGGCGAGAACACGGTCATCGAGGCGAGGGGGACGGCCTACGGGGTCACGACATCCGCCCTGTCCCGCTGGGACGAGTGGGGCGAACTCAGGGCGGTATCTTATTCCGATGAGAAAGGAGAGGCAGTGGAAATGACCATCAGGAAAGGCAGCACGGGCGAAGTGGTCACGGCGCTCCAGACAAGGCTCATCGCGCTGGGCTATGCGCTCGATGCGGACGGCATATTCGGACAGAAGACCGAGAACGCGGTCAAGATGTTCCAGGCATCCAGAGGCCTGACAGCGGACGGCATCTGCGGGCCCAACACGTGGGCGGCGCTGGGCACGGACGGGAATGCCCGAAAACAGCCCGAAACAGGCGATTCCGACGCGTCCGAGGCAGTTACCCTACAAATCCCCCGTGTGGAAGCGGAAGCCCTGAAAACGGCTTTAAACGGCTTTCTCGAGCGTCTTGATTTCGCCCTGCCGGATACGGACAATGCAGAACGTAACGTTTGACGCGCTGACGACGACCTTCGTCGTCATCCTTGCCATCTGCGGGGCGGTGAACGTTATCGGCTCGACCGTGAAGCTCATCAGGGAAGCCATCAAGCCCAAGACCGACACCTTCACCGACATCGCGGACAGGCTGGAGGAGAACGAGGCGCGGCTGGACACGCACGACAAGGCGATAGCGGCGCTCAAGGACGGGCAAAAGCACATGTGCGAGGGGGTCGTGGCGCTCCTGAATCACGAATTGCACAACGGCAACAGCGCCGAGATGCAGCGGGCAAGCGACGACATCACGGCGTGGATGATACGGAAGTGATATAGTGGCCAGTAAATAAAACTGACCACTAAAACGGCGAAGCGGACACCCGAAGCCGGATGAAAGGAGGCGGGAGAATGCCGGACGCGGGCATCAGCGCAACGGCGGCCATTGAGAAGGCGCTTCTGGGGCGCATCGATGAAGTGTACACCGAGGCGCTGAAAACGGCCGTCAGGCGCTGCCGTGCCTTCCTTCAGGCCGTTGAGGACGTGGACAGCGGGAAAAAGAAGCCGCATTCGTCCTACAACACGCCCGAAAAGGTCGCCAGATGGCGGCGGGGGTACACGGACGAGCTTCTGCGCAGGCACGGTGTCGTCAACAACATCGCCAAAGCCCTGAAGGACGCGGGCGCGGAGCTTTCGCCGG
>CAVFWQ010000135.1:0-3328 GCA_963626285.1 bacterium | reverse complement strand
GCATTCCCGTGGAATGGGATTACAGCATTCCCTTCGGCATCCTGCATTCGCCCGATCCGTCGCCCGTCGTTCGGCGATTTCTGGATGCGGCGAAGGTTGTCGGCAAAGAGCTGTACGACTGATATAACCCCAAGGTATATACGTATGAACAAAGCGAGACTTCTCAGGAAGGCTTGCTTTTCTTATCATCAAGACGAAAACGAAAGAAGGGGTGAAAGCATGAGGCAAACGGGAAAGCGGGGGCGGCTCGGCAAGCTGAGCAAGCCTGCGGAGTTGCATGTTTATCCGAACACGGGTACGGCTGCGGAGGGGCGGCTGAGCGAATCGGATTTTTGGGAAAACCAAAGAAAAAGAAAATAGGGAGGGAGACCCGTGAACAACTTCATCTTCGAGAACAAGACCAAGGTCTATTTCGGCAAGGGCGGCGTGAAGGAATATCTGGGCTGCCTGCTGAAGCAGTACGGCCAGACGGTGATGCTGGCCTACGGCGGCGGCTCCATCAAGCAAAACGGCGTGTACGACGAAGTGACGGGCATCCTGAACGCGCAGGGCAAGACAGTAATCGAGTTCTCCGGCATTATGCCCAATCCCACCTATCAAAAGGTTCAGGAGGGCGCGTTTCTGGCGCGGGAAAATCACATCGATTTGATTCTCGCCGTGGGCGGCGGCTCGGTGTCCGATTGCTGCAAGATCGTCTCCGCGCAGGCGAAGCTGGACGAGGACATTTGGGACATGGAGATGGTCAAGCACACCTTTCCCGGCCGGTTCATCCCGCTGGGTGTCATCGTAACCGTGTTCGGCACAGGCAGCGAGATGAACAACGGCGCGGTCATTACCCACGAGGAAAAGAAGCTCAAGTCCGGCATCTTCGGTGCGCAGGCGGATTTTGCGTTTCTCGACCCGATGTATGCCATGTCCGTGCCCTTCGGTCAGGTGATTTCCGGCGCGTTCGACACGCTGAGCCACGCGATGGAAACCTATTTCGGCAAGCCGGACGACAACAACCTGTCGGATGACATGGGCGAAGCCGTGATGCGCAGCGTCATCCGCAACATCCGCGTGCTGATGCGGGATGCCGACAATGACGAAGCCCGCAGCGAGCTGGCGTGGGCGTCGGCGATGGCGGAGAACGGCGTGCTGAAAATCGGCAAGGTGACGGATTTTCAGGCGCATCAAATCGAGCATCAGCTGGGCGCGTACACCAACTGCAACCACGGCAAGGGGCTGGCGGTCATTCATCCCGTGCTGTACCGGCACATCTATAAGGCGGGGGCGGCGCGCTTTGCGCGGTTTGCGCAGAACGTCTGGGGTATTGCGTCCAAGGGATGCGACGAAGCCACGGCGTTGGCGAGCGTTGAAGCACTGGCGGCGTTCATCAGGGAAATCGGCCTGCCGACCACCCTTGCCGAGCTGGGCATCCCGGCGGACACCGACCTGCGCGCCGTGGCGGATTCCACGAACATCACCGCAGGCTGCTGCAAGAAGCTGACCCGCGATGAAATCTATCAAATCCTGCTGGAATGCAGATAAGGAGGAGGATTCATGAAGGCATTGCTGATGAACGGAAGTCCCCGTCCCCATGACTGCACCTATACCGCCCTGACGGAGCTGAAGCGTACGCTGGAAGCCGAAGGAATCGAGGTCGAGCTGATTCACATCGGCAATAAGGATATTCGCGGCTGCATCGCCTGCCGCAGGTGCCACGAAACAGGCAAATGCGTGTTCGATGATATTGTCAATGAAGTTGCGCCCAAGTTGGCGGAGGCGGACGCCTTCGTCATCGGCGCGCCGGTGTACTTTTCCTCTCCGGCGGGCGGCGCGATCTCCTTCATGGACAGGCTGTTTTTCAGCACGCTGGGCGTGGACAAAACCATGAAGGTGGGCGCGGCGGTGGTCACCTGCCGCAGGGGCGGCAACACCGCGTCCTTCGACGTGCTGAACAAGTATTTCACCATGACCGGTATGCCGGTCGCCAGCAGTCAGTACTGGAACATGGTCTACGGCGGCTCGGCGGAGGAGGTGCAGAAGGACGCGGAGGGCCTGCAGACCATGCGCACGCTGGGTAGAAACATGGCGTTTATGATGAAGAGCTTTCAGCTGGGCAAGGCGCAGTTTGGCCTGCCCCGGAAAGAACCGGCAACTTTTACCAATTTTCACCGTTGATTTTGAAAGGAGCTTTTTGATGAAGAAGCAGACGGCAGGCAGAGCCAATCTGGGCGACTTCGCCCCGAAATTTGCGGAATTGAACGACGACGTGCTCTTCGGCGAGGTCTGGAGCCGCGAGGACAAGCTGTCCGCCCGCGACCGATCGCTGGTCGCCGTGACCGCGCTGATGGCGCAGGGGCTGACGGACATTTCCTTCCGCCATCATCTGGAAACGGCCAAGGCCAACGGCATCACCCGCAGCGAAATCGCCGAGATTCTGACTCACGCGGCGTTCTACGCGGGCTGGCCCAAGGCGTGGGCGGCGTTCCGGCTGGCGAAGGAGGTCTGGACGGAGACGGACGCGGATTCGGCGATGCAGGCGCACCGAAACGCCATGGTCTTTTCCATCGGCGCACCCAACGACGGCTTCAGCCGGTATTTCAGCGGCAAAAGCTACCTTGCGCCGGTTTCCGCGGAGCAGGTCAAGGTGTTCAACGTGACCTTCGAGCCGGGCTGCCGCAACAACTGGCACATTCATCAGGCGAAAAAGGGCGGCGGACAGATACTGATTTGCGTGGCTGGTCGCGGCTATTATCAGGAATGGGGGAAGGGGGCGCAGGAGCTGCATCCCGGCGACGTGGTGAACATCGCGCCCGGCGTGAAGCACTGGCACGGCGCGGCGCCCGACAGCTGGTTTTCGCATCTGGCCGTCGAGGTGCCCGGCGAGGATACGCATACCGAGTGGTGCGAGCCGGTCGGCGGTGAAGAATACGATAAGCTGAAAGCATCGGAGGAAAATTCATGAGCAAGAAGGTGCTGATTTTATCCGGCAGCCCGCGCAGGGGCGGCAATTCCGATTTGCTGTGCGGTGAGTTTGCCCGCGGCGCGCAGGAAAGCGGCAGCGAGGTCGAAATCATCCGCGTGCCGGCGAAGAAAATCGCTCCCTGCGCCGGCTGCTATTACTGCAGCGCACACAACGGTGAATGCGCCCGTAAGGACGATATGGCGGAAGTGCTGCAAAAGATGATTGACGCGGACGTGATTGTCATGGCAAGCCCGGTCTATTTCTATGCCGTCGACGCGCAGCTTAAGGCCGTCATCGACCGCACGGTGGCGCGCTGGCTGGAGGTGAAGAACAAGGAATTCTATTACATCGTCACCATGGCGGATGAGGACGCTGCCT
>CAVFWQ010000134.1:0-3441 GCA_963626285.1 bacterium | reverse complement strand
ATTCTACAACAGGAGGTCTCTTTTTTCTACTGTCCGTTAAACGGGGAACGGTCCATTTCTCTCTTTATCTTGGTCGGTTTCTTGAGATTGATACACTTGAAAGTCAGCGCGGCTTTCATTGTCATCCATGCTTTCCCAATCATATTCGTGTATCGGAAGCCATGGTATTTCAACTGTTTCTTTCCTCTGGGTCGTACAGATTCTTCATTCCAAGTGTGTGGCGCATATGAGAATATCAATGCGTGTTCGGAGCAGTCTATCCGGTTTTGGAAGATGCTTCTTTTGCGATACCGGCGCATATTACGGCACAGATGGTTTGACGGAAAGGATCCGAAACTTGATTGCTTCTCTCGGCGAAAAGGTCTCTATGGTGGTACATACGGGCAATCCCTATGCAATGGAACAGCTTCCGCATATACCGAGGCTTCTTTTTTGCTTTCAGTCGTCAGAAAGCATGGCGCGCATTCCGGAAATCCTTTCCGGAAATATGGAGCCGTCAGGCCGTATGCCATTGCCGCTCAAGCTGCATTGATGCCGATGCGATGACTGCGCGGTAATTCTTAGCTTTCCGGCACTTTTACCACAAGCTTTTTCACAAAGCAGGGCGCGCCGTCAGCGCATTTGACTTTGTGGGCTTCGCCGGGAAAGACGATCAAAACATCGTCGGCTGACAGACGGAAACGGCATTGCCAGTCACCGTCGGAGGCGATATAATCCGCGTCTTCGTCTCTTGATGTTTCGTGCAGAGAGGCTTCGTCAGCCGCCATGATGCGTTCGCGGCCGGACAGTACCATATGAATATCGGCGTATTTGATATGCGTTTCAAACAATTGACCTTCCTCCGGCAGGGTCTCGTAGTCAAATCGGTTGGCATACGCGGTATCACTGATTTCGTTTCGACCCGCCTGCAGCGCATTCAGGTCGTTTTCCAGAAGAAAACGGATGGCCGTATCCATGTGTTCACTGAGACCTAAATAACGCTTTAATTCGTTTTTTTTGCAATAAATCATCTGTCTTTTCTCCTTAAAAATTTGTTGACGGGTGCAGGAAAACAATCATTTGATCCTCAAAGTGGTTGATGCGCTCATGCATATATTTAGGATACAGAAAATGGCGTTTGGGTTTCGTCGCGGCGGCATAAACAGCCAGCTGATTTTCGGGCGGTGACACAGAATCCATCCCGCTAGTCGCCATCAGAAAGGGCTGGTGCAGCAGCGAAGCAAAGCCAACACAATCCGCATAATCGCCGCCGCACAGCGGGTTCTGGGCGATGCATTTGGCAACGCCGAAAAAGGCGCTGACGGCGATGGCCAGCGTTCCGCCGAGTGAATCGCCCCAAGCGAACACCTGATTTGAGTCCGTATGATGAAGGGAAAAACCAATCTGCGCCGCGCAGAAAGCGTCCGTCGCCTGCTGCGCAAACGGGACATTTTTTCTGTTTTCCGGCGCGAACACAGCATAACCCAAGGCGATAAAGCGGGTCATATAATGCCAGCCGCGTATCGGCAGGTTTTCGGCATGAAACATCAGCACCAGGGGACGTTTCTCCTCGCCGACAGGACGGATATATCGCGCTTTTAACGTTTCACCGTCCGTGCCGGCAAAAGAAACTTCGCTGTATACAGCCATTTTTTCGTTGCCGGATATAAACGGTGCGACATGAACGATGCGCGTTTTGGCAGCTTCCGCTTTGCGCGCACGCCATTCAGACAGAAAGTTTTCAGGCAGCACAAACGGCGGCAGCGCCTTCAAACCTGCATCCCACTCTTTTTGAATCATGCCATTTCACCTTCTTCCGTAAAGAACGTAAGCAGCATATCATCAAACGCCTGAATTTCCTCATGCCCAAAGCCCGGAAAGAAAAAGCGCTTTTTGGGGCAGGTGAGACTGTTATACACGCCGTCCTGTGTAATCGGCGGGCAAACCGTATCTTCCAAGCCAGTGCCGAACAGCACGGGGCATTTGATCCACGGGGCTAAGTTGTGTACATCAATATAACCCAGCTTGGTAAACCATTCCTCTGTCCTGCTTCCGTCAGGGTCGAACCAGCGGGAATAATAGCGCAGACCCTCATAGGCAACCTCGTCCGCGCCCATCTCCCACACCTTTTGAAAATCGCTCAGGAAGGGATAGAGGATAGCCGCTTTTTTCGGCACATCGGGGTTCAGCGCCGCACACGCCAGCCCCAAGCCGCCACCCTGCGACGCGCCGTTGATATAGATGCGGTCTTGGTCAATTTCCGCCATCTTCCGCACAATGCGGCACAGAATGCGCATATCCTGATACATCCGCACATAATACATATCCTTGGGGTCGCCGTCCAAACCGGCGACCAGATGCCCTGCGACGGTCGTCCCCTTATAGCCGCCGACATCCTCGCTGCGGCCGCCCTGACCGGGGCATTCCATCGCCAGCAATGCAAAGCCCATACCCGCAAAGGAGGATTGCTCCATCCAGCCTCGGCTTGCGCCCGGATAACCGTGGAACTGAAGCACAAGGGGCAGCAGCTCTTTTCGCGTCGGGCGGACGTAGCGGGCATAGAGCCGCGCTCCGTGCATCCCTCGAAACCACAAATGAAGATATTCGCAGGTCGGGTAGGCCGGAACGCCGCCGGGCGTAAAGCTGTAATCGAGCGGGACGGCGTCCGCTTCCGCCATGCGCGCCTGCCAGAAGACATCAAAGTCCTTGGGACGCGGCGTTGTGCCGAGATAAAGCAGTTCCTCTTGCCGCATAAAGCATAACCCCTGTTCATGTTCTGCCGATGTATAACAGCAAAATTCTGATGGCGAAAATGATTCGCCATCAGAACGCTGAATCGGTTATTTTGAATCAGATATTCTTTAAGAAATCCAGCCCCAAGTCGCCCGTATCGGCTTTGATTACGGCGTAATCGGCCTTCAGCGCTTTGATTTGCTCATCGTTCAGCCTGGCAAAGGGGCGGCGGCAGAATCCGCCGTCCGCCTTGCCGCCCAGGGTAAGGGTGGCCTTCAGCGAGGGCATCAGGTTATGGTTGAGCAGAGTGAAAATAAAGCGGTTTGCGAGCTTCTGCATTTCACGCGCAGAATCAACATCGTTCTTTGCCATGAAATCATGCAGCTTCAGGAACAGCGGCGCCAGCACGTTATAGGTAGAGCCGATGATGCCGTCCGCACCGAACGAAAGCCCGCTCACGGCCAGCTCGTCACTGCCGGAGAATACGGCAAAATCCTGCCCCAGCGCTTCCTTGATGCGGAACACATCATACAAGGTGGCGGAGGTGTACTTGATGCCTTCTACGCCTTCTATCGCGCCGAGGCGCTTCATCATGTCAAAGCTCACCAGACCGGCCAAAGCGATGTTGTACACCGTCATGGGAAGGCCGGCGGCCTGCACCACATCGGCATAATAGGCGGCGATTTCATCGTTGCTGAATTTCCAATAGATGGGCGGAACGGAGGAAAC
>CAVFWQ010000133.1:0-3443 GCA_963626285.1 bacterium | reverse complement strand
GCGATAAACATGTCAGCAGACCGCCTATGAAGCGAGACGGCCTGCTGAAAAACGCTTAGCGCGGAGCTGGAAAAGTATTTCGGCAAGGACAAGTCCCCGAGGGAAATGAACAAACTCTGTCGCAATCGACTGGCTGGGGACGAGAAAGGAAAATGACCATTTCCCCATGATTGGAGAAATGGTCATTTGCGTGTTAGATTTCGTTCCCGTTGAGGATGTCCAGCATTTCCTTGGGCGTCACCACATAGGGCTTGACCGGGAAATGCTTGATATTGCCGGTTACAAGATAGGCGTCGGTAGTTTCTCTTGCCTCCATAACCACCTCATAGAAAATTGCGTCATCGGGGTCGGGAACATAGTCCTCAATCGTGGCGGCATCCAAAAAGATACCCCGCTTAATTAAGCCTGTCAGCGCAATTTCAATGTCCCGGCGGTCAAACTTAAATTTAGGGCGGTGCAGAACATCGTTGTATTCGTCCAGAATATCCTCATGCAGCAGAGGAATCACACGCCCCGCAAGAGCTTCTTGCAGAATAATACCGGGAACGGAGGAAAGGTTAAACAGAGCAGAAACCACTACATTCGTATCAAGTACAACATAGTATTTCATGGTTACGCTCCGTTCCGAGCATTTCTCGATGCCCGGTCAGCCCGGGATGCTGCAATCTCAGCATTGATCTCATCCAGCGACATATCCGCCGTGCCGTTCTGCTGCGCGGCTTCACTCAGACTTTGCATGGCGCGGATCGCCCGGTCAGCTCTGTACTCCTGCTTGGGCAGCGTCATGGAAAAGGGAACGCCATTTACCACGACAGAGCGTTTCAAAAACATTCGGATAGCGGTGGGAAGGTCGATGCCGAGTTCATCGTAGACAGCGGCAGCCTTGGCGCGGAGATCATCGTCAACACGCACCTGCATAACACTTGTAGCCATAAAAGCACTCCTTTCAAATATGATTGTGTTGGTTTGCAATACAATCATATTCTATTATATGCAAAAAGTCAAGCGTTAGTCATCTGGTAGTCTTTCGAGAGGAGGAATAGCTATCGAAAAGTACCCCATCATTTACGCCGATCCCCCGTGGCGCTACTCGGCTAAGAAAGTACAGGGCGCTGCGGAAAATCATTACCCCACCATGAGAGGACGGCTGGGCAATCTTCTGACAGGAGTTACGGTGAAGGAAATGGACACCGCCGATGCCGAAGGCCTCAATCAGGATGGCACGGTATTTGCCGATGGCCTTCGCGCTTTCTTCACATCTCAGAATATCCCGACGTCGGTAAAAACGCGCCTGTGAGTTTGCCTATTCACTCGACGGCGGAGACGCTTCGCTCCGGATCAGCGATGAAAAATGCCGCGCCCTTGCTGTCCAGCAGGGTCAGCGCCGCAGACAACAGCAGCGCCGTGTGGGATGCGGGGTCGTCCAGCGGGACGGCGAAGTCCTCCCGCATTTTGTGGATGCGGTACAGCACTGTGTTCCGGTGGGTGAACAGCGCCTCGCAGGTGTCCTTCAGGGAGCGTCCGCAGGTCAGATAGTAATAAAGGGTCTCGCAGTACTGGCTGCCCTTTTCCCTGTCGCACGCCGCGAGGGCCTTGACCTGGGGCAGGATCAGGCTCTTGTATCGCCGGGCGGCGGTCAGCATCAGCAATGTGCGCAGCTGCTCCGCGTGATAGACGCTGCCGCCGCGGAAGTCGGCATCCGCAACCAAATCCAGTGCCTCGCGGGCGGTGCGGTACAGAGCGGGCAGGTCGTAGAGATCTGTTATCGGCTCGGAAATGACCACCTTCAGATGGAACTCCTCCACAAGAGCGTCAAATCCGGCGGGGTCATATCCCTCGTGCAGAAACAGAATGGCATCGCCCTGATAGAGAAACGGGTGGGAGGCATAAAACCGGTAGGTCAGTTCGTCCTTCAGCTGGCTCTTGTCCAGGTACAGCGCATGATACGCCGCCAGGTCGATCAGGGCAAAGGCGGCGGGGTGGAAATCCGCCAGATAGGTGCTGGATGACTGCAGCCGGAAATAGGCCGCCGAAGGAAAGCCGCCGTCCAGCAGGTGCATCAATATCTCCTCCGCCGTGCCGAAGGGCTTGTCCTGGCGGCTGGCCTCCACAAACAGCTGCTTGGCCAGCACCGTTTCTGCGGTGCGGAACGTCTCCGCCGGAATGCCCTCCAGATGGCCGTCGATGTCCACACAGATCAGATAGCCCAGCCGCACGCCGGCGCTGATCAGGGGTGCGAAGCGGCGGCGACGGGTGCTGTCCGCCACCTCCACATAGTCCGGCGCTCCGGCGGACAGCGCCGGACTTCTGCTGATGATGGCACCCGCCTCGTAGGTGATGACGCCTTGCTGTACGGCGCGGTCAAACAGGAGATCGGTAAAGCCCGGCGGCGCGTAATGGGCCGCCACGCGGAACGCGTCGTCAATGACCATCAAGGGGCAGCCCAGCAGCTCGCCCGCGTCGACGGTCAGCCGCGCAAGGTCATCCTGGGCAAAGAAATCCGCCAGCAATGCCGCTGTATCCTGCATAAAAGCACTTCTTTCTTGATTGTGCGATGCGCACAATTTGTTTGCCAAAGATTATACTTCTGTTCTCTTGTAAAAGCAAGGAAAATGCGTAAAATGGCAGCATAAAGAAAAAACGCAAAGGAGCGTAAGATCATGGAAACCAAGAAGAACGTCAACATCTGGAAATCGCTGCAGAAGGTGCCTGCCGGCACGATGTTCGTGCCGCTGATCATTGGTGCGGTCATCACAACGATCTGCCAGGGTATTTTTGATTTTGACCTGTGGGGCACGCTGGGCAATCCTATGAAGGATATGTTCTCATCCTCCGGACAGATGCTGATCATCGGTCTGATGCTGTTCTGCACCGGCACGCAGCTGAAGCTGTCGGATATGGCGGACGCCCTGCACCGGGGCGTGCTGCTGATCCTGGTACGGCTGGGCGTGGCCTACGGACTGTGCGCCCTGTTCTATGCCCTGTTTGGCTACGAGGGCTTTCTGGGCATCTCCTTCCTGGCCTTTGTGTGCGCCGTCACCAGCGCCAACGCGGCACTGTATATGGGCATCATCTCTCCCTTCGGCGACAAGGCCGATAAGGCCAGCTTCGGCATTATGCTGATCTGCTCCATGCCTCTGCTGCCGCTGCTGTTCCTGGGCTTCTACGGCGAGGCAGGCTTCGGCGAGGCGCAGGTCATGCAGATCATCTCCCTGATCATCCCCTTCATCCTGGGCATGGTGCTGGGCAACTTGGATATGGATATCCGCAAGGTGTTTGCCGGCGGCAACGCCATTATCCTCCCCTTCCTGGGCTTTGAGTTCGGCTCGACCATCAACCTGATCGACGCTGTGAAGATGCTGCCGCAGGGTCTGCTGATGAGTATCATCTACTTCATCATCGTCATTACCCCGTCCTATATCTTCGAGCGCACGGTGCTGCAC
>CAVFWQ010000132.1:0-3498 GCA_963626285.1 bacterium | reverse complement strand
GTGTACAACGCGACCATGCCGGGCTATGCGGGGAGCATGAAGCAGGAGGTGGCGCAGAAGTGGGGCGTCGTCGGGCAGAGGTACATTGAAAACCTCATGGCCGATTTGCAGGGCGCGAGGCAGGGCGAAAACAGCTTTCTGGACAGGGCGCGGGGAAAGTTCGCCCAGGCGAAGCTCAACATGAACATATCGACGGCCTTCAAGCAGGTCTCCGGCGCGATGGTCATCACCCCCTACACGGGGTGGGCGGCCATGACACGGGCGATGGGCACGGGCAGCAAGACCATGAAG
This sequence comes from bacterium, assembly GCA_963626285.1. Classification (GTDB taxonomy): domain Bacteria; phylum Bacillota; class Clostridia; order Christensenellales; family Aristaeellaceae; genus CAVDRM01. The sequence continues at coordinate 3,207 of CAVFWQ010000132.1, read as the reverse complement.
AGCACGGACTTTATCGCGCAGTGGACGGCGACCAACTGGGCGCGCGGCGACAACCGCGCCAAGACCGAGATCGGCGGCGTGGCAAGGGACTTTACGCTCTTTGACAGAGCGCCGAGGCTGGACTGGCTGAACCGCATGGACGAATGGACGATGCGGAAGATCTGGACGGCGTGCGAGTACGCGGTGAACGGGCAGGACGGGCAGGACGGAAGCACCTACAAGGAGGGCACGCAGGCATACACGGACTACTACACGAGGGTCGCGGCACTGTTTGACAAATGCGTGGACGACACCCAGCCCTCCTCCGGCGTGATGCAGCGGACGGACATCGCAAGGGACACAAACCAGCTGATCAAATCCCTGACCATGTTCATGGGGCAGGGCCTTCAGAACTTCGGCGTGCTGACGGACACCTGGGGGGAAATGCGGGCGCGGGCGGCAGACGTGAAGGCGAACGCGAGCGCGGAGAATCAGGCGGCATTCAGGGCGGCAAAGACAAGGTTCGCATCCGCAGTCGCGTCCCAGCTCACGGCGGCGGCGGTGACGGCGGTGAGCGGGCTGCTGGCGCGGATGCTGCTGGCGCGGATGAACCCGTACAGGGACGACAAGGAGGAGATCACGGGCGAGAGCCTGATGGAGGGCATCATTGACGATACCCTGTCCAACATCGCCGGAACGGTCATCGGCGGGCAGGAGGCGTACAACCTGCTGACGGCGGTGATGCAGGGCAAGACACCGTATGACATCGAGGCGGCGGGCGTGAGCACGCTGAACGAGATGTACCAGAGCGGGGCGAAATTCCTGACGGCGGTCTCCTCGGCCTTGAGCGGGGACAAGACGCCGGAGCAGCGCGTGGAGAAGGTGAAGAGCGCGGGCTTAACCTTAGGCAAGACCATGGCGGAATGGTTCGGCATCCCGGCGACGAACCTTGAAAACATTGTGACGGGCGCGGTGAGCAACATGCAGGACCTGCTGAACGGCGAGCTGCTTTCCTACAACGCGGGCATGAAGGACCTGACGATGACGAAGGGCGCTTCGTACATGGCGGACGCCCTGAACGTGGGCGACATCGCGGAGTACACGCGGCTGATGAACCGGCTGCGCAAACAGGGCAAGACGGACGCGCAGATCATGACGGCGCTGAGGAAGGAATACAGGGATAACGACAAGCGCGTGATGACGGCGGCGGAGGCGCTGAATGCGGGCGACCTCGACACCTACGAAGCGATGGCCGAAGAGCTTCAGAGCCTTGGCTTTGCGTCCTCCACGGTGCGGGACATGATCACGGTGAAGGCAGCGGCGCTCAAAAAGGCGGAGGAAAAGGAGGACGGGACGGAAGCAGCCGCGCCCTATGCGGCGTACACGGAAGAAGAAGCGCTGACGGCGAGCATCCGAAACGGGGACGGGAGCGAAGGACTGTACACGACGACCATGCTGAACAGCCTGCTGGAGAGCGGGGAGACGCAGGCGGCCGCAAGGATGCGCAAAACGCTCATTCAGGCGAACGGGCAGAAGAAGGTGGACAGCGCGGTGCAGAAGAAGTTCAAGCCCCTCATCGTGGAAGCCTGGGAAAACGGGGACGCGAAGGAATATGACCGCCTGAAGAACATCCTGAAGGCGGTGGGCTTTACGGAGGAGACCATCAGCGGCTGGGTGCGCGGGACGAAGAGCAGCACGAGCGGCTACAGGGGCTATTCGGGCAGCTACAGGGGATATTCGGGCGGCTATAAGGGATATTCGAGCGGGTATAAAGGCTGGAACAGGTAGCCCTCACCGCATATCCGGCTAACGCCGTCTATGCTCTGCACCCGCCGACTTGCGTGCCGCGTCCTCAAGCGCAAGGGAACCCCGACCCTTGCGCCGGACGCTGTTGCCATCTCCGCCGTCAAAGATGGCCGCAAGCAGCGCGTACGGCGAAAAAAAGAAATGGACGGAAAGCGAGAAATATGGTGAATGATAAGCGGGTAGTCTGGCAGCCGCAGCCCAAGCAGCGGGCATTCATGCGGCGGGGCGAATACGAGGCGTTCTACGGGGGCGCGGCGGGCGGCGGGAAGAGCGACGCGCTGGTGATGGAGGCCTTGCGGCAGGTGCATGTCCCGAACTACAAGGGGCTTATCCTGCGCAAGACCTACCCCATGCTGCGGGAGCTGATCCAAAAGAGCCAGCTCTACTACCCGCAGGCCTTTCCAAAGGCGCGGTACAACGGGACGGAGCATTACTGGACGTTCCCCAGCGGGGCGAAGATACTCTTCGGGAACGTGAAGCCCACGACCTATCAGGGGGATTATCAGGGGCAGCAGTATGACTTCATCGGCTTTGACGAGCTGACGCACTTCACGTGGGATGAATACAGTTACTTTTTCTCCCGCAACCGCGCATCCGGCGCGGGCACGGTATGCTATGTGCGGGCAACGGGCAACCCGGGCGGCATCGGGCACGGGTGGGTGAAGGAGAGGTTCATCAGCGCGGCGCCGCCGGGCACGAAGATCGTGGGCGAGGTGAATGTGGACGCGCCGGACGGGAGGAAGCTCACATACAAAAAGAGCCGCATCTTCATCCCGTCCAGCGTGTTCGACAATCCCAAACTGATAGCGAACAACCCGTCTTACCTGAGCGCACTGGCATCCCTGCCCTACGCGCAGAAGCAGGCGCTCCTGTACGGGAACTGGGACAGCTTTGTGGGGCAGGTGTTCATGGAATGGAAGAACGACCCGACGCACTATCAGGACGGCACGAACACGCACGTCATTGAGCCGTTCCCGATCCCGCGGCACTGGCAGGTCGTGCGCTCCTTTGACTGGGGGCATGCCAGACCCTTTTCCGTGGGCTGGTTTGCCCTGGACGAGGACGGACGGATGTACATGATACGGGAATTGTACGGGTGCAGGCGCGACCAGCCGAACACGGGCGTGGAATGGCCGGACGAAAAGATCGCGCAGGAGATCCTCCGCATCGAGCACGAGGACGACAATTTGCGCGGGCACAGGATACTGGGCGTGGCCGACCCTGCCATCGGCGTGGGGCGCGATAATTACGGGGCGGCGAGCATCATGGCGCGGGAGGGCTGCTACTTTACGAAGGCGAACAACAACAGGATTCTGGGGAAGAACCAGATCCATGACCGGCTGGCCTTCCGCGAGGACGGGAGACCCATGCTGCAGATCTTCAAGACGTGCGTGAATTTAATCAAACATCTGCCCGCGCTGG
>CAVFWQ010000131.1:0-3613 GCA_963626285.1 bacterium | reverse complement strand
ACAAGCTGCTGGCGGACGAGCTTGCGCAAAACGACGTGGATTTCGACGTGGTGGTCCTTTCCTCCAAGCAGTTCGGCTTTGTCGTGCGCGACCAGGACGGCAAGGCGCTCAAGGGCGTAAAGGCGGAGGTCAAATGCAGCAAGGATACCGCGCGCTCCAAAACGGCCACGACCGATGCCAAGGGGCTTGTCTCCTTCTGGACCAAGGATTTTTTGCCGGATGAGAATAATCAGATCGTCGTCAGCGTTGTGCTGACCATGAGCGGCTACTGCACGCGGGAAATACGCCGTCTGGCTCTGCGCGGCGGCGCGGTCGAGCCCGTCGCGCTGGAGAAGTATACGGGAAAACCCTTCCTGCGCATGGCGGTCTTTGACGACGGCGACATCCTCAGCCAGAAAAAAACCGTGTTTTACAGCGACAAAAATGATGATGTGCATTATTTTGAATTTCTCATCGACGATTTCGCCGCCGAAAAGCCCTCCGGCACGCTGCATCTGTACTATCAGATTCATGGCGAAGACGGCAAGAAGGACAAAAAGGAAGAAAAGCGCAGCTTTACCTCAGGCAAGGTCGTTATCTTTGACGGGGATTACCTGCGCCGGATCGTTCCCGGCTCCGCCGTTTCCCTTGTCATGGAAACGAATGACGGCCAGACCCGCACCTTTGAGATGCAGCTTCAAATCGAAGAGGCCGTGGTGGAGGAACCCCAGTTCATCAACACCAACAGCCTGTCCTTCACCGGTCCCTCGCTCAAGCTGCATTTCCCGGACGACATTCCCTTCTTCGGCGGCAGCGATCTTTCCCTCGCCGTGCCGCAGATTCCCGCCCAGCTCTACATCGACCCCAGCGGCTATATCAAGTTCGCCTACGGGCATGATTTCAGCAGCGATGCGCTGAACTGGAAAAGCGACGATCAAAAGAAAGTCGAGCAGCGCATGGACGACTGGGCGCGGCGGGGAGAGCGCGACGCGCATGCCGTGGACAATCAGGTGGGCGGCGACACGGGCGTAAAAAAGGATCTCAACTTCATTGGCGCGACCAAAGCCGCCCTGAACGTTTTCGCGGGCCTGCAGGGGCGCATAAAATCCGATACCAACAGCATCAACATCAGCGGCAGCGGCGGCATTCAGGCCGCCTTCAGCGGCGGCTTCGGCGTTCAGGCGTTCGTCGCAGGCTTTATTCCCGTCTTTGTCGCGATGGATATGACCTTTGGGGCGGGCGCGTCCTTCGGCCTTGGGCTGGAAGCGGATCTGCCAAATCTTTCCAATCCCAAATTCCAGTTCAACAAAGGCATGGGCGCGACCCTCGAGCTGCTGGCCGAGGTGGGCGCAAGCATTGGCTTGGGCGTGCGCGGCGTGGCCAGCCTCGCCCTGCGCTTCTTCGGCAAGGTCATCCCCAAGCTCAAGCTGAACACCAAGGTCGGCGCGGCGGTTGCGGTGGCCTTCGGCATAGAGGTCACGGCGCAGCTGCTCATTGCGAAATGGCGGCAATCCATCTATGAGGGCAGCCTGAGCATGGATACGGAAACCAACGGCGCTTTGCAGCAAAGCAGTGCGTCTGCCGCGACTGAATACACCGACCTCCCTGCCGGCGTAAACACCCCCGCCGCGGCGAATACCCTGCTGTCCGCCAACGGCGACGGTCTCATAGCCGACGAGGAAACGGTTGTGTTCTCACAGCTGGACAGCGTCTCGCAGGAGATCCAGTACGTCACGCTGCAAAACTACGAAAAAACAAAATCCGCCACCTTCGGCTTCTGGATCACCCCTACCGGCGATGAGCGCCAGGCCGAGCTGGTCTGGTGGAATCTGGACAACCCGGCCAAACACGGAACCTTCGATTGCACTGACGAAGACACATACCGCGCAAAAAGCACCGATTACGCCTTCGCCGTCATGGGGGACGGGATGTATGCGGGCGTCAACCTGCTCAGCGGCGAATTCAACGGGGACGGAAATCTCTTGACCAGCCGCTCCACGATTATTGTGATGAGAGTCCAAGAAGAGAAGGACGGTTCGCTGAGCCTGAGTCGTGCGGACATTTTCAGTCCAGAAAAAACCTACAACACCTACTTGCCCGGGGATGAATACAGCGCCAAGGACGACGACGCGGTCCTTTCCATGCCGATGATTTATCTGACCCAAAACGGCAGCCAATACTGGTTTCTCAACGCCTCATACGCCGTCGACTCCGCTTCCAACGGGCGTACCGATCAGGTGGTTTCGCGCGAGTTTGAGTATAAGCTCGTCAAAGGCAACGAGACTCTGATCCAGACTCCCACCACCCGCATCAATATCGACAAGACCTTCACCCGCAGACTGGTCCCCTCGGATCCGATCAATGTGGACGTAAACGGGAAAACCCTTGTTAACTATGATAAAAGCAAATCCTGCTTCTACCGGCTGAACGTATCCAAAGAGGCCGCGCAGATCAAGGACGAGGAAACGACCCTGACCCTGCATATGAACAACACCGTAAAGGCGCTGGATACAGGCGTGTCGTATTTCACCGCGCTGAAGGAAAAAAAGGTTTGGTCAGGCTCGAATCTGTATGCCTTCTATCTGAAAAAGGGGGTGGCGGACGACGGCTCGGCCTGCAACCGGCTGATGGGCGTGAGCCGCACCGCGTGGCACGTATCGACTTTTGTGATCCGCGATTACGACGTGCCCATACATGCCGAGAGCTTCAAAATCGTTTCCGTAAACGACGGCTCGGAAAGGGGCATCCCCTATCTGTACTGGACGGAAACCGTGTCCGTTCCCGACGGAGACGGCACGAAGGAAGGCTACCGGGTCAGGTGCGTGCGCTTCGACGTCGAAAAAAACACCATGACCGCGCCCTTCACGCTGGTGGAGCTGTCCGAGGCGCCCAGCAGCCTGCACATCCAGATGGACGGCACGGGCTACTACACTGTCGAGCTGCCGGATGAGAATAACGGTTCCGCGGCCGTCAGTCAGAAGCTGGTGCGCTTTACCTTCAGCCTGAAAACGGCGGTCGCCCTCAACGGCGTCGCCTCCTATGATCCCTGCGTAACCGCAGGCGAGTACGCCACGCTGCTCTTCTCGGTCAAGAATACGGGCAACCTGCCGGTATCGAAATTCACGGTCGCCCTTGTGGAGCAGGGCTCCTCCAAGGTCGTGCAGACCATTACGGTGGACTGCAACAATCCGCAGAACGGGAGTGAAAACAGCCTGTTTGACGATCAGCAGTATTCGGCCTATTCGGTCAGCCGCGTGGACAGCCTGTACGACGATCTTAACGGCGATCACTGGATTCATTACACCAGGATCATGAGCGAAAATGGGACAAGTGAAGTATACGAGGTCGTGCGTACCGATCTGCTGATGCCCGACGACGTGCATACCTACCGCGCCTGCTTCAAGGTGCCGGATGACTGGACGGGCACAAAGACGCTGACCGCGAAGGTGGGAAAGGTGGTCGCCATAAACGACTTAATTGGCCCTTATTATCCTGCCTATGCCTTTGAGGAAAACGACACGAAGACTTACGAATCGGGCAGCATCAGCGTAAAGCGCGCCAGCGTAAGCGTGGAGCAGGCCAGCAAAAATATCGGGCTGGGCAAGGGCGACCTGATGCTGGACTGCCAGCCCTA
>CAVFWQ010000130.1:0-3625 GCA_963626285.1 bacterium | reverse complement strand
TCTGTATACTGAGTATAGTAGCTGTCATACCCTAAATTTCTATTTTCTTCTATGTAATTATTAACACGTATAAAAGCATCTCCCACGATCACATAGCATTTTCCGCCGCAAAATCCAAGCGGCTGTCCGTATTTGCTTGTCATGGCATCTTCTATTTGCTTATAGTCAGTATCTGACTCTTCCTTGGTCCGGTTTAGTTTTTCCCACACAACTTCTGTTAACTTGTCGTTTTCATCAAACAAATAGTTGATATGGAAAGAAAGCCCTGCTACTTTTCCGAACTCAGTCCAGAGCTCATTTTCTGCAATTTCTTTTAGCCCATGTGTCCCCTCTTCAAATGGTATTGTCTCCTTCGCCATCACCTCTTCCTTCGTATCACCGAAATGAATGCCGTTACGCAGAGTGAAATCACTCGTTGCCACTGTCTGTTCCGACCGACTCTTCGTGACAAACAGGACAATCGATACGGATAAGACAGCCAATACGATGACTGATACTAAGCAAATCATTTTTTTACTCATTTTTTGTTCCCCTTCCTAAAAACAGTATTTGTTATGCGCTATTCAATATCATCGTTCCGCTTCCCTTTGGAGTGCATCGCGGAAATCGCAATGCTTACAGTAGTGCGGCGTTTTTTCTAATTCTCTGACCCTTGCTTCCGCTTCATCTCTTGTCCTGAAGTCCTCATAATTTCCCGCTTGCACCTTCATTGACCATCCACAAACCCTGCTGCAACCATCACCGTGGGCATGAATTGTTCCGGTGCTTAAAGTTACCCGATATCCCATACGGATTTCCAAGCCTCCTTTTGATTTGTTGCGTTTATAATTTACCATAAATAACTTGGCATAATCGGCGATTATCGCAAAATGAGATAATTGCCGATATCTCATTTTGTGATTTGTATAATAGTTTTCAAGGAGTGAGGATGGTGCGTCTGCGAGATTTACGGGAGGATCAAGATTTATCCCAGCAAAATATCGCCGACTATCTGCACATCAGGCAGAACACCTATTCGCAGTACGAAACGGAATCGCGGCAGATACCGATTCAATGCCTCATCCAGCTCTCCGAATTTTATAAAACCTCCGTGGATTATCTGCTTGGACTGACCAATGAGCCGAAGCCCTATCCCCGAAACAAACGACGCTGAGTATTTTTATTCATATACAGAATACATATCTTGACATACACCGGCGGTTGTTATATCATCCTATCATGTGAAGCGTGTTTCTTTTGTTTCTTTCCGATAGATTCACCGCTGTAAGGAGGTCACTTTCATGAAAGCCATTATCAACGGACGTATCATCCTGCCTAACGCTGTCAAAATGGGCAAAGCACTGCTCTACGACGAAAAAATCGTCGCCGTCACCGGCGTTGACGAGGCACGCGCCGCCGCGGATGAAATCATCGATGCGCACAACGCCTATGTCTGCCCCGGCCTCATCGATGTTCACATTCACGGCTATATGGGCGAGGATGTGTCGGACGGCATTCCCGAAGGCGTGATCAAAATGGCCGAGGGCGTGGCGAAAAACGGCGTGACCAGCTTCCTCCCCACCACCATGACCATCCCGTGGGACGAGCTTGAAACGGCGTTCGGCGTTGTGCGCAGGCTGATGCCCGAAAGCCGCAAAAAGGGCTGGAAGGGCGCTGAAATTCTGGGCGTTCATTCCGAGGGCCCGTTCATCAACAAGAACAAAAAGGGGGCGCAGCCGGAAAGCGCCATCCTGCCGCCCGACATTCAGCGCATCCTGCCGTGGAAGGACGTCATTCGCCTGATTACCGCCGCGCCGGAGGTGGAGGGCGGCATGGCGTTTATCCGCGATGTGCGTGAGCAAACGGACATCACCGTGTCCATCGGCCATACCGATGCGACCTATGAGGAGGCCGTGGCCGCCATGAACGCGGGAGCCGGCCATGTGACGCACACCTTCAATGCGCAGTCCGGCTTGGCACACAGGAAGCCCGGCGTGGTCGGCGCGGCGCTGACGGAGAACGTCTATGCCGAGCTGATTCCAGACACCTTCCATGTCCATCCCGCCATTTTCCGCCTGATGGCCGCCGCCAAGGGAGACCACCTTGTGTTGATTACCGATTCCCTGCGCTCCTGCGGGATGCCGGACGGGAAATATACCTTGGGCGGTCAGACCATCATCCTCAAGGGCATCGAATGCCGTCTTGAGGACGGCACCATTGCCGGCAGCGTTTTAAAGCTCAACAAGGGCGTGAAAAACCTGCGTGACCATGCCTCCCTCACCATGCAGGAGGCCGTGTATGCCGCGTCCTTAGCCCCCGCCCGCTCCATCAGGGCGGATGACCGAAAGGGCTCTCTGGAAACCGGCAAGGATGCCGATATCGTTCTCATGAATGACGACTGCGACGTCCTGCGCACCATCCTGCGCGGGGAAACGATTTATACGGCCGAATAAATTGACAGATAAGAAAGAGGCTGAGAAGGAATGCTCCTCCTCAGCCTCTTTTGCGATATCGAATGATTGATTTGTCAGAACATGAGCTTTTTCAAGTAATCCGCCAGCGCGATGGAGACCTGTTTGATGTCCTTGCCGGAGGTGTTGACCATCAGGTCGTAGTTATCCCGCGTCCCCCATTTCCTGTCGCTGAAATAGGAATAATACTGTGAGCGTTCGCGGTCGATTTCGCCGATTCGCTTTTTCATATCCTTTTCGGACATTTCTTCGCCGGCGCGTTTCCGCGACATGCAGCGCTGCAGCCTGCTTTCCATATCCGCATAGACGAAAATGCGGAAGGGCTTTTTTTCGCGCAGGATATAGTCCGCGCAGCGGCCGACGATGAGGCAGTCCGACTTTTCGGACATCTCCTCCAGCAGCCGGTGCTGCTCGGCGAAGACTAAGACGCTGTTTTGCAGCAGCGGGTCGGTGACGGGATAAAAACTGCGCCCGACATGAATCGGGAAGGAGATGAAGGGGCGTCTTTCGCTGATTCGCTGGACATACTCCTCCGACAAATCCGTCCGCTTGGCAATTTCCGAAATGATTTCCTGGTCGTAGTAGGCAATCTGCAGCGCATCGGACAAGCGCCTCCCGATTTCGCGGCCGCCGCTCCCGAATTCACGCCCGATGGTGATGATCCTGCTCATGGTATCGCTCCTTTCCTGCATCCGCCGAAGCGTTCTTTTCCTATGGTCATTATACGCTATTGACGCGAAAAAGTCCAGTGAAAACCGGACTTTTTCGACAAACTGTCAGTGCGTCAAAAAATTTTTGACGCACTGCCGAAGGGCATTAAAGCGATTTGAATCATCAGCTCTTCTTTTTTGCGCTGCGTGTCCATCGGTCAAAGAGAGCCAGCAGGCCGGGCAGAATCATCAAAATCAGGATGATGGCGGACAGGCAGCCGACTGCCAGGGTCTGCACGATGGCTTCAATGGTTGGATTGCCGAACAACGGACCTACCAGCGCCGTAATCAGCACCATGATTGAGCCGGAGGTCAGAACGGTGTGGATGCTTCCGCGATAGGCGGCGACGAGCGCGGCACGGATGTCCATGATTCGCCGCATCTCACGGTAATAGGTCGTATACAGGATGCCGTAGTCGATGGTCGCACCCATGAGGATGCATTCCACAATCAGCAGTGCCAGAT
>CAVFWQ010000129.1:0-3678 GCA_963626285.1 bacterium | reverse complement strand
CCACCTTTCCCTTGACTGCTCTCTCTGGGCTTGGTGTAACCTATGTTTGACACTCCTACATGATTTCCGTGGGCCGCCGGAGCGCTTGCTTGACTTTTTTTCCGAAATGAAGGATAATAATAAACCGTACCAAGCATGAGGGAGGATGGTCGCTTGCTGCACCGCATCATAGAAGTGAGACCCCGCAGCATAGCCATGCGGCATGGCATCCGTCCCGGCGACATGATTGAAACCATCAACGGCGAAGCGCTGATTGACGACATTGATTATCAGGCGCTGACCATGCGGCCGCGTGTGGTGCTTGGGCTGGTGAACGAGCAGGGCGAAAGAAGACGCGTCACCATCATTAAGTCTGCGCAGGCGCCGCTCGGCCTGTGTCTGGATGAATCCATCGCCTTAAAGCCGCGAGTCTGCCGCAACAAATGCGTGTTCTGCTTTATTGACCAGATGCCCAAGGGAATGCGCAGAACGCTGTATGTCAAGGACGATGACTGGCGGCTGTCCCTGATGATGGGCAACTTTGTCACCCTGACCAATGTGGATGACGCTGAGTTTGACCGCATTCTGCGGCGCAGGGCTTCGCCGCTGTACATCTCCGTTCATGCGATTGCCCCCGATATCCGCGCAAAAATGATGGGCAACCCGAATGCGCGGAACATTCTGGAAAGGCTGACGCGGCTTCGGCAGGCCGGCATTCATTTTCACTGCCAAATCGTCTTGTGCCCCGGATTGAACGACGGCGCCGTGCTGGATGAGACGCTGCAGACGCTGTCCTCCCTGTATCCCGGCGCGCAGTCGGCGGCCTTGGTGCCGGTGGGTCTGACCAAATGCCGCGAGGGGCTGGCGCAGCTTCAAAATTATGACGCCGAGGGCGCAAAAAAGGTGCTTGCACAGGCGGAAAAGTGGCAGGAAAAGCTGATTGCCACCCTCGGAACGCGGTTCGTTTTTCCCTCGGACGAGTTTTACTGCAAGGCCGGACAGCCGCTGCCGACAGAGGAAGCATATGAGGGCTTTCCGCAAATCGAAAACGGTGTCGGGCTTTTGAAAAAATTCGAGAATGCCTTGGCGGAACGCGCTCAGATCGGGCGTGAACGCGGCGAAACGGGGCAGCGGCGGAGGGTGCTGATAGCCTGCGGCACATCAGTTGCCCAGACCATGCGCGGCTGGGTGGAGTGTTTCGAACCGAGCGGCCCGACCGTCACCGTCAAGCCGATTATCAACCGTTTTTTCGGAGAGACCGTCACGGTGACGGGGCTTTTGACGGGCGGCGATTTAAAGGAGCAGCTTGCGGATGTTCAGGCGGACGAAATCCTTTTATGCGCCAATACCCTGCGCAGCGAGGGAGACCTTTTCTTGGACGATATGCCGCTGACGGAGCTGAGGGCGGCGCTGCAGCCCATTAAGCTCACGATTGTCCGAAATACAGGCGCGGCGCTGTATGAAGCCCTCTTGGGCGAGCAGCCCCCGCGGGAAGGAGAAGGCAATGGCGAATGTTAAGCCGCTGGTGGCCATCGTAGGCCGCCCGAACGTCGGAAAATCCACCTTTTTTAATCGAATTGCCGGACAGCGCATTGCCATCGTGGAGGATATTCCGGGCGTGACCCGCGACCGAATTTATGCGGACGCGGAATGGACGGGCAGAAAATTCACCATGATTGATACGGGCGGCATCGACCCAAAAAGCGAGGATGTTTTGCTCAACCAGATGCGGCATCAGGCGCAGCTGGCGATGGAGATGGCGGATGTCATCTGCTTTTTCTGCGATGCCAGAACGGGCATGACGCCGGACGACTTGGAAATCGCCAATCTGCTGCGCCGGACGCATAAGCCGGTCATTTTGGCGGTCAACAAGGTGGACCACATCGGCATGAACGATGAAATCTACGACTTTTATCAGCTGGGCTTGGGCGACCCTGTCGCCATTTCTGCCGCCAATATGCTGGGCTTGGGCGATTTGCTGGATGAGATTTTGAAAAAGCTGCCGGAGCAGACCGAGACCGAGACCGAGGATGAGAGCAAACATGTCATTCAGTTAGCCGTTGTCGGCCGTCCCAATGTCGGCAAAAGCTCCATTGTCAACCGTCTGCTTGGGCAGGAGCGGACGATGGTCAGCAATATTCCCGGCACGACGCGGGATGCCATTGACACCGCCTTTACGGATGCGGACGGCACGGCCTACAACATCATTGATACGGCGGGCATCCGCAGGAAACGCGCCATCGAGGACGAATCCTTGGAGCGCTATTCCGTGCTTCGCTCCATCGGCGCGATTCGGCGCTGCGATGTGGCGCTGCTGCTGGTCGATGCGCAGGAGGGCGTAACGGAGCAGGATGCACGCATTGCGGGTATGATTCATGACGAGGGCAAGGCCGCCGTTGTCATCGTCAACAAATGGGATGCCGTGGAAAAGGACACGGGGACGCTTGAAAAGGTGCGCAGGGAGGTGCTGGAGGAGCTTAAATTTATGGATTATGCTCCCGTGCTGTTCACCTCCGCCTTGACGGGACAGCGTGTCAGCACCGTTCTGGCCGCAGTCAAAGCCGCCTATGAACAGGCAAGCCGCCGCGTGACCACAGGCGCGCTCAATGACGTTTTGGGTGATGCGCAGGTTGCTTTGCAGCCTCCTGTGGTGGGCGGACGAAAGCTCAAGATTTATTACGCAACGCAGCAGGGCATCTGCCCGCCGACCTTCATTCTGTTCGTTAATGCGGAAGAACTGATGCACTTTTCTTATCAGCGTTATCTTGAAAATCAGCTGCGGAAGGCGTTTGGCTTTGAGGGAACGCCGATTCGCTTCGTACTGCGCGAAAAAACGCGGGAGGATGCAAGAAAGTGACCATTCGTTTGATACTCTGCGCAGTGATTGGCTATCTGCTGGGCAGTATTTCAACGGGTATTCTGATTTCCGATTTGCAGGGGCGTGATATTCGCAAGGAGGGCAGCCATAACACGGGCGCGACGAACGCCTTGCGGGTGCTTGGCTTAAAATCCGGACTGATTACCTTCATCGGCGATGCGCTGAAAGCGGCTATGGCCGTTGGCATCGGGCTTGCGCTCGGCGGTCATCACGGCGGCATGGTGGGCGGCCTGACGGCGGTCATCGGGCATAATTGGCCGGTGTTCTTCGAGTTCAAGGGCGGCAAGGGCATTGCCTGCTCCTGCACGGTGCTGCTGATGCTGTATCCTGTACAGGGCTTCATCGCCATTGTGCTGTGCCTTATCGTAATCGCCGCAACAAAGTATGTTTCCCTCGGCAGCCTGACCATGCTTGTCTCCTTTGCCGTCCTCCTCCTTTGCACACAATCCGTTTGGCCGTCCGGCGTCTGGGCTGTTGCGATTGCTGCCCTCGGCATCCTGCGTCACCACGGAAATATCGGCCGTTTAATGCAGGGAAAAGAAAATAAAATCAGCTTTAAAAGAAACAAGAAAACATGAAAAACGAGCTGCCGTTTGAGAGCAGCTCCGTTTTTGGTTATAAATCGTTGGTTAACATATGAGCATACAGGTTGGTCGGCTCACCGCGCAGTGAGTTCCGAGCATGCGCCTTCGCGCCTTTTATATCGTCGGCCGCAAAGCTAATCATAGCCTGCTGCCATTCACAGACCGGCTATGAAAAGTCAAGTGGTTAATCAGAGATGACAGCCGGGACGTAAGGAGTGTTGTCACGGAGAACAGCGA
>CAVFWQ010000128.1:0-3904 GCA_963626285.1 bacterium | reverse complement strand
AAAACCGCCTCGCTTTTCGGCTTGGCGGTCGTGGTTGCGTGTGCAAAATTATGATGGGTAATTGACAGGGTTCTGACAGGTCTGAAAGCCCCTTCAGTCCTTGGCTGCCTCATACAGGGCGGCGATCGCCTTCCCGATGTCCGGCAGGAGCGGGAGAAGGTCCTGCCCGTCCTCGCTTTTTATCTCGCCGGATGCGATGCCCCTGCCGAGCTTGGACAGAATCTCGATTTGCTCCTCGATCACTTTGTATGTGTCCACGTCTGCCATCCTTTCGGCATAAGAAAACCGCCCTTCCGGAAGAACGGCGGCAATTGCGTATTCTTGGGAATCGGTTTATAATTTCCCTGGTGCTGCTTCGTTCCTGCACAGAAAGGACTTTCCATGCCAAACAAAAAACAGACCTCTAAGCAGGTGGCAAGCAAGGCTTCTAAGGCGTTAAAAGACAAACGCTCGTCACCGCGCACAAAATCTATTGCTGCGTCCGCGCTTTCTCAAACGAAGAAGTAATTTCGCTTTTGAATGTGCTGTACAGACCTGCCGCAAGCTGCTGTATCGCACGCTCGTCATCGTTGATGTGATTCAGGCCGATAAACATACATATCCCGTGCAGTATCTCGTGAAGCAGCACCGCGTTCTTCATTTCGCCGGACAATGTTTCATCCAGAAGAATCTCCTGCGAAACGTAGTTTATCTGCCCCATCGTGAACGCATCCTTGTCTATGACGGGCACTTCTCTGACGGTGTAGGGAACGCCCATGATGTCAACCGTCATACGTATTAGCCTCCCCTCATAATCGAACGTCCGAGCCGTAGTATGCGCGAATTTCATCACACTCGCGGAGGTACTCTTTCATCCGCTCGGAGCAATGTTCCTGCAAATAATCTTCAAATTCCGGCGATTCATCTTCAGGAATTTCCATCCATGCATCAAGAAGTTTCTTTGTCTCTTCCTGAATTTCAGGCGGGTCTACAATTCGGAACACATTATCACCTCGTGAGAATTTCAAAAATCTTTGTAGCCAGCTTGTTCTTCGTCCCTCTTTGACACACTTCAGCAGCAAAAGCGAACGCTTCAGGAATCCGCTCTTCCTTCTTGTATTTTGTGCCAATGAGTTGAAAAAGCAAATTGCCCGTTTCCTTACTGTTCCCCCTCAGCCCCAGCTCCTTAAGCGCTTGCTTGTACACGCCCTCGGAAATATGTCCGCTCACATGGTCGTAATAGTGCGCCATTTCATGGATCATGGTGCTGTACGCCTCGGCGGGGTCTTTGCATCTGCTTTTTGAAAGCGTCAGGATGCGCGTTGTCTCGTTGTATGAGCCGAACGCGTTGCGCAGATTCCCGAAGGTGATCTTGTCCGGCAGCGTGTCCAGATGAAACAGCTCCCTTGCTTTGCGGATGCCTGCGGCAGCCTGTTCCTGCACATTGATCGGCATGGCGGCGAAGGAAGCGCGGTCAATGGGCGAACGTTCGCCGCGTGCGTCCGTGTAGCGAAATTCCCGCTCGATCCGGGCGGCTTTTTCTTCTCTTTCCCGCGTCCCCTCCGTCTTCTGTATTATACCACTTTTCCCGTCTTTTTTCAATCGCTCGGCGGTGTTTTCCGCCTTCCCCACCACCGGCACGACCACGCAGTAACAGTTGATGACCTCCGCCGCCGGGGCGGTCGGGCTTGGCGTTTCAGCCCTTTGCCATCGTCCTGACGAGCGCTTTTTCCCTGTCTGAAAGCGGTACTTTCAGCGCCACCGCACGCTCTGCCGCCGCACGCTCCGCCGCCGCACGCTCTGCCGCCGCACGCTCCGCCGCGATGGCATCCGGCAGGAGCAACCCGCCGCCGAAGATGTTGCCCGCGTAATTGTCCAGCTTCCGCACGAAAATCCCGTCCCCGGCTTTCACCCGCCACGCCGTGCCGTGTACGGCCAGATAGTTCATCCGCGCTGCCGTCACGATGTGGTCGGGCAGGCTCAGTTTCGTGACCTGCTTTGCCTGTGCCGCCCTGTTGACCTTGTCGGCCGCTTCCAGCGCGTCATGCAAATCGGGTGCGCTTTCCACCAGAATATCCGGGCTCAGGTTGGTGATGTAGCCCGTGTTCACCCGCGCACCGTTGTCGTAGGTGATCTGTGCGCCCGTGCAGACCGCCGTCAGCCCTTGGCGCGACCATGCGATGCTCCCCGCGGTCAGCCCGTTGGCGAAGAGAAAGAAGCGGATGCCGTGCGCCTGATAGAAGTCCGCTATCTGCGCCGCGATGCTGAAGGGCGGGTTATCGATGACCACGCACCCGTCCGGGTATTCCTCCCGCTGGTAGTCGCCGCCGGGATAGAACGGGCGAATGACGCGCACGTCCTCCGGCAGGCCTGCCGACCTGTCTGCCGACCTGTCTGCCTGCCTCGGCAGGTCTGCCGACAGGCAGAGACAGGCAGAGGCAGGCAGGCCGTAGCGCTTCAGCGCCCAGCCCTTCACGACCTCGTAGATGTTATCGGGCGTGAAACAGTCGTCCGTGGTGTGCTTGGGCCTGAACTTGTCCACAAACGCCGCGTATTCCTCCGATTCCTCCGCCATGCCTATCTGCCGGATGTCCGCCAGTGTTTCAAATGCCATCGTTAGCCTCCTTATTTTGGCACAAAAAAACCACTGAACAAAATTCAGTGGTTAGAAGTTAAAACGTTTTCTACGCGATTTTTTACCGTGTGTTTGCCCTGTGCCTCCCTTTATTGGGGCATCAGCTTTGCAAATACCGTTTTTCCAGATTCATCCCCAAGCCGTAATCAGCGGGGTCGAGGTCGCCCATGATGATGTCGTCCTTGATGGTATCAAGCACCTCGTAATAAATAATCTGTCTCGTGCTGTAATAGTCATCGCCGCGGTGCGCCTTTGCTTCTTCAACGGCCTCGTCCGCATTTTCAATCAGCCGTTCAATGGTTGCTTTGAATACATCGTTTCCGCTCATTGTTCGCCCCTCCTTTTCAATTCTGCTTCGCGCCTTGCTAAAGATTTACGGAAACCGTTGATTTCCTTCTGCCAATGGTTGAGCAAACCGCGCTTTTGCCCTTCGTTTCTCTTCTCCCATATTGTATCATGCTCCGCCGGAAAAGCGATTTTTTGCTCGTGCTGAATGATGCGCTTTTCAAGCGTTACAATGGATTTTCTGACGGAAGAAGTCTTTTGCCTGCGCAAATCTTTTTCTGCCGAGGCTTCTTTGTCCGTCAGCACCGTTATTGTACCATTTTGGCCAGCGCTTTTCAACCCGTCCGCATCGCTTTTCCCCTGCTTCCCCACCACCGGCACGACCACGCAATAGCAGTTGATGACCTCCGCCGCCGGGGCGGTCGGGTCGCCGGGGTAGCGCAGGACGTTCCCCGCGATGGTCACGAAGTTTTCGTCCATGCCCACGGTCTTCCCGTTCAGCGCGATATGCGTCTCGCGGCTGTTCACCATGCGCGTAGACCAGCGCCGCTTTACGTTGATGCCCATGGCCGCGCCGTCCTTCAGCGTATCATACCGCGCCTGCGACTGCACCCGCGTCCCCTCGGTCTGCGCGATGCGTCTGGCGCGTTTCTGCCCGTCCTGCATGACATCGCGGATGCGCCTGACGAGCTTGTCCCGGCTCTCGCCCAGAAGCGCGGCCTGCGCCATCTCGTTTTGCAGCCGCCTGATGAGCGCGGGCGCGTTTTGCAGGTTGCTGAACGCTATCTTGCTCATGACGGGCTGCGCATCGTCCAGAATGATTTTCGCCTGTTTGGCGGTCGGCATGCTGAAGGTCGCGTTGATGCCAGCCCTTTTCGCGGCCACGGTCAGCGCCTGCCCGGTGTATTCGGCATTGACCCTGTAGACCTCCGCCAGCGCGTCCCTGATGTCCGGCGAAAGCTCCGCGCCCGCGTCCTTCAGGGCTTTGGCGATGTTGTTGACGAC
>CAVFWQ010000127.1:0-3927 GCA_963626285.1 bacterium | reverse complement strand
TAATTGCACAGGCAATGCGGAGGATTTGTTCCTGCGAAACCAGCAAAGAGATGCGCGCCATGGCTGAAAACGCGCAGAGAGCAGGAAGCGCCCGCCTTCGCGCCGCGGTCAATCACCGCCGCCCCGCCCCCGTTATCGGGCAGCAAAAGCGGGCGTTTCCGACGATGGATACGCCAAGCAAGGTGGTACCGCGAAGCACTCTTCGTCCCTGCAAAAATCAAAGGGCGGAGGGCTATTTTTTTAAGGAGGGACACTACGGTGGCCAAGGAAAAGAAGCAGGAGTTTGTTCAGCACATCACGCCGCGGGATAAGGACTTTTCGCAGTGGTATACAGACGTTGTGACGCAGACGGATTTGATGGATTATACGCCCGTGCGCGGCTGCATGGCCATGAAGCCCTACGGCAACCGCATTTGGGAGCTGATCCACGAGCAGATGGACGAGCGCTTCAAGGAAACGGGGCATGAGAATGTGGCCATGCCCATGCTGCTGCCGGAGTCTCTGCTGCTCAAGGAAGCGGACCATGTGGAGGGCTTTGCGCCGGAGGTCGCTTGGGTCACGCAGGGCGGTACGGAGCCTCTGCAGGAGCGTCTGGCCGTCCGCCCGACGAGCGAAACCATTTTCTGCACCATGTTTGCCAAGTGGGTGCATTCATGGCGCGACCTGCCGCTGAAATACAACCAGTGGTGTTCCGTCATGCGCTGGGAAAAGACGACGCGTCCCTTCCTGCGCACAGCCGAATTCTGGTGGCAGGAGGGGCATACCGTTCATGCCACGCAGGAGGAGGCGCAGGAGGAGGCCATGACGATGCTCAGGGTCTATCATGACTTCTGCGAAAACGTGCTGGCCATTCCCGTCTATTCCGGTCAAAAATCCGAAAAGGAAAAATTCGCCGGTGCGCAGGCGACCTATTCCGTCGAGGCCATGATGCAGGACGGAAAGGCGCTGCAGGCCGGCACGAGCCACAACTTCGGCACAAACTTTTCCGTGCCGTTTGACATCAAGTATCTTTCCAAGGAAGGCCGGCTGGAATACTGCCATGAGACCAGCTGGGGCTCGTCCACCCGCTTAATCGGCGCCATCATCATGACCCACGGCGACGAGCGCGGCTTGAAGCTCCCGCCGAAGGTCGCGCCGATTCAGGCCGTTATCCTGCCCATCGCGGCGCATAAGGGCGGCGTGCCGGAAAAGGCGGAGGAGGTCTGCAGCAGCCTCAAGGCAATCGGCCTGCGCGTGAAGCTGGATGACCGTGATTACGTCTCGCCCGGCTTTAAATTCAATGAGTGGGAGCTGAAGGGCGTTCCCGTCCGTGTCGAGGTCGGCCCGCGTGACATCGAAAACGGCGTGGCGACCGTTGTCCGCCGGGATACCTTTGAAAAGCAGACAGTCGCTTTGGACAGCCTCGCGGAGACCGTCAAGGCGCTGATGGACGAAATTCAGCAGAATATGTATCAAATCGCGCTGAAGTTCCGCAACGAGCGCACTGCGGATGTGCATAATATGGACGAGCTGGCGGCGCAGGTCAACGGCGGCTACGCCAAGGCCATGTGGTGCGGCGACCGCGCCTGCGAGGACAAAATCAAGGAAACGACCGGCGCGACCAGCCGCAATATGCCCTTTGACCAGACCCCCATCGGCGACACCTGCGTCTGCTGCGGGAAAAAGGCCGAGAAGGTCATGTACTTCGCAAAAGCATATTAAATCACAGGAGGTGCGGCATATATGGGCATTATTCCTTCCAGAAACCTGGACGAGCAGCGGCGCGAGGAAAACGGCATCGTCTACTTTGACCGCGGAACCATCGAGGGAAAAAACGGCCGGAAATATGACCGATTTGCGATTCAGACCCACTTTGTCGAGGTCGGTGAAAATCAGGCGGAGCTGGTCAGAAAATATGTGCTTCCGCTGGCGAAAAAAGGCGATGTTCTCTCCTTCGGCGCCAAGGTCATGGCCATGTGTACGAACAATGTGCGGACACGGGAGCAGGTGAAGCCCGGCTTCTGGGCCAATCTCCTGTGGCGCTTCGCCGCCATCAATTCAACGGGCGTCGGGATGCACGAGCCGTATAAGCTCCAGCTGGTGATTGACATGGTCGGCCTGCCCCGCGTGCTGCTGGCTGTTTTCTGCTCGGCCGTCACCAAGCCCTTCGGCATTCACGGCGTGTTTTACAAGGTGTGCGGTCAGGGTGTGGGCGGCATTGACGGCTTCTATTTCCGTTCCAGCTTCGAGCGCTATAAGCAGCTTGCGCTGATCAACCCGCCGAATCCCGTGGAGCTGTGCAACGCACTGGAAAAGGACACGGGCATTCCAATCGTGCTGATGGACGCGAACGACATTGAGCAGAATCAGCTCGGCAAATGCGATGATTTCCCGCTCACGGATGATGAGATTCAGGACGCCATGCATGACAACCCCTCCGGACAGGGGGACGAGCTGACGCCGCTGATTCTGATTCGTCCGTTATAAGCGAAAGGACGAGACCGATGAAGATTCGTATTGCCGGTACGGTCAACGACAGCATTGTGGACGGGCCGGGGCTTCGCTTTACGGTGTTCACGCAGGGCTGCCGGCACAACTGCGTCGGCTGCCATAACCCCGAAACGCATGATGCGGCGGGCGGGCAGGACGCGGACACGGATGAAATCGTCCAAAAATTCCTGACCAATCCCCTTCTGTCCGGCATCACCCTGTCCGGCGGCGACCCGATGGAGCAGGCAGAGCCCTGCGCGGTGCTGGCTGAGGAGGCGCACAGGCACAGCCTGAATGTCTGGACATATACGGGCTATACCTTGGAGCAGCTGCTTTCCGAAAACGACGCACAGCGGATGCGCCTCCTGCGTGCTACGGATGTGCTGGTGGACGGCCCGTTTATTTTGACGCAGCGCTCGCTGGAGCTGAAATTCTGCGGAAGCCGCAATCAGCGCCTGATAGACGTGAAAAAGACGCTCGCCGCCAATCGCGTCGTTCTTTGGACGCCGCCCGTCTGGTAAAAAACGCATCAAAACAGCTCCGTCGGTTTTGAGACCGGCGGAGCTTTTGTATATCGGGCGATGCGGCCGAACGGCTATGGCTTAGGAGCCTTCCGCTGCTTTTTCCGCCTCGCGCAGAAAGCGAATCATGCCTTCGGCGATGACGTCCTTTTCCGGGGAGATGGTCGCCACATGGGGCGCGTCGTTCAGCCAGAGCGGAGCCTTTTGGTGGCTGGAAATGTTGTTTAAGATGATGTCGATGCTGTTTTGAGAAACGGTTTTGTCCATATGGGACTGAACGGCCAGCACGGGACAGGTGACAGACGAAAGGCTGCGGCGGGCGCGGGCAATCAGCACATTCAGGTCATGCGTTTTGGCCGTGGGAATTTTATCGTAATCAATGTCGTAGGCTTTGTCTAAGGTATCGCGGCTGCCGTCATGGTGCTTATTCAGAATGGGACAAAAGGGCGCGGCGAGCAGCGCAAAATGCCGGTAACGGTTGGTTGTGCCCAGCGGCGCTTCAATGGGGATGCAGGCCGTAAGCGGGCGGGCAGTGCCCGAATGCTCGGCGGCCAAAATAAGAGACAGGATGCCGCCCATCGAAAGCCCGGCGACGGAGACATGCTGATACGAATCAAAAAGCTCGCTGCAGGCCGTCCGCGCATCTTGAAGCCAATCCTTCCATGACGCCGACATCATATCCTGCACGGTCGTGCCGTGTCCCCTGAGAGCGATGCCGCGCACGGTAAAGCCCGCGGCGTTCAGCATGTCGCCCAGCGGACGCATATGCGCGGGGCTTCCCGTAAAGCCGTGCATCAGCAAAACGGCGTGCTGCCCGCCGGAAAGAAAAAACGGTGCGGCCAAGGGATGCATGAAGCTCATTGTCCTGTCCTCCTGCTTGCGCTGAAATTTTCTATTCGTATCATACCATTTTTTTGATGAAATGTATACAGGGCGG
>CAVFWQ010000126.1:0-3999 GCA_963626285.1 bacterium | reverse complement strand
GTTAAATACTTCTGTGTTTATTGTGTGGCGGCGCAGTCACTGCCTCTTTCATCTCGGAATAGGAGGGGCAGTATGAAGCTCGCATATCCAATCTGCTGCGGCATCGATGTTTATAAAACTTTTCTCGTCGCCACAATCATTACCAGCGACTACATTATGCCGCATGACCGTCAGAAACGGTTCTTAAGCTTTTACAGCGGTCTCATTGCGTTTAAGAAGTGGCTGCTTGAACACGGTTACAAAGACATTTGTATGGAAAGTACCGGCAAGTATTGGGTTCCGGTCTGGAATGTCCTTGAAGATCCGCGATGAAATCCTAATTGTTTGATTCAAATGACAGTGTATAGAAAATGGGGCACATATCACTGCTGCTGGTTTTTTGTGCCTCAAGCGGGCAAAAAAACGCCCTGCACATTGCAGAGCGGGAATTGATAAGAGAAAAATTATGCCTCTGATTGTTCTTCCTTCTTCCGACTCGGAAAAATTATCTTATTAACAAAGAAGAAGATCACCATGGAAACGCCGCCATTCAGGACGGTTGTGCCGATGTTATAGATCCAATCAGGGATGTATTGACCGGCGACGGCGACCCACATGCAGTTGATGGAATTGACAATGCAGGTGACGACGGCGAAGGCAAGAACATACCATGCGATTTGCTTGGCTGTGTTACCGCGGCTTCTAAAAACGAACAGCTTTTGAATGGGAAAGTTGATGCATTCGCCCACAAGCATGGCGACCATGTAAGCACACAGGTACGGCAGACCGCCGTGCGCTACGTCATAGCCAAAAATATTCCACTTGAAGGCCGCGCCAAACAGCGTCATATCAATGCCCGGCCAGCCGAAATCCACCATCGGCAGACCGGAAAACAGCGCAGGCAAAAATTGCAGCATTAAATATTTGAGAACAGTGACTGCATTGGACACGATGATGAACAGGCCGCCCTCACGAATCCACTGCGCCGCTTTGGGATACTTTTCTGTGAAGTTTTTCCACCAGTTCATTGTTTCTTCTCCTCTTCAAATGCCAGCTTGGGTCGATGGAAATAGTGATGTACCAGCCTTCCGAAGCCCTTGAACCCATGTCCGTTTGCCATCAGCAGCAGATCCGCCGCCATTGCCATCGAGACCATGCCATTCATCATCTTACCGATGCCGCGGAACGGAATGTTGTAAATGAACAAAAGATTCAAGTCAGGCTTGCCGTTTTCGATGGCCTTGGTCTGCATATTTTTGAGTATCCGTCCGACCATTCGCGCCAGCGGATTTTTGGCATATTCAAGCTGCAAGACCGCGTCATTCATCTGTAGTGGAGCGTTCCTGTCCCACAGCCTTTGCGGAATTTCATGATTCAGCAGCGCGGCAAACTGCTTATCGCTGACGGAATCCAGCTTGCATTCCTGATAGCAGAAAACATTCCTGCCCGCATAGGGGTCAGGCGCGTTTGTGCCCTGTATGGGTAGCGATGCCGAAAGCCGCAAATCCTCCGCGCTTGCGCCGACAAAAATTTTATATGTGCCGCCTTCGACTTCCCATTTGCCCGTTTTGTCGTTCCAATAGCGGAACGCCTTGTCGTCCAAGGGAATGACGATCTCTTTTTGCTCGCCCGCGTCCAAAAAGACCTTTTTGAAGCCCTTTAATTCTAACCTCGGACGAAAAATCTTTGCATTCGGCAGGGAGACATACACCTGCGCCGCCTCCGTGCCCGCACGACTTCCCGTATTTTTAAGGGTGAATCGCACCTCGTTTTCCGTGACGGCCAAATCTGCATAGGCAAAGCTCGTATAGGACAGGCCATGCCCGAAGGGAAAGAGCACGGGCGCATTCGCCGTTTCGTAGTAGCGATAGCCCACGTACAAGCCCTCGCGGTACTCGGAGGTGTATTCATGGCCGGGGTAGTAGTTTTTCACCACCGTCTGGTCATAGGACAGCGGGATGGTCTCTGCCAGCTTGCCGGAGGGGCTGACCGCGCCGGACAGCACGCGCAAAACAGCATTTGCAGCAGCCTGCCCGCCAAGCCCCGGCCAAAGCACGGCGCAGCACTTGTCAATCCAGGGCATCTCCACCGCGCTACCCGCCGTGACCACGGCGATGATGCGCGGGTTCACCTTGTACAGCCTGTCCAGCAGGTCAAGCTGGTTTTGCGGCAAGCGAAGATGCGTCCTGTCCAAGCCCTCGGTCTCGTAGCCTTCGGTCAGACCGATATACAGCAGCACACATTCCGCCTTGGCCGCGAGCTTCTCAGCCTGCTCTGTCAGCGCATCGTCCGGCATGTCCAGCCGCTGGAAGCCCGGCGCATAGCCAATGACGTTCGGAAAATATTCGGGCAGCAGGTCAAGTGCTTTTTCCTGACGGGCGGCATTCACCATGCTGCTGCCAGCGCCCTGAAAACGCGGCGCTTGGGCGAAATCGCCGATAACGGCCAGCTTGGTGCTGTGCGCCAAGGGCAGGATGCTGTCCTCATTTTTGACCAGCACGGTGCATTCCTCCGCCACGCGCTCCGCCATGCGATGCTGCTGCTCTTCCTCACCTGCCTTAGCCTCCTGTTTCGGCAGAACAGTCGAATAGATGAGCGTAAGCATTTCATCCACGCGCTGATTGACGATTTCCTCCGAGATTCGCCCCTCCTGCACGGCCTTGATGAGCGCCACGGGGCTGTCATCCCCGCAGCCGGGCATTTCCAAGCCACAGCCGGCGCGAACGCCCTCGACAAAATCATTGCCGCCGCCCCAGTCCGTGATGACCGCGCCATCAAAGCCCCAGTCTTTCCGAAGGACATCTTGAAGCAGATGCGTGCTTTCGTTGGCATACACACCGTTTACGCGGTTGTAGGCGGACATCACGCACCTTGGCTTGCCCTCCTTGACGGCAATTTCAAAGTTGGTCAAGTAGATTTCCCGCTCTGTCCGCGCATCCAAAACGGAATCGCTGGCCATGCGGTGTGCCGCCTGACTGTTCACGGCAAAGTGCTTGACGCACGCCGCCACGCCGTTTTCCTGTACGCCGCGCACATAGGCGGCAGCCAGCTTGCCCGCTAAATACGGGTCTTCAGAATAGTATTCAAAATTGCGCCCGCACAGGGGGCTGCGCTTTACATTCATGCCCGGTGCAAGCAGCACCTGCACATCCTGTGTCCGTGCCTCACGTCCGATGACCTGACCTGCGATGTGCGCCATGTCCTCGCTCCAGCTATTGGCAATGGCGGCAGACGAGGGCATACAGGTGGCACAAGTGGAAGCGTTTAAGCCCAAATGGTCGCCTGCATCCACCTGCTTGCGCAAACCGCTCGGCCCGTCCGACATGGCAATGGACGGAATTTTGAGCCGCTCTACGCTGCGCGTGTGCCATGTATCCTTGCCGGAAAGCAGGGCGCACTTCTCGGTGAGAGTCATTTTCCTGATGAGCTCTTCATAATGCATCAATTGCTTCACATCCTTATCATGCAAGGGAATACGCTTTCATCTGAATGAAATGTCAGATGATTATCATCGCCAGCCCTCTTCCTCAATAAAAGTATAGCAGCTTTCCTTTTTTTGTCCTGCTTTTTCGCACAAACGGCAGTTCTGCACGCACATATGACAAAAATTGCTCTGATGAGCGGAACAAATGGCGCATGAATGGTTGTTTGCTGCCTAAAAAATAATTTCCTCCTGCCCATTGGCAAGAGGAAATTTGAGGATTGTATTAAGTTAGAAGGAAACCTCTTACAGCATCAGATTGCCTTCTCCCTGCATCAGCTCCATATAGCCCTCCCGTATTTCGGTCAGGCGGCGACGGCTGCCAGGGAGACGCTCCCCGTTTGTCAGAATGACATCCATATCGCAAATTTTCTGAATGAAGCGATAGTTGACAAGATAGCCCTTATGGATGCGCAAAAAGCCCTGCGGTGTCAATTCCTGCTCCAATTGCTGCATTTGCTTATGCAGCTCCAGCGGATGCTCCCATTTTACGATATGCGCAAGCTGCTTTTTGCCGATGCTCTCAATATAGATCAGCG
>CAVFWQ010000125.1:0-4086 GCA_963626285.1 bacterium | reverse complement strand
ATGTTATTTTAGCAAAAGGAGTTCTTTTATCATAGGCATAGCTCTAAGCTTCCCCGAACCCCACGCCTAGCGTGGGGTTTTCGTGAAACAATAAGCGGCGCTTCAATGCGCCGCTTTCCATAGGACGGCAAACAGAATGTCCATCGATGTAGGCGCCTGTCATTTGCCGACAGCCCCACGCTCCCCATCACGGAACGATCAGCACCTCCGTTTTTTCATTGACCAAATCAAACACCCTTCGGGCATCGGCATCGCTCAGGGCAATGCACCCTGCTGTCCAGTCCGTTTCCGTACCGCCGCCGTGGATGCAGATTTCGCCGCCCAGCACCGTTCCCCACGGCGGTCGCTGATGCTCCCGTTCGGCCTTTTCAAACAGCGGCAGGAGGGAAGCGTCCATATCGCCGCGCTCGGCGGCTGCGCGGGCATCCGCAAGGGACGGGTAGCTCAGGCCCAGAGACGCGCCATACTTGCCGCGTTCTTTTTTCATGCACACAAAATACGCGCCCTCCGGCGTACGGCCGTCCCCCTCGTGCGTTTTTTTGCCGACAGGTGCACGGCCAAGCGCAATGGGACAGGAAAAAACCGTCTGTTCGCCCTCTAAAACACTCAAACGGCGCGCGGCTTTTTGAATCAATATGCGCATCATTCGACAAAGACCGCGCTGTACCAGTTCTGCTCCTGATGGTCGGGGTCGGTCAGCGTGTTGATGGGCAGCCCCAGCCTGCGCACGGTTTTGAACACATCAATGCCCACGCTGTGGAAGGCGGGGCGTGCCTCGCGAATGTGTCGGCATTCGCCGCCCGTGAAACCCGCGCATTCCTTGCAAAGGCCGCAGTCGCTGAGCGAAAAGGCAAAATAATAGCCGTCGTTGAACGCCTTTTTTTCCAGCTCATAGCTGATTGTTTGCGAGCTGTGCTTGTCGTGCGTGTGGATGATGATGCCCCAGCGGTAGAGGGAAAGCATTTTTTTGTATTCGGCCATGGTCGGGCTTCCCGGCCTGCTCGGACAGGTCAGCCCCTTGCCCCAATCCGCACACCCGAACATGCATTTGAGCAGCACGCGGGCGTCAAACGCAATGTCGGAGATGGTAAAAAATCTTCTGCCCTCTGCGCCGAGATGATCCGCTTCGTCCATCAAATCAAACGCATAATCCGGTCTTTCCATCTTTCGTTCCTCCTCAATGCATAAAAACTCCGTTTTCCGTTTGCCCCTGCTCGTTTCTCTTTTATTATACCATATTTTTTACCGCCCGCAAGTTGCGGCGCGGCGCATTTGCGTATATAATAAAGAAAATCAATCGTGTTGGAGGCCGTGCCGCATGGACAGACGGGAAGAAATTATCGCCCTGCAGAATGAGATTATCAGCCAGATGACGAGAAAAAATTTGAGGAACGTCGCGGGCGACCTGTGGGGGACGCGCTCCGATGCAGGCGCGGCAGACCCGTTTTCCGGCCTGTCCGCCCTGCCGTCGCTTGACAGCATCCGCAAAATGGCGGAGGAAAATACCCGCTCTCTGGACGCCCTGACCCGTGAGTTAAACGGCACACCGCCGTCCGCGCAGCCGGAGAAGGCCGGGGATGCGCCGAAGACGCAGAACGCATCCGCCGAAACAAAGACCGATGGAAAAGACGATGCGCCGCCCAAGGAGGACATCGAGGAGCTGAAAAAGGAGCTGAACAGCTATATCGGGCTTGAGCATATCAAGGCCGAGGTGAACAGCCTCATCAACTATATGACCATCATGAGCAAGCGCCGCGAGGCAGGTCTGCCTGTGCCGGAGCTGTCGCTGCACATGGTCTTTTCCGGCAATCCCGGCACAGGCAAAACGATGATCGCCCGTCTGATGGCGCGAATCTATCATTCGCTGGGCATCCTGTCCAAGGGACAGCTGATTGAAACGGACAGGAGCGGGCTGGTGGCCGGCTATGTGGGGCAGACCGCCATCAAGACGAAAGAGGTGCTGGACAAGGCCGCAGGCGGCGTGCTGTTCATTGACGAGGCATATACCCTGACCGGCCGCGGCGCGTCCGATTACGGCCAAGAGGCGGTGGATACCCTGCTCAAGGGCATGGAGGATATGCGCGATGATTTGGTCGTGATCGTCGCCGGCTATATCGAACTGATGGAGCAGTTTGTGCAGTCCAATCCGGGGTTAAAGTCCCGCTTCAATCGGTTCATGGACTTTCCGGATTATACCCTGGATGAGATGCTGGGCATTTTTGATATGCGATGCAGCAAGAGCGGCTATGCGCTCAGGGACGAGGCGGCGCGGGACGCCTTGAAAAAGCGCATCGAAGAGGACAGCAGGGATGTCAGGGGCTTTGGCAACGCCCGCGGCGTGCGCAACCTGTTTGAACGCGCTCTGGCGCGGCAGGCGGACCGCTTGGCGGCGCAGACAGAGCCGCTGACCGCGGAGAACTTGACCTCTTTAACAGCCGAAGATATCGAAAAAGCGTAAGGATGGAATAATATGCCCACAAAGCGTGTGATGGTCATCGGCGGAGGCGCGGCTGGCATGGCAGCGGCCGTTCGTGCGGGCGAGTGCGGCGCGCAGGTGACGCTGCTGGAGCGCTTCCCGAAGCCGGGAAAAAAGCTGCTGGCAACAGGCAACGGCCGCTGCAACCTGATGAATATGAGCGCGCCACGGTACTTCGGACAGCCTGCATTTGCCGAGGCCGTGCTTGCCCATATGCCCGCATCGCGGGTGCTGGGCGTGTTTCGGCGCTGGGGCTTGATGACCGTGCAGGAGGACGATGGGCGCGTTTACCCCGCCTGCGGTCAGGCAGCCGCCGTGCTGGAGGTGCTGAAGGCGCGGCTCAGGGAGCAGCGCGTGAATGTTCAGTTAGACACGGAAATTGATGCTTTGACCCGCCTTTCGGACGGGCAGTGGTGTGCGGAAACGACCGACCATCGGACATATCGGGCGGAGAAATGCATCTTGGCGACAGGCGGGCTGGCGGGCGGTCATTTGGGCTGTACGCAGGGCGCGTATGCGTTGGCCGCCGAAAACGGGCATCGGCTTCATCCGCTGTTTCCAGGCCTTGCGCCGCTTTTGACGGACAAGAGCATGGTGCGCGGGCTGGCGGGGCTTCGTGCGCCGGTCATCGTGACGCTGATGGACAGGGGCGAACCTGTCAGCGCGGCGCAGGGCGAAATGCTGTTTGCCGAGTACGGCGTGAGCGGCATTTGCGTGATGCAGCTTGCGCGGGATGCCTTCCCCATCGTGCAGCGCGGCGGCCGCGCATGGCTGCGCGTGGATTTTTCGCCCATGCTGGGGCTTTGTCCGCGCATCTACGGGCGGCTTCCGCTGGAACGAATCCCAGACCACACCCAAGCGGTTCGGACGCTTCTGGAAAATCGTGCACGGATTCTGCCCAAGGATGAGCTTTTGCTGGGGCTTGTGCCGGCGGCGCTGAAGACGCGGCTGGAGCGGGCGCGGCCGGAGGAGCTTTCGGAGCTTTTAGCGGCCTATCCCATTGGCATCACGGGTGTCCGCTCGTTTGAAAACGCTCAAATCACCTGCGGCGGCATTGACACTTCCGCCGTTGACCCCGCGACCATGGCCTCCGAAATCAGCGACGGGCTTTATCTGGCGGGCGAACTGCTTGATGTGGACGGCGACTGCGGCGGGTTCAACCTGCTCTTTGCTTTCGCCACAGGACTGCTTGCCGGGGAAAATGCGGCGGGCGGATATGCTTGCAAAGCCATGGACTGATTCAAGCCGTATGGATGATGAAAGCCATCGTATTGCAGAATGTCAAGTCCCGCTTTTTGATTTGCGGCTTTATCAAACGGACGGCAGTGCATTGCGGAGTGGATATATCCGATGAATGACGCAAGAAATACTGCTGCGCCTTCACGCCCGTGTCCCGTGGTACATGATGCGCGGCTTCCCGTCCTCGTCCACCACCTTACTGTCCCCAAACCAGCGCTTGAAAGCCTCCGTCTCCGTCTGATTGTCCGCTTTATCCTTCGAACTGAAATTTTTGCCATTTTTGGAAACACCATTGACATTTTTTCTATCTCGTGATGAGGCCCGTCACGGCAAGGCCTTCGAGGGCCTGCTGAAGCGGTACTTCGGCAAGT
>CAVFWQ010000124.1:0-4250 GCA_963626285.1 bacterium | reverse complement strand
CTTAAAACCGAATACTTGTATGAAAATCTGTCCAACTCGTTCGGAATTATTGTACAATGAATTCAATTTGTATTCGGTCCCTTTCATGGGCGTTCGGAAAATTGTTCCGCTGAATCGTTCCGCCTGAAATTTTGCCGCAAAAAAATCCGGCAAGGTTATCCCTTGTCGGACAAAAGACCGGAAATTATTTGATTGCTTTGGTCTCGATTTCCGCATGGAGCATCCTCAGCGCGTCCTCCACGGTCATCGCGCCGAGGTTGTCGCTCTTTCTGGTGCGGACGGAGACAGTGCCTTCCTCGGCCTCGCGGTCGCCCAGCACGAACATATACGGTATCTTCATCATCTGTGCCTCGCGCACCTTGAAGCCGATTTTCTCATTGCGCAGGTCGATTTCGCAGCGGATGCCCGCCCTGGTCAGCTTATCATACACAGCCTTGGCCGCCTCGTCCGCACGGTCGGTAATGGTCATGATTTTCACCTGCACGGGCGCAAGCCAGAGCGGATACGCGCCGCCGAAATGCTCGGTCAGAATGCCGATGAAGCGCTCGATGGAGCCGAGCACCACGCGGTGAATCATGACAGGGCGGTGCTTTTCGCCGTCCGCGCCGGTATAGGTCAGGTCAAAGCGCTCCGGCAGGTTCATGTCAAGCTGGATGGTGCCGCACTGCCATGTGCGTCCCAGGCAGTCCTCCAGATGGAAGTCGATTTTCGGACCGTAGAAAGCGCCGTCGCCCTCGTTGATGGTGTACGGGACGTTCAAATCGTCCAGCGCGCCTTTTAGACCATCGGTCGCCATCGCCCACATTTCGTCCGTGCCGATGGAGTTTTCGGGGCGGGTGGATAATTCGACCTTGTAGGGGAAGCCGAAGGTGGAGTACACCTTGTGAATCAGGTTGTATACGCCCTTGATCTCATCGCGGATCTGCTCCGGGGTCATGAAGATGTGCGCATCGTCCTGCGTAAAGCAGCGGACGCGCATCAGGCCGTGCAGTGCGCCGCTCAGCTCATGGCGATGCACCAGACCCAGCTCGCCGGAGCGGATGGGCAGGTCGCGGTAGCTCCACGGGCGGCGCTGATACACCAAAATGCCGCCGGGGCAGTTCATGGGCTTGATGGCAAAGTCCATGTCGTCAATCTTGGTGGTGTACATATTTTCTTTATAGTGGTCCCAGTGGCCGGAGCGCTCCCACAGGGCGCGGTTCAGCATGATGGGCGTTTTGATTTCCTCATAGCCCGCCTCGCGGTGAATCTGCCGCCAGTAATCCTCCAAAATGTTGCGCAGCACCATGCCCTTGGGATAGAAGAACGGGAAGCCGGGACCCTCGTCGCGGATGTCGAACAAATCCAGTTCGCGGCCGAGCTTGCGGTGGTCACGCTTCTTGGCCTCTTCGATTCGCGCCAGATATTCATCCAATTCCTTCTTGTCAAAGAAGGCCGTGCCGTAGATGCGCTGAAGCATCTTGTTCTTTTCGTTGCCGCGCCAGTACGCGCCGGCGATGCTGGTCAGCTTGAACGCCTTGACCTTGCCGGTGGACGGCAGATGGGGGCCTGCGCACAGGTCGGTAAAATCGCCCTGCCGATAGAAGGAAATAACGGCGTCCTCCGGCAGGTCGCGAATCAGCTCGACCTTGTACGGTTCGCCCTTTTCTTCCATGAATTTGATGGCTTCTTCACGCGGCAGCTCGAAGCGCTCCAGACGGTCGTTCTTCTGGATGATCTTCTTCATTTCCTTCTCGACCTCCTTGAGGAAGTCGGGCGTGAACGGCTCATCCACATCGAAGTCATAGTAGAAGCCGTTGTCGATGGCAGGGCCGATGGCGAGCTTGGCCTCCGGACGCAGCTTCTTGACGGCCTCCGCCATCACATGGGACGCGGTGTGGCGCAGCACGCGCTTGGCCTCGTCGTCCTCAAAGGTCAGAATCTCAACCTCCGCATCGCCGTGAATGGGCTGAACAAGCTCCGTCAGCTTTCCGTTCACCCGCGCCGCCAGCGCGGTCTTTTTCAGCTCCTGATTGATGGATGCGGCGATGTCCAGCGCATTGGTGCCGTCCGGAAATTCGCGTTTTTC
The DNA here is from genome assembly GCA_963626285.1 of bacterium. Lineage (GTDB taxonomy): Bacteria > Bacillota > Clostridia > Christensenellales > Aristaeellaceae > CAVDRM01. The sequence goes on along the minus strand of CAVFWQ010000124.1, from coordinate 2,182 downwards.
GCCGTGCAGGGTGATGGTCATGGAAACTCCTCCTTCATTTGTGCGGGCGGGCTTTTGCTCTGCCGCGGGGCGGAACGACGAGGCGGCTTCTTGCATCCAAGCCGTTGGATGTGGCGGCTTTCTCCCGAAAACCTCAAACGCTTTGGATGGCAAGCCGCACCCAAGGCGCAGCGCCTTCATTTTCGGTGCATTCTTTGCCCGGGCTTTGCGGGTAGCGACGGCTTTTTCTTCACCGCAATAACCCGGTTTAAGCGAATGTCGCGCCCGAAAAGCTTATCATTCCGGAGGTCGGCGGCACAGAAAAAGCCCGTCCCTCTCGAATTAACGTACAGGGACGGGCTGAAAATCCAGTCCGCGGTTCCACCCTTCTTGCTCCGGCCTTGCCGAAACCGCTCATTGCGGCGCGATAACGTGCGCCAAACGCTCCGGTCGGGCGGTGGTACGTTCGGATGCTGCCTGCCTTCCGTGCTTTCAGCCGCGGCACGGAATCTCTTGATGCGGCGCTGCATCCCGCATGTCCGCCTTCATTCCGAAGGTCAACTGCATTATAGAGCGCCCGCAGTGGTTTGTCAAGAGGAAGAAAAACAGCGTCCGTAACAAGTTGGCACGGACAGCGCGATTACAACGCTTGACTTTCTATGAATAATTTACTGTAATTGGTACGCATATCAGTTAAAGAATGAAACGGGGTTGTCCAGTATGAGAAAAGACGGCGTCGAAACAAAACGAAAGATCCTGAACGTATGTGTCCGTCTGCTTTTGAATCAGGGATATAAAAACACAACGATTACGCAGATTACCAGGGAAGCGAACGTCACGCGGGGCAGCTTTCAAAACCTGTTTCCCACAAAGGACGCCGTTTTGCTTGAGCTGGTCGAATCCATGTTCAACGGTCAGTTCAACATGGCCAGAGGCATCGTTGTCGGCGATTGCCCGCCGGTTTACATCTACGCGGTGGAAACGGCGATTCAGCTTGCCCTGACCGAGATGAACGAAAATCTGCGGGAGATCTATATCGAAGCCTACACCCTGCCGACTACGCTGGAATACATCCATCAGCACACCACGGCGGAGCTTGCGCGGATATTCGGCGCAAACCTCCCCGGCTGTACCCAAAGCGATTTTTACGAAATGGAGGTCGGCACAGCAGGGCTGATGCGCGGCTATATGGCCAAAAAATGCGATATGTATTTTCCGCTTGAGCATAAGCTGAGCTGTTTTCTGACGGAGGCCATGCGCGTATATAAGGTGCCGGAAGCGGAGCAGGCGGAAGTCCTCGCATTTGTAGCGGGTCTTGACATAAAGTCTGTCGCTGATCAGGTGCTGAAAAAACTCTTTGCCGTACTGGAAATGAAATTTGATTTCAAGCTGTCAGAAGACAACGAAACAGAGGAAACAATATGAAAAAGCCGCTGAAAATCACCCTGATCACCCTGTGCAGCATCGTCGCCCTGCTGCTGGCCGCCGCGCAGGACCCCGACCCGCAGGACATCACCAGCAACACCCAGTGGTCGCTCAATTATAACGATACCGACCTGACGGTCGAGATCGTCCTGCGCCGCAACTGGCAGGATGTTCTCCGCTATGACCTGAACGACAACCGGTTCCTGCCATAAGGCAGGCGGTACGTTCCTATCCCTGCAGCTTCATTAAATAACAGACCGGCTATGAAAAGTCAAGGGGTTAATCAGAGATGACAGCCGGGACATAAGGAGTGTTGTCACGGAGAACAGCGAAGATGATGGAGATCATTTTGCGGCAGATATGACCGATTACAGTCATGTGGTCTTTGCCCTCAGCGCGTTTGCGCTCATAAAGCGCATGAATTGCCGGGTCTTTGAAAGCAGCAACTGTAGAAGCGAGCCAGATTGCCCGGCGCAAGTAGGGCGAACCACGCTTGGACATCTTCATTCTGGTGCCGGAGAAGTCGCCGGATTGCTTTACAGTCGGATCGACACCTGCATAAGCAGCGAGTTTGGCAGGTGAAGAGAAACGCCTGATGTCACCGCCGATTTCCGAAAGGATGACGGCAGCAAGGGTTAGACCAATGCCGGTAATGGTTGTAAGCTGCGTATCAAAGCCGGACAGCAGGCGGGCGATTTCGGTATCAAAAATATCAACGGAAGATTCCAGAGAGCGAATCTGTTCGATATATTGGCGGATAATGAGGGAAAAACTGCTG
>CAVFWQ010000123.1:0-4257 GCA_963626285.1 bacterium | reverse complement strand
ATCGCTGCGCATAGCCGTTGCCCGCTTGACTGCCATTTTTCCTAAAAAAGAAAAATTTCAACTTTTACCGATTTCAGGCTTGATAATCCGAGCATCCTGTGTTATACTCTCACAGATCACGCATGTGCGCCGATCTGTTGCTTGTGCCGCGAATGCGGTGGCTGACGGGTAAGAAGCGCACATCAGGAAAAAACAAGGAGGAACCTAAACAATGGCTGTCATTTCCATGAAGCATCTGCTCGAAGCAGGCGTCCACTTCGGTCATCAGACCCGTCGCTGGAATCCCAAGATGGCTCCCTACATCTTCACCGAGCGCAACGGCATCTACATCATCGACCTGCAGAAGACCGTTCGCAAGATTGACGAGGCGTATATGTTCATGCGCAATCTGGCGATGGAGGGCAAGTCCGTCCTGTTTGTCGGCACCAAGAAGCAGGCTCAGGAGAGCATTGAATCCGAAGCCAGGCGCTGCAATATGTTCTATGTCAACAACCGCTGGCTGGGCGGCATGCTGACCAACTTCCGCACCATCCGCACCCGCGTGGAGCGCCTGAATGCCATCGACAAGATGGAGCAGTCCGGCCAGTTTGATGTTCTGCCCAAAAAGGAAGTTATCAAGCTGCAGCACGAGCGTGAAAAGCTGGAAGCCAACCTTGGCGGTATCCGCGAAATGAAGAAGCTCCCCGGCGCACTGTTCGTTGTTGACCCGCGCAAGGAGCATATCGCCGTTGCGGAAGCCCGCGCTTTGGGTATCCCGATTGTCGGTATCGTTGACACCAACTGCGACCCCGATGAGATAGACTATGTTATTCCCGGCAATGATGACGCCATCCGCGCCGTCAAGCTGATCGCCGGCAAGATGGCCGATGCCATTTTGGAGGGCAAGCAGGGCGAGCAGACTGAAGAGCCCGCCGCTGAAGCATCCGCTGCAGAATAATCGTAATTGACTGATTGAAGATAGAATTTGAGGAGGAATTTCAAATGGAAGTTACCGCCGCAATGGTGAAAGAGCTTCGCGACCGTACGCAGGCCGGTATGATGGATTGCAAAAAAGCGCTCGTTCAGAACGATGGCAATATGGACAAGGCCATCGACTATCTGCGTGAAAAAGGACTCGCCGCCGCCGCTAAGAAGGCCGGCCGTGTTGCTGCCGAGGGCATGGTAGACAGCTACATCCATATGGGAGGCAAAATCGGCGTTCTGGTCGAGGTCAACTGCGAAACCGACTTCGTCGCCAAGACCGATACCTTTAAGAACCTTTGCCATGATGTGGCGCTGCAGATTGCCGCTTCCAACCCGCTGTATGTCAATAAGGAAGAGGTTCCCGCCGAGGCCATCGAGCATGAGAAGGAAGTCCTCCGTGCGCAGGCTCTCAATGAAGGCAAGCCCGAAAAAATCGTTGAGCGCATGATTGAAGGCCGCATTGAGAAGTATTACAAGGAAGTCTGCCTGATGGAGCAGCCCTTTGTCAAGAATCCTGACATCAATATTGCGACGCTCGTGAACGAAGCGACCCTTGCCAGCGGCGAAAAGATTTCCATCCGCCGTTTTGTCCGCTTTGAGCGCGGCGAAGGCATTGAAAAGAAGGAAAGCAACCTCGCAGAGGAAATCAGCGAAATGACCAAAAAGGCCTAATGCCTCTTTTGAGCGGCTGTCCAGCGTGTCGGCCGCTCGTTTTTTATGACATTCCCGCTCGATTCGGTGGCGGTGAAGGCATCTTGCGTCGTCTGATTTTCTCTCGATTTTTCGACCTGCACTGCAAGCAGGCCTTCGTTTTCATCGATTGCTTTCGGCGCAAAATCCGCCATCTATTGCGCTGCCTCATTCGGGCGGTATCGCCTTAAACTTGATTCAGGAGATAGGGTTTTATGAAGCGTGTGATTATCAAGCTGAGCGGCGAAGCGCTGGGCGAAAATGGCCGTCTGTTTGATGCGGCAATGATTGATAGGGTCGCCGCTGTGCTTGCCAAGGTCGCCGAGAACGGCATTGAGCTTGGCGTGGTCATCGGGGCGGGCAACATTTGGCGCGGCCGCCAAGGACGGGATATGGATGCTGTCACGGCAGACCAAATGGGGATGCTCGGCACAGTCATTAACTGCCTGTATATGCGGGATGCCGTGGAGCGCGCCGGTGCGAAGGCTGAGGTGATGTCGGCCATTGAAATGCCCCGTGTGTGCGAAATTTTCAATGCACGCCGCGCTGCCGCGTTAATGCAGGCGGGGCGTATCGTGTTTTTCGCCGGGGGGTCAGGCAACCCGTTCTTTACGACGGATACTGCTGTCGTTCTTCGGGCTGTTGAAGTATGCGCCGATGCCATTCTGCTGGCGAAGAATATTGACGGCGTTTATGACGCTGACCCGCGCACCCATCCGGATGCAAAGCTGATTCGGGACATCACTTATTCAAAGGCGGAGGAGATGCATCTCCGCGTGATGGATACCGCAGCCTTTGCCCTGTGCGCAGACAACCATGTCCCGCTGGTACGCGTCTTCGGCTTAGCGCAGCCCGAAAGCATCTTGGCCGTTCTAAACGGTGACCCGATGGGGACTGTCCTGCATCCGTAAATATCAGGAAGCAAAAAGGCTTGATGCCCGTTTTATCAGTGTGCTTGTACAAAGCACACTTTTTTGCTATAATGGTTTCGGTCAATGAAGCAAAGCGAGGTCGGATTCTTGAAGTATTTGAGACGCTTTTTATGGTATCTGGCAACACGGCTGCTGGTCGTGTGCTGCGTTCTGGCCATTTTGACGACTGCCTTTTATTTTGCCATGAATGCCAGCAACATTTATATCATTCTCAAGGACGGCATGGCCAAACGCGCTCAGGTGATTATGATGGGGGAGAGCGAGGATACGCTGAAAAGTTATTTTTCCGTCAATTATCTGGAGCGTGATGAAGCATTGATAACAGCTCGAAACGGACATTCGCCCTATCAGTATTACAGCATCACCGGCATCGACCACCGCTTGAATATGACCGGCATGTGGTGCTGGCCGTGGGAAGACACGGCGCGGGCAACGATTGAGGAGCGCATCCCCGCTATTGACGGCAAACTGAAGTCATCCGCCAAGGAAGAGGCCGCTTCGCTTGGCTTGACCTCATCGCCTCCCAAATGGCAAAGTGCGCGTTATCAGGTTGTGCTGACACGCGAAAACGGACAGTGGCACATTAAAAACCTCACCTTGCTTGAATATTTAACGGATGAGTAGGAGCATTCGCCATGCAGTTGTATCTTGCGCCGATGGCAGGCATTACGGATTGGCCGTTTAGACTGCTGTGCTTTGAACAGGGCTGTGACGCCGCAACAACGGAAATGATAAGCGCCCAGGGCTATCTGACCGCGCCGAAGGAGCGGAACGCTTATCGTTTTTTGACGGCGCGGGCACCCTGTGAAGGCCCGCTGATTGCGCAGATATTCGGCAAAGAGCCGACCTTTATGATGAATGCGGCGCGGCAGCTTTCGGAATCCGGACGTTTTGTGGGCATTGACATCAATATGGGCTGTCCGGCGCAAAAGGTAGTCGGCGGCGGTGCGGGCAGCGCCCTTATGCGCAACGAACGTCTGGCCGGTCAAATCATTCGCGCTGCGGTCGCAGGCACAGCGCTTCCCGTGTCGGTCAAAATCCGCTTGGGCTGGGATGACGCTTCGAAAAATGCGGAGCGTATTGCGCGGATTGCGCAGGAGGAGGGCGCGGCCATGGTCACCGTGCATGGCCGCACGCGGATGCAGCAATACAGCGGAAGAGCAGATTGGGAGGCCATTGCTCGCGTCAAGCAGTCCGTTCGCATTCCTGTCATTGCAAACGGAGACGTAACGGACGGAGCAAAAGCAAAGGCTCTTCTTGCGGCCGCGGGCTGCGATGGTGTCGCCATCGGTCGCGGTGCGCTGGGCAATCCGTGGGTCTTTGCCGAGGCCAAGGCTGCCCTGCAAGGCAAGGAATATGTATCTCCGACCATTCAGACCATCATCGAAACAGTCCGCCGTCATGCCCGCATGATGATTGCATGGAAGGGCGAAAAAAGCGCCTTGCTTGAAATGCGCAAGCATTTCGCATGGTATATTCATGGTCTGCGCGGTGCCGCCGCTTTTCGTACCCAAGTCAATATCGCTCCGAACTTTACGACGGTATTCGGACTGCTGGATGAATTTCAGAAGCGGCAGGCAGAATGAATATTCCTTCAAAAACTCTTACTGCAAAAGATTTTGACCCGTAGCAAGGAAAAATCAAAACCACCGGCTAAGCCGGTGGTATGCAC
>CAVFWQ010000122.1:0-4349 GCA_963626285.1 bacterium | reverse complement strand
ATGTTATTTTAGCAAAAGGAGTTCTTTTATCATAGGCATAGCTCTAAGCTTCCCCCAACCCCACGCCTAGCGTGGGGTTTTCGTGAAACAAAAAATGCTCCGAACTTTCAAAAGGTTCGGAGCATCTTTCAAAGATTATTTCATCAGTGTTTTACCGTTTTTCTGGAAATGCCCTTAATCTGCGTCAGCACCCAATCATAGCCGGAGCTTTCGATGACGGAGCCGCAGTACGGGCAGGTGGCGGCGCGGTTTGCGTCAATGGCCGAGCCGCAGTTGGGGCAGTTTGTGACGCGCTTGGCATTGCGGTCAGCGCTGCGCTCCAGCGTCCACTCATAATCCATGTAAATTTCATCCTTCCTGCTGCCGCGCACGACCTTGCCGTTCTTGTCGGTCAGGTAGTTCACAAAGCGCGTCTTCAGGGAGGCATACAGACGCTCCGGCTCGCCTTCCCCGCCTGTTTCGCAGCCGAGCAGCTTCACATCCAACACACTGATATGCTCCAAGTGGCTGGTAATGCCCTTGCTCACGAAATCGCGCTGAAGCTGGCTGTCCATCTGCGCAAAATACGGCGCGGACAAAAGCGCCTCAACAGGCTTCAAATCACCCGTAGCCCATGCCTCCTGCAAGCGGATGTACATATTGGAGAGCTTGCCGGTGAATTCCCGTTCGCTGAAATTCTCCAAGGCGCTGACCGGCTTTAGCTTGGATACATCAACGCCCTTTGCACCCTTGGGCTGTTGCTTCTTTCCTTTTTCACCCCAAATACAGAAAACCACGATGAGGGCACCGGTGAAAATGATGACCTCAATCGACCAAGCATCGCCATCCGAAGAATCGCTGTCCCAGCCATAGCTTCCGCTGTAGCTGTCATGTGACCCGCCATAGTCCGACCCGCCGTAATCCGAGCCGCCGGAAAAATCACCGAAATCCGCGTGGCCGAGTACGCAGATAAACAGCATCAGCACGGCCAAGAAACCAAAAACCCGTTTCTTCATTAGAATGATGTCCCCTCCACAAGAATTTCCCGCGGAAATTATAGCATACTGCGGCGGAAAAAGTCCAGATGCGGCATAAATTGCCGAAAGCAGGACAAAAATGCTCCGCACTTACCTCGTCAGCTTTTGAATCACATCGTATAAAAAATCCGCCATCACCCGCGGGCTTTCGCGTCCCGCGCCGTGGTTGAGCCATTCCCGAATGAGCGCATAGCCGCCCTGATAGAAAAAGACGCGCAGATGCTCCCTCTCCCGTTCCGAGAAGGTGGTGGGAATCGCCATGTCGAACTGCATCCGAATGGCGGGCAGGTCAAACAGCTTGTTTGAAAAATCCTTGTCGGGCAGGGCATTGATAAGGATTTTGAAGTTTTCTTCCTCGGCCAGCAGCGCCTCTAAGACACGGCAGAGGCAGTTCCGCCCGTCTGCCGTGCTGTCCGACAGCAGCTCCTGCAGCTTGCTGAAGCAGTCGCCCTCCGCATCCGTCAGCAGGTCATACGGGCTGCCGTAATATTTGTAGAATGTCGTTCGGTTGATTTGCGCTGCGGCGCAGAGCTCATACACGGAAATTTTCTCCATAGGCTTGTCCCTGAGCAACGTCATCAGCGCATTTTTCAGCATGGTCTTGCTCAAGCGAATCCGTTGATTTTCCATCTATCCCCTCTCCTTATCAACCAATTCCCAAAAAGTGTTGATTTTACGGCAATTACAATGTAATTTGTTTGTATTGCGTCACCTTGAAATAAACAGTCGGTTGATTTAACATCTCAGTGTCAGTATACTATAAATGCACCTGCCTGTCAAATAGGTAGCTGCCTTTATTTATATATTTCTATAAGATGGAAAGGACGGACATTTATGCAAAAAGCCGCCTCATGGATTGTTCAAAAACGCACGCTTGTGCTGACGATCATGCTGATTTTGACCGTTATCTGCGGCATTTTGGCGCCGATGGTGCAAATCAATTCCGACATGACCAAATATCTGCCGGATGATTCCGCCATGCGCAAGGGCATGAGCCTGATGGAAAAGGAATTTCCGGCGGCCGAGGCAGCTTCCACCATCCGCCTGATGCTGAAAGGGCTGACGGAGGCGCAGAAAGCGGAAATCTTGCAGGAGCTGAAGGAGATGCCCAATGTGTCCGGCGTGACCTATGAGCAGGGCAGCGCCGACTACAACAAGGATGATTATACGCTGTATGTCCTCAGCACAGCCTACGGCTATAAGACAAAGGAAGAAAAGGCCATCGAAAGCACGCTGAACGATCGCTATGCCGCCTATAACGCCTGCATCGCCAATGACGACACCTCCTCGCCGGAGATTCCCGTGTCCGTGTACGTTGCGGCCTTCGCCATTATTTTAATTGTGCTTTTTATCGCCTGTGACAGCTATTTGGAGCCGCTGCTGTTCCTGATCACCATCGGCATCGCCGTTGTGCTGAACTTGGGTACGAACATCATCTTCGGCGAGGTGTCCGACGTGACCGCCGGCGTCGCGGCCATTTTGCAGCTTGCACTGTCGATGGACTATTCCATTATCCTGATGAATCGCTATCGGCAGGATCTGCAGCAGCCCGCAGACCGCGTTCAGGCAATGGAAAGGGCGCTTACCGCCTCCTTCAGCGCCATCACCGGCAGTGCTCTGACCACCATCGTGGGGCTGCTCGTGCTGCTGTTCATGAGCTTCAAAATCGGTCAGGACATCGGGCTCGTGCTGGCCAAGGGCGTGACCTTCAGCATGATCTGCGTGTTCACGGTGCTGCCCGCCCTGATTCTTGCCTTCCATAAGGGCATCGAAAAGACCGCCAAGCGCCGCCGTCCTCGTGAGACGAAGAGAAAGACGCCGCTTGAATGGCTTGGCAGCTTCAGCTTCAAATACCGCGGCGTGATTGCCGTCTGCTTTGTTCTCTTGTTTGTCGGCGGCTATTTTCTCCAGCGCCGGACGGCGACCGTATATACGCTGACCGACGTTGATACGGTGGCCGATGTCTTTCCGGCGGATAACCAGCTTGTGCTGTTGTATGAAAATAAGGATGAAACAGCCATTGCAGCGCTTGCGGATGAGCTGAGCGAAAACGCCTCCGTCCGCAGCGTTACGGGCTATCCCAACACCTTAGGCAAGTCCTGCACGGCGGAGGAAATGACCGATGCGTTTTCCGCCATGAGCGAGGATATGACTGTTCCCGCCGAGGCATTCAAGCTGGTCTATTACGCCTATGCGCATCGGGGCGAAACGCAGACGATGACGCTTTCCGCCTTCGTCTCCTTTGCCGAAGCGCTGGCGCAGAATCCCCTGTTTGCCGAATACGCGGACACCTCCATGCTCTCTCAGCTTGCCTCCCTGAAGGCGCTTGCGGATAAGGAAACCATCGAGACCCCGATGACGTCCTCGGCAATGGCAAAGCAGCTCGGCATGAGTTCCATGCAGCTTTCCCAGCTTTACAAAATGCGTTTTGGCTCGGACTATTCGCAGGACAGCGTCATGTCCATCCGCGAGCTCGCCGTGTTCATGACCGATACCGTGCTGAACAACAAGATGCTCTCCTCCATGTTTGATGAGGATACGAAGGCCTCCATCCGAACCATGCGGGCCATCACGGACGCGGCGGCTTCCGACACGGCTTTGACGGCACAGGAGATGTCGGAGCTGCTGTCCGGCGCGGATGAAGGAACAGTCGGCCTTTTGTACCTCTATTATGCCGCCGAAAACGAGGGCGATGCCCAGCAGACGATGACCATCGCCGAAGCGATGCATTATTTGATGAACGACCTTCTGAACGATGCCCGCTTCTCCTCCGTGTTGGATGATTCTCTCCGCGCACAGACGACGGACGCGGCGGAGCAGCTTCAGGCGGCGGAAGCGCAATTAAAGGGCGAGCATTATTCGCGGCTTATCATAACGACCGACCTGCCCACCGAATCGGCGGAAACCGCCGCATTCGTCACGGCGCTTCGCCAAGCCTGCGAAAGCGCTCTGAGCGGGGAATACTATTTAATCGGCACAAGCGCCATGGTGGACGAAATGGAGCAGGGCTTTGACCGTGAGCTGCTGGTCATCACATTGCTGACGGCGCTGTCCATTTTCATCGTGGTCGCCCTGACCTTCCGCTCGTTCGTCATCCCCGTCCTGCTGGTGCTTATCGTGCAGTGCGGCGTGTTCATCACCGTCTCCGCCATCGGCGTCTTCGGCGGCTCGATGTACTATCTGGCACTGCTGATTGTGGAATGCATCCTCATGGGCGCGACCATCGACTACGGAATTCTGTTTACAAGCTATTACCGTGAGATGCGGGCGACCTTTTCCGCAAAGGAAGCGATCGCTGCCGCATATAAAGGAAGCATTCATACCATCTTGACC
>CAVFWQ010000121.1:0-4362 GCA_963626285.1 bacterium | reverse complement strand
AAGGGTCTTGAGCACGTCACGGAGGCATGACCATTCATATAAAATAGGAGGCATATCATCATGTCCTGCGAATCCTGCGACCATGAGCATCTCCATGAGCATGAACACCACCATGCGCACGACCACGAGCATGAGCACAGCCACGGTTGCTGCGGCTGCGGGCATTGCTGCGGCCATGAGGAGGGCGGGGAGGAAAACCGCACGGTCACGGTCGTTCGGCTCTGCGTCAGCGCGGCGCTGCTGCTGTCGGCGCGGTTCATCCCGATGGCGGAATGGCTTTCCGTTGCGCTCTACCTTGCGGCCTATCTCATCATCGGCTATGACGTCGTCATCCGCTGCGTCAAAAACCTTTTGCACGGCGATTTCTTTGATGAAAACCTGCTGATGACCATCGCCTCCGTCGGCGCGCTTTGCGTCGGCAGCCACACAGAGGGCGTGGCCGTCATGCTGCTGTACCAGCTGGGCGAAATGCTTCAGGACATGGCCGTGGACGCCTCCCGCGAGCGCATCGAGGCGCTGACCGAGCTGCGGCCAGACGATGCGCATCTGGTGCGCGGGGATGCGACCGTCACGGTCGAGCCGGATGAGGTGAAGGTAGGCGATGTCATCGAGGTGCGACCCGGCGAGCGCGTCCCGCTGGACGGCGTCGTGGAGACAGGCGTTTCTTCCTTAAATACCTCCGCGCTGACGGGCGAAAGCCTGCCGCGGGACGTGCAAAAGGGCGATGAGGTGCTGAGCGGCTCGGTCAACCTGACGGGCGTCCTGCGCCTGACCGTCACGCACGAGGCGCACGACTCCGCCGCCCAGCGCATCCTGTCGCTGGTGGAGGAATCTGCCGACAAGAAGGCGCGGACGGAGCGCTTCATCACCCGCTTTTCCCGCATTTACACGCCCGTGGTGGTCTGCGCCGCCCTGCTGCTGGCCGTGCTGCCGCCGCTGCTTCTGCATCAGCCCTTTACGGAATATGTCTACCGCGCCCTGACCTTCCTGGTCATCTCCTGCCCCTGTGCGCTGGTCATTTCCGTGCCGCTGTCCTTCTTCGGCGGCATCGGCTGCGCGAGCAAGAGGGGCATCCTCGTCAAGGGCGGCAACTACATGGAGGCGCTTGCCAACGCGCAGGTCATTGCCTTTGACAAGACCGGCACGCTGACCACGGGGCAGCTGTCCGTCACCGCCGTTCACCCCACCGCCGTGAGCGAGGACGAGGTGCTGGCCTATGCCGCGCAGTGCGAGCAGTTCAGCACCCACCCCATCGCCAAGGCGATTCTGGCGGAATACAAGGGCGAGCTCTCCAAGCCGGGCGACGTGCGAGAGCTGGCCGGACGCGGCATCGGCGCCGTGGTAAACGGCAGGAAGGTGCTGTGCGGCAACCTGCGGCTCATGGAGGAAAACGGCATTCAGGGCGCGCACCAGTGTCACCTGGGCGGAACAGAGATCCATGTGGCGGTGGACGGCGCGTATGCCGGTCACATCGTTTTGACGGACAGACCCAAGGCGGGCAGCGCCGAGGCTCTGCGCGAGCTGAAGGCCGAGGGCGTCCGCACGCTGGTCATGCTGACGGGCGACTCTCAGGAGGCTGCGCGCAAGGCGGCGGACACGCTGCCGCTGGATGAAATCCACGCGGGGCTCCTGCCGCAGGACAAGCTGAGCCATGTCGAAAAGCTCCTGAGCCGCCGCGAGGGAAAGGGTACGCTCCTGTATGTGGGCGACGGCGTGAACGATGCGCCCGTCCTCAAGCGGGCGGACGCGGGCGTTGCGATGGGCGCTCTGGGTGCGGACGCGGCCATTGAAGCGGCGGACGTCGTGCTGATGGACGACGACCCGCGGAAGCTGCCGCTGGCGATTCGCATTGCGCGGCGGACGCTCAAAATCGCGCGGGAGAACATCATCTTCTCCCTCGGCGTCAAGCTGCTGGTGCTGGCGCTGGGCGCGTTCGGCGTCGCCACCATGTGGGCGGCCGTGTTCGCCGATGTGGGCGTGTGCCTGCTAGCGGTGCTGAACGCGGCGAGAACGATGAAGATTTAATTGCATATCGGATGGCGGGGAGGCGGTCTTTGCGCGGCAGGGAACGCCTCCCCGCGCTCTTTATCCAAAAAAGCAACCATGCGATTCCCCGTTTTCCTTCTTTCCATTCCATGCCGTTTCTTTGCGCCTGCGCATCGAAGCGGCGTTTTTGTGTTCGGACAGCGGCGTCCCGTGCGGTTAAAGGCGTTTCACTTTGTCTTCTCTTTGCTTCATTCGGATTTTTTCGTGATTTCTTTTTCATTCGGGCAAACGTCCCGCCCTCGAAGCGGCGATAGGGCAGCATCCGAAAAAGCGCCCCGAAAGCCTTGAAAATCAACGATGCCCGTCCGTCGACCGTCCGTCAGATGACGGTCAATTGACCGCCGTCCGTCCGTCAACTGTCCGCCGCCTGACCGTCCAATGTCCGCATAGATAAGTACAGTACAGTATAGTACAGTACAGGTTAGGTTAGATTAGGAGAGTACAGGAGAGTACAGTGTAGATAAGAAAAGGAGAGAGAGAATACCGTCGGCTTATCCTCTCCCTCTTTTTTATTTTTTATTTTCCCAACAGAAAGCCCTCACGCCCCGCCTTTGGCCAGCAGCTCAGCCGCCAGCCGTTTCGCCGTCCGCATCGCGGTCGGCACGGGCAGGGCGTTCATCTCGTCCAGGGTATAAAAATCTCCCTCCATGTTTTGAGGGACGGCACTGACCTCCGCGTTCAGGATGCGCATCTGCCATACGCGGTGGGTGAAGACGTGGCGGGCTTCGCCCAAATCGCGCAAAAAAGCGGCGTTCAGCCCGCTCCTTTGCAGGGCGGTCTGCGGCTCGTCCTCGGTCAGAAAGAAGACGTAGAGGCCGTTTAAGAGGCGCTCGCGGCGTTTCGTGAGATAGATTTTTTCCCTGTCGGTCAGCAGCAGGACATTCAGCAAAATCTCCTTGGGCGGCGCCTTCACGGGCAGGACGGGCAGCAGCTCCGCGTCCCCCTCCCTTGCGGCGTCGCAAAAGGCCGTCAGCGGGCAGCGCTCGCAGTCCGGCGTGCCCGGCGTGCAGACGGTCGCGCCGATGTCCATGAGCGCCTGATTGAATTCCCCGCAGCGCGTTTTCGGCATGGCGCTCTGCGCCAGCGCTTTGAGCTTTCGCCTGGCCGAGGGCGCGGAGGCGTCCTCCCGCATCCCGTACACGCGGCTCAAGACCCGCGTCAGGTTGCCGTCCATCGCGGGCGCGGGCACGTCAAAGGCGATGGACGCGACGGCCGCCGCCGTATAATCGCCCACGCCGGGCAGGGTGCGCAAGGTCTCGACATCGTGCGGAAATTCGCCGTCAAAAGCTTCAACGACCGTGCGGGCGGCTTTCAGCAAATTCCGCGCCCGCGAATAGTAGCCCAGCCCCTCCCACGCTTTCAGCACGTCCTTTTCGTCCGCCGCCGCCAGCGCGCGGACATCGGGAAACTGCGCCAGAAAGCGCGTATAATAAGCGCCGACCGTCTCCGTCCGCGTCTGCTGGAGCATGATCTCGCTCAGCCACACCCGGTAGGGGTCATGCGTGCCGCGGAACGGCAGCGTCCGCCGATTTGCGTCGTACCAAAGAAGCAGCGTTTCCGCCATGGAAGCCATGCTCTTTCCCCCTCTCATCCGCCCTATTATACCCATATTCGGCATGAATGAAAAGGCTGACATTCCCTTCAATTCAAAAACTAACGAAAATGAAAGAAAATCAAAGAAATTATTCCAGTATTCTGAAAATATCGAAATTATTTTCAAAAATTAACGATTTAACGCCAAATTTCGGACTTTTTTCAGTTGTACTGTTTCCGCATTTGTCGTATACTACACAAGGATGATTTAGCACTCATCATCAATGAGTGCTAACAATATTCCAAGGAGGAAAGAATGATGAATGTAAAGCCTTTGGGTGACCGTGTGGTCATCAAAAATGTTGAAACCGAAGAAACCACCAGGTCCGGCATCGTGCTGCCCGGCTCCGCCAAGGAAAAGCCCCAGATGGCGGAGGTCTTAGCCGTCGGCCCCGGCGGTCTCGTGGACGGCAAGGAAGTCAAGATGCAGGTCTCCGTCGGCCAGAAGGTCATTTATTCCAAGTACGCCGGCACGGAAGTCAAGCTGGACGGTGAAGAGCTCATCCTCGTCCGTCAGAGCGACATTTTGGCCGTTGTGGAATAATCGAGAAATTTTGAAGGAGTGACTTGAATTATGGCAAAGCAGATCAAATACGGCGAGGAAGCCCGCAAAGCGCTGAAGAAGGGCCTTGATTCCGTCGCCGATACCGTGAAAATCACCCTGGGACCCAAGGGTCGCAATGTCGTGCTGGACAAGAAGTACGGCGCTCCCCTCATCACCAA
>CAVFWQ010000120.1:0-4453 GCA_963626285.1 bacterium | reverse complement strand
CCTTTAGCCGCTGTGAAACACGCTTGTTCGTTGTCGCCTTTTCTGCCTTTTTGATTGCCTCGTACTCTTCTTCCGTGATCCGGTAAGACATTTTCATCCCTCCCGAATCTATTATATCACAATGTTGTTGAATTTGCTGGATTATTTTGAGATTAGTATTAATTGCTGACCGGCGGTTTTGCCGGACTGTCCGTCAGCATTTTGGTGATATATTTGAGTGCGTTGTTCATATATTTTTTCTGCTCGTCATTCATTTTTTCAGGGGCTTCCTCGGCGCTGGACAGAACGCGGAACTGCGTTTTTCCGCCGATTTTCTGTTTCCAGACATAGGTAGGCGTATAGGTGATGCTGTCCCACTCCACATCGCCGGATTTGGGATAGACGGTCACGCTGACGTGCAGCAGCAGCCCCGAAATGGCGGCGCGGGAGGCGCGGGAATCCGTGACCAGCGAGCCGAGCGAATAGGCAACCAGCGTTTCCCGCCGCTTGCCGTCCGCGTCAGCGGTCACCAGCAGCTCGACCGGCAGCACCGAGGCGGGGTTGGCGCCGATAATAAGGTCAGCGCCGGCCGATGAGAGCTTCCGCATGGTCTCCCGCTGGGTTTCGGACACGCTTTCCGTGCTTTCCTTGCCGATGCGGAGCGACACGATGACGAACTGCGCGCCGTTTTCCCGCACGGTTTGAATATCCTGAACGGCTGTGTCTACGGAGAATAACCGCACAAGCAGGCTGTTTTCCGCATAGACGCTCTTGCCCTTGCTGTTCAGGGAATCCGTGTACGCCAAAATCGCCACCTTCAGACCGTTCACGGTGATGATGTCGCTCCCTGCGCCCGTGACATTCACGCCGTAGGTGGAAAGCCCCGCACTTTTGAGCGCATTCACCGTGTCCTGCGCCGCCTCCGAGCCTCGGTCCAGTACACTTTTATGGTTCAGGAGCGCGATATTAAAGCCCGCCGAGGCCAGCGCGTCCGCCGCCTGCGGCAGGATGGATGTATTGGCGTATTTCTGCGCCGTGCCGCTGAGCAGTCCCTCCAAGGTGGTCAGGCGCAGGTCGCCCGTCACATAGGGCGCAATGGCGGACAGAACGGGGGCATAATCCGCCGTGCCGCCGTCGATGACCGTTTCCGTGATGCCGCTTCTAAATTGGGTTAAGCCGGCCGCCGTCAGCGTGAGCTTCAAGCCAGCTTCCGCCGTTGCCTTTGGCTGCGGCGTGTCCGTGGGCGGCGCCGCGGTCGGGAGCGGGGTCGACGCCGATATGACCGTCGCCGAGATGCTCCTGACGCTGGCGGTCGGCGAGGCGCTCGGCGAATCAGTCTCCCGTCCCGTCAAATAGGAATCCACGGCGCTCATGAAGGCGCGTGCCTCGGCCTGCACGTTCTTGTCCGCATTGCGCATTTTGGACAGCATCAGCAGACAGCCGCCCAACACAAGGACAGCCGTCAGCAGAATGAGAACAGAGCCGGCAGACAGCGGCCTTTTTTGTTTCACCCCTTATTCCTCCACATACAAAAGGTTTTCCACCGACACATATTGAGCATTGAATTTTTGAATAGCTGCCCGCATGTCCTTTTCATAAGCCGGATGCGTCACCAGCATGATTTGGGCGCTGCCCTCCGCCTTCGGCTCCTTCTGTGAAATGGCGCAGACGCTGATGCCCGCCTCGGACAGGCAGCCCGTGACGTGCGACAGAACGCCGGGCATATCCTTCGCCGACACGCGCAGATAGAAGGCGCTTCGGCGGTTATCCGCCATCTGAAGCGGCGCGGCCAGCGCGTTATCCGTGTTCTTGAAGGTTGGATAATAGGGCTTGTCGCTGTCCACGGCGGCCAGGCAGTCGCTGACAACGGCGCTTGCGGTCGGCGCGCTGCCGGCCCCGCGTCCGTAGACCATCATATCCCCGCAGGCGTGGCCGTGCAGGTAGACGGCATTGAACGCGCCGCGCACGGAGGCCAGCGGATGGTCGGCGGGAATCAGCGAGGGGGAGACTCGCGCATCTACGGTGTTCCCGTTACGGGCGGCAATCGCCAAGAGCTTGATTTGATAGCCGAATTCCCGTGCGCCCGCAATGTCCAGCCCCGTGATATGTGTTAAGCCTTGGCGGGCAATGCAGGAAACGGGAATGTGCGCATGAAAGGCCAAGGAAGCCAAAATGGAGAGCTTGTACATGGCGTCATAGCCATCGACATCCGCCGTCGGGTCAGGCTCGGCATAGCCAAGCTGCTGCGCCTTGCGGAGCGCGGTTTCGTATTCCATGCCTTCTTCGGTCATTCCCGTCAGGATATAATTGGTCGTGCCGTTGATGATGGCCGCCAGACGGTCGATGCGGTTGGCCTGCAGGGAATGGTTCAGCACATTCATCACGGGCATTGCACCGCCCACCGCCGCCTCATAAAAGAGGCCGGCCTTGCCCTCCACGGCGGCTCCCTGGAGCAGATGCCAGTTCAGCGCCAGCGCCATTTTGTTGGCGGTCACGACCGTCTTGCCGTTTTTGAGCGCCCGCACCATATAGTCCGTCGCGGGCTGTTCCCCGCCCATGACCTCCACGACCAAATCAATGTCCGGCGCATCCAGCACCATCGCTGGGTCATCCGTCAAAATTTCCTGCGGGATTTCCTCGGAGCGCCGACGGTTCATGGAGCGCACCAGCGCCCGGCAGACCTTCAGCTCATAGCCCTCCCGATGCACAAGCTCCTGCTTCATTTCGTTCAGCAGGTGAAAAACGCCGCAGCCGATGTTGCCGCAGCCCAGCAAACCAACCCTTACGATGCGCATTGCTTATCCCCCAAAGTTTTTTTCATAAATCAGGTGAAGCCCCTTTAAGGTCAGCAGCCCGTCAATATGGTCAATCATCTGCGATTCATCGGAAATCAGCCGCGCAAAGCCGCCCGTGGCAACGACGGTCGCGTCAGGGCAGCCGATTTCCCTGCGGATGCGGTCAATCAGGTAGTTCACCTGCCCGACATAGCCGAAAATAAGCCCCGACTGAAGATTGGTGATGGTCGTACGTCCGATGATATGGTCAGGGCGGTTTAATTCAAAGTGCGGCAGTTTGGCCGTGCCGGAGACGAGCGCCTCGCTGGACAGCCGAAGGCCGGGACAGATGCAGCCGCCCAAGAACGCGCCGTTTGCATCCAGCACGCCAAAGGTGGTTGCCGTGCCGAAGTCGATGAAAATGGTTGGACCGCCGTAGTAGGCATACGCGGCCACTGCGTTGCAGATGCGGTCGCCCCCCAGCTCACGCGGGTTTTCATAACGAAGGTCGATGCCCGTTTTGATGCCGGGTGCGACAAAGACAGGATCCATGCCGAAATAATCCCTGCACATATGCTCGACCGTGAAATTGATGGTCGGGACAACGGAGGAGAGCATGATGCCCTTGACGTCCTCCGCCTTTAGCCCCTTATGCACCAAAAGATTGGTCATCAGGATGCCCAGCTCATCGCTCGTATAGGAGCGTTTGGTGGCGACACGCCAATAGCCGGCCATCCTTTCGCCGTCAAACAGCGCGGCCTTGATGTTCGTATTGCCGACGTCCATCGTCAGAATCATGCTGCACACAACCTTATTTTTTATAATTTTTAAGCGACTCCAGCAGTCCCGCTTTCTGCAAGCCTCGGATGACAGGATAAGAGAGAACGGCGCAGACGGCAGCCTCCGCCAGACCCGCGCCGAAGACGACGCCGGCCATCGCCGCCAAAAGCGCCGCGGTATCCGTGCCGGACAGGACATAAAGAAGCAGCATGCCGCCCATATACAAAAGGGTGTTGGTCATCGAGCCGATAACAGCGCGGATAAGCAGCGCTGCTTTTTCGTTCAGCCGCTTTACCCAATGCGAGGATGCCGTCAGCATCACGGGAATCATCACCCGCGGGATGTAGCAGAGCAGCACTACATACAGGATGCTCTTGGAAAGCAGCGGCGCAACCAGCGCAGACGGCGCATTCAGCGCCTTGATAAAGCTGACCGTGCCGAAGCAAAGCCCCAGCACCAGCCCGCCCCTTAAGCCCAGCGTCAGCGTGCCGATGATGACGGGCAGACTTAAAACCGAAATATAGATGAAGCCGAGATTGAGCATCCCAATCGGCGTAAAGCCTAAAAGCAGGGTCATCGCCGCCAAAATGGACAGGGTGGCAAGGTATAGAATCTGATGCTTGTTTTTCATCTTTGTCCTCCGTTCGGATTCCGCTCTTTCAGGATATCCGACGTTCAGGCTCATGGGATTGCCATGAACCGGGGAAAAAAGCGCCGCCATGTGTCGAGCCCGCTTTCGGTGCCCGCGTCATCGCGCTGAATATTATATCAGAGCCGTCCGCATCTGTCAAAACGCCACAAAAATAAATCATGGAAATCAATTTTCACAAACCTCCTCGGTTAGTCTTGTTAAAAGGCGAAAAAAATGATATAACACAGCCATGGAGAGAATGAATTTCATCGACTTTTTTGACGAAGTC
>CAVFWQ010000119.1:0-4488 GCA_963626285.1 bacterium | reverse complement strand
AGCGGCCTGCGCTTCAAAACGGGCGCGCTGATCAATTGGGTCATTCAGCTCCGAGAAGGCATTGCCCATCTCGCGGCCCAGCATGAAAACCTCAAAGCGCTCGGTGTAGCCGGGATGCTTGGGGTCACGCTTGGCTAAAGGCGAAATTTCTATCGGATGACCGTATAGGAAGGTGGGCTGCACCAGCTTATCTTCAACGAACTCATCGAAGAACAGATTTAAGATATCGCCCTTTAAATGGCGCTGTTCATACTTGATGTGATGCGCATCAGCGGCGGCGCGAGCCTCCTCCAAGGTGTTGATTTGGTCAAAATCAACACCCGCATACATTTTCACGGCCTCGACCATCGAAAGACGGGCGAACGGCTTTTCAAGATCCAGCGTGACATCGCCATACTGAATGATGCCCGTGCCGTTGACCTTGCGCGCCACATAGCGGAACATATCCTCGGTGATGTTCATCATGCCCTCAAAATCCGTGTACGCCTGATACAGCTCCAGCATGGTGAATTCGGGGTTGTGCTTGGTATCCATGCCCTCATTGCGGAATACGCGGCCGATTTCGTATACGCGGTCAAAGCCGCCCACAATCAGGCGCTTCAGATGCAGCTCCAGCGCGATGCGCAGGTACATATCAATGTCCAGCGTGTTATGGTGCGTGATAAAAGGACGGGCAGACGCGCCGCCTGCCTGCGTATGCAGAACGGGGGTCTCCACCTCCATAAAGCCGCGGCTTTCCAAAAAGGTGCGGATGGCGCTGATGATTTGTGAGCGATTGATAAAGGTCTTGCGCACGTCGGGATTGACAATCATGTCCAGATAGCGCTGGCGATAGCGCAAATCCTGATCCGTCAGCCCGTGAAACTTTTCGGGCAGCGGTTTTAAGCACTTGGTCAGGAGGGTGATGCTCGTGCAGTGGATGGACACCTCGCCCGTCTTGGTCTTAAACACCTTGCCGGTAACGCCCAAAA
This sequence comes from bacterium, assembly GCA_963626285.1. Taxonomy (GTDB): domain Bacteria; phylum Bacillota; class Clostridia; order Christensenellales; family Aristaeellaceae; genus CAVDRM01. The sequence continues at coordinate 3,517 of CAVFWQ010000119.1, read as the reverse complement.
CATCGCCCACATCATCGCCCTTAAATGCGGCATAGGCTTCATCGCCGACTTCTTCCTTGCGGACGTAAATCTGAATATCGCCCTGACTGTCCAAAATATGCGCAAAGGAAGCCTTTCCCATAATGCGGCGGCTCATCATGCGTCCGGCCAGCGTGACCGATTTTCCTTCAAATGCATCAAAGGCATCGATAATCTCTTGGCTGTGCGTGGTCACATCGAATTTCGTCAGCAGATACGGGCTCTGCCCCTTTTCCACCAGCTCATTCAGCTTGGCGCGGCGAATCTGCTCCTGTTCCGAAAGGCTTACGGGCGCTTGTTCCTTTGTCATTTCCTGCGGCATGGCTTTAATCTCCCCATCGTTTCAGAATCTGAATTACTTTGCGGCGGCAATGCTGAGTACCTTAAACGAGACGGACGCGCCGGGCAGCTCAATCGGGACGATGTCGTCAACATGCTTGCCAAGCAGAGCGCCGCCCACGGCGGACTCGTTGGAGATTTTATTGTTAATCGGGTCGCTTTCACGCGCGCCGACAATGGTGTAGGTCTCCACGGAGCCTTCCTCAAAGATATCCGCATCGGTGCTGGAAACGCATTGAATCTCCGCCACCGTGCCGATGTTGACGCGGTCGGTCTTGACCTCGCTGTCGTCCACCACGATGGCGTTATGAATGGCGGCGTCCAGCTCGGCTATCTCCGCCTCCAGACGGGACTGTTCATTCTTGGCGGCGTCATATTCAGCGTTTTCGCTTAAATCGCCGAAGCCGCGTGCCACGGAGATTTGCTCGGCCACCTCGGCGCGGCGGACAGTGGTTAAATATTTATACTGTTCCTCTAACTTTTTCATGCCCTCTGCAGAAACGATGGTACGGTTGCTGTGTTCATGGACTTCACTCATGAGAATTACTCCTTTCAATATCAAATTTTTGAGGAAAAAAGCCCTCAAAAATCAGACCGTCATAGTGTTGCCGGCTTGCCTCCTCCGCATGGGCTTCATCCGTCGCCGTCCATGCAAGAAGAGGTGTTTTGAACAGCCTATGCAGAACTTGCAGTGCGGGCGGCAACGATGACGCCAGCTCGCGGGCGATAAACTGCGGCCGTGAAATACAGTTGCATAAGAAATGCCGCTGCATAAAGTACAGCAGACGCATTTTCAGCCCGCTGCCTTTTTCCGGCTTTTGAACGCAGGAAAGCTGACCGTGCGGAAGGGCAGTGCCTCGGAAATACCCGATTTCAAAGGGATTAAAGGATTCGATGAGGACAGCGCCCCGATAGCCGGACAGCGCCTTGTGCAGCGCCGGCGCAACGGACGGCAGGACGGTCTTGCTTTTGATTTCAATCAGCAGGGGAACGCGCCCACCCACAAGACGCAGAACCTCCCGAAGCTCCGGCGGGGCTTCGTTTGTTCCGTTTAAGCGCAGGGCGCCGAGCTGCTGCATGGTCATTTTTTCGACAATGCCATCCGCCCCGCACATCCGCTGCACATTGTGGTCATGCAGAACGATAAGCCGCCTATCCGCCGTCAAATGAACATCCAACTCGATGCCGTAGCCGTGCAGGACGGCTTTTTCAAACGCTGGCAGAGAGTTTTCGGGAACATCGCTGCCATGCAGCCCGCGATGCGCGAAGAGGCCGCCGCTGATAGCGGAGCGAACTCGCTTCCGATTGCCAAGGCTCGGCGCAATCAGAAACAGCCAAAATCCGATGACCAGCAAAAGCATAATCAGGAGCAACGGCTTGCCCTCCAAACGGATGATGCACGAGCTGCTGCGCAAGCGGACGCCCGCTTTTCAAAGCCTTCCGCCGCCTTGCCGCACGGCATACCTTAATAAGGCTCGCATCGCAGCCCAAGCTATTATACATGAAGAATTCGCCAAATGCAAGAAAAATAAAAAGCGTTGACAGGCGCTCCAATGCACGCTTGAATTCAGATGTCATTGCCAAAGCAAACGCAGGGGTTCGCCCAGTGGTATTTACATTTCTTCCCGTTCGGCAGCCGACCCGTCAGCGGCGCTTGACTGTGTTTTTGTTGTGCTTCTGCTTACAAAACGGCACGATGTACAGATTATGCTTTGTGCCATTTGCAGTCAGGCCACGCCCTCCCTGCGGATAGCGCCCTCGAATGCGTCAACATAGGCATCGCCCGCAAAGGAGCGCGCCAGCTCGTCGCTCTGCATATATCGCCAGCCGAACTCCGCGAACGCCTCGCCCGGAAGCTCTGCGGCTGTGTATGCCTGTGCAAAGGTCGGGTCAAGGTTGTTTATCATCTGCTGATTGCCGGCCATGCCAAGCCTTTCGCCCAAGCCGTGGAACGCTTCATGCATCGTCACGACATAGCTGCCTGCCTTTTTGGAGCGGACGGCGATTTGACGTGCTCTGTTTTCGGAGATGCCCTGCACCTCCGCGGGCATCTGCCGGATTTTCCGCGTGCCGACGGAATAGCCGGTCTTCAAGTCGTCCGCCAGCCGCTTTGCGATTTGCGCAGGGCTGCGCCTGGGCGTGCCCGTGGGCTGAGCGCTGTTCGGCGTGACAGCCTGGCCGCTTGCGCGGTATGTGCTGATTCCGTCAGGCTTCGCTTTGCTCTGTGCTTCGCGCTGCGTTTTCGCAGCGTTTTCTTCCGTGCGCTGCGTTTCCGCAGCGGCTGTTTGATTGATGGGGTTGGGCTTCATCCCATCGATTTTTTTCTGCTGTGCCTCCAGAGCCGACTGTTTGGCCGCTTTCTGTGCATCGCTCAGCATCGAATCCGGAATATATTTCAAAAATGCCCCGTCGGAGGGGTTGATTTTGGAAATTATTTCGGGTATACTGAAGGTGGCAGAGCGAGGAGCTTGAACAGAAACTGCCTTATGAGCAGATAACTGGTCGGCACCAGAGACCTCTGCCTTTATTTTGTCCATAGTGACCGCCAGATAGAGTGTTCTGCTCTTTGCGTCATTAAATTCCTTCACTTCAAGCTGAACGGGCGTAATTCCGGAATCATCTTGGAGAGCCGACAGAAAGACATAAACTCGGTTGAGGGTGCTGTCTTTGTACTTTGCGCCGACATATTTATCGGTATGGCTTTCTACGGGTATCGCGTTTTCGACGACGGAATCCATAACGGAGAGCATCTTCGCAAAGTCGGCCATGCTTTTGTTCCGAACGCTTTGAGCACTTAAACTTTCAGAGAAGCCGGACTTATTGAAATCAAACTCGATCTGCGTATTTGCATTGGTATAGGATTTAAGCACATTGAATTTTTCAAGAAGTGTCTGCACATATTTGCGGGCATCTCTTTTTGTTTTGGCTTCCAGCGCTTCGACCTCGGCTTCCGTAAATGATTCACATTATTCTACATTTAAAATAGCAATAAAATCCAATCAAGCGGGCGGGCAGACACTCCTTGTGCCTGCCCGTCTTTGTCGGCAAGGACATTTTGCTTTTTTTCATGCAACAAACCCCTGCTTTCATTGTCGAAAGCAGGGGTTTGTTGTTTCACGAAAACCCCACGCTAGGCGTGGGGTTGGGGGAAGCTTAGAGC
>CAVFWQ010000118.1:0-4608 GCA_963626285.1 bacterium | reverse complement strand
GTTATAACACCGTGTACTTTGAGGTGCATCCCCATATCCGTGACCTCGTGTACGAGGCATTGAATTTGTAAAGCGCTTAATAAGTTTATGCTTGCTTCAAAAGGGCTGCTCAAAAAAAGTGATTGGAGGCCATACGATGGGAACGCTGTTTAACCGTGCCATTCAATATGCAGTGGATGCACATGCCGACCAGCTTCGTAAGGGAACGAACATTCCCTATATCGTTCATCCGATGGAGGCTGCCGCAATCGTGGCGAGCATGACGCAGAACGAAGAGGTTCTTGCCGCAGCCATACTGCATGATGTGATTGAGGATACCGGCCGCACGCGGCAGGATATAGCAAGGGAGTTCGGGACGACCGTAGCGGCTTATGTCGCTTCCGAAAGTGAAAATAAACGTGAAAATCTGCCTGCCGTCGAAACATGGCAGCTACGAAAGCAGGAAACACTGAATCGGCTTTCCAACGCGTCAGAGCCGATTAAAATGATTGCGCTGGGTGATAAGCTTTCCAATCTGAGAGCCATCCATCGTGATTTGTCGGTACTCGGCGGGCAATTCTGGCAGCGCTTCACTATCACTGATCCATCCATGCATACATGGTATTATTTATCCTTAGTGAAATGCTTCAACAGCCTGAGCGCATATCCGGCTTACAAGGAATACGCTGAACTGGCGCAGAAGGTTTTCGGCTGAATGGAAACAAAGCAGCATATTTATTGAACAAAGCATCTTAAAAGCCCGACAGGCTGCATTTGCTCGTCGGGCTTTGTCTTTCTTAATTGTATGATATTATTCTTTGCTGCCCTCATCCTCTTCGGAGGTTTCAGTTTCGTCATGCGCTTCAATTTCGGGCTTTGTATCAGCTTGGGCTTGAATTTCGGCTTCTGTCAAAACTTCGTCTGTCTGTTCAGTCTGTTCATCCGCTTCGGCTTCTTCTCCGAACTCCTTCTCCGCCGCCTGTGCTTCAGCTTTTTCCTCCGTGTCAGGCTCGGAGGCTTTTTTCAGAGCCTCATCAGCCTGCTTCATTTCAATGAGCTGGTCAAGCTGGTCGCGCAGCCAAGTCAAATCCTCCGCAGAGAGCGCTTCAAGGTCTTCCGCAATGGTTTCCTTTTTGACTTTGCTGGAGAAAAAATCCGCCAAGCCGCTGTCGTCATAGGCTTTTTTGACCTGAACGGCTGCCTTTTGCGAAAGCACCTTTGCCTGCTCATAGGTCTGCTCGCCCTTCTCCGCAAGCTGGCTGATTACCTGCTGCGATTTCTCAACGCCCGTTGAAACCGCACCGATACCGGCCATCAGAATTTTTTTCAGTTCCGAACTGATTTGATCCATGCTTCATACTCCTTTCGCACAATAAGCTGTGAGCGGCGGCCAAAGCAAGCCTGACCGCAAGGATATTATGCCGCGCTGAGCGGCACAATGTTACATAAAAAGCGGTATATTTCAAATGCTCCAGGCTGTAAAACCGCTTTTTGTATCCGAAAGCATGATAGGTTATTGCGAAGCTCCTTCTTCCTCGTCATCGTTTGGCATTTCCAGATAGGCTGCCGCCTCATGAACATCAAGTTCCTCCACCTTACGGAGCTTGCGCTCGATGGTGTGCGAGCGGGAGGTAGCTTTCTCAATGCTGTCTGAGGCCATGCGCATTTTCTGCTGTGCCGCGTCCAGCAGCTCCGCAAAGCGGGAGAAATCGGTCTTGACTGCCGACAGCAGTTTCCAGACCTCGCCGGAGCGCTTTTCGATGGCCAGTGTCCGAAAGCCGACCTGCAGGCTCGTCAGCAGCGCTGTCAGCGTCATCGGCCCGGCAATCAGGATATGCTGTTTTTCCTGCAGTTCCTCAGCCAGCCCCCTGCTGCGAAGCGCTTCCGCATACAGCCCTTCCGTGGGCAGGAACATCACGGCAAAGTCCGTTGTGTGCGGCGGTGCAATGTACTTGGAGGCAATCCGCTTGGCCTCCGTGCGGAGCGCATCCTCCAATGCCTTCTGTGCTGCCTGAATCTGCTCAGGCGTTCCGCTTTCATGTGCTGTCAGCAGCCGTTCATAATCCTCCACGGGGAACTTGGCGTCAATGGGCAGATACACCGTTTCGTCATCCCGCCCCGGCAGACGGACAGCAAATTCCACCCGCTGCTGCGAACCCGGCACGACGGCGACGTTTTCATCATACTGCTTCTTGGCAAGCACCTGTTCAAGCAACGCGCCGAGCTGCATTTCGCCCCAAACGCCCCGCGTTTTGACATTGCTCAGCACACGCTTTAAATCGCCTACGCCGTTGGCCAAGCTGCGCATTTCGCCAAGTCCTTTGCTGACCTGCTCCAGTTGTGCCGAAACCACCTGAAAGCTCTCCGCAAGCCGCTTTTCCAGCGTTGAATGCAGCTTTTCATCCACTGTCTGCCGCATTTCATCCAGCTTCCGGCTGTTTTCCGTCTGAAGAGATGAAACGCTTTTTTCCAGTGTTTCGCGCATTTTTTCAATGCGTCGCTCGCTCTGCCGCAGCTTTTCATCCAGCAGCTGAGACTGTGCCCGAAGCCTTCCCTCATGCGTCTGCGTAAACAATTCAAAGCGGGCATCCAGCGCGTCAAAGCGGTTCAGCTCCGTCCGTGTCAGTTCGTTCATCTGCCCGAGAAGCTGCTGTGTGCTTTGATACATTTGGGTCTGATATTCCTCGCGTGACGGAATGAACCGCAGCGAACGCTCCGTTTCGGCACTCAGGTTTTGAAAGAGCGCATCCCTCTCCCGTCGTCGCTTTGCCCTCTCCTTTTTTTGATTTGACAAAAGCAAAATCAGAAAAATCAGGCAAAGGACGCTCAGAAAAAGCAGTAAAACAAGCAGGACTTCCGTATTTTCCCGCGCAAGCGCCATGATTTCGCTCATCTGTTTTACAATTCCCTTCGACCCTCCAACGCCTTGGCCAGCGTCACCTCGTCGGCATATTCCAAATCGCTGCCGACCGGTACGCCGTGTGCAATGCGCGTCACGCGGACTCCCATTGGCTTGATTAAACGGGCAATGTAGGCTGCGGTCGCCTCGCCCTCAATGTCCGGATTAGTTGCCAGAATAACCTCGTCGATTTTTTCCTCCGCCAGCCGCGTCAGCAGCTCCCGAATGCGGATATCATCAGGCCCGACCCCGTTCATAGGCGACAAAGTGCCGCCCAGCACATGATACAAGCCCTTAAAATCCTGCATCCGCTCCAGCGCGGCGACATCCCGCGGATCACGCACCACGCAAAGCTGCCCGTTGTGCCGCTCCTCATCTGCGCAGACGGTGCACAGCTCATCCTGCGTATAATTTCCGCATCGCGCACAGAAGCGGACAGCCTTTTTCCCCTGCCATATCGCTGCGGCCAGCTCATGCACCTGCTCCTGCGGTAGCGATACGATATGATAGGCCAAACGCTGCGCCGTCTTTCTGCCGATGCCCGGAAGCCGCGCCAGCTGCGCCGCCATACGTTCAATCGGCTCTACCTGTGTCTGCATAAAGCCCTCAGAACAGCCCGCCCATGCCGGCCGGCGCCATACTGCCCATGACTTCTTCGCGGGTCTTTTCGCCGGTACGGAGCGCTTCATTGACAGCCGCCATAATCATATCCTGAAGCATTTCCACATCATCGGGGTCAACCGCCTCCGGCTTGATGGTCAAAGAAAGAATCTCGCGCTTGCCGGAGACCTTGCAGGTCACCATACCGCCGCCCGCGCTGGCTTCATACTCCCGTGTGTCCAGCTCCTCCTGAGCCTGTGTCATCTTCTCCTGCATCTTTTGCGCCTGACGCATCAGCTGCTGCATATTCGCTCCGCCGAAGCCTCCGAAATTTCCGCCTCGCATAAATCGAAAATCCTCCTGAATTTCATCTTCATCTGTCCTGCCGGCAATCATCGGTCATGCCTTAAGCAGGGCAGCATTCGCTTTGCCTTCCAAAGCATTATACCATATTGAAGCACTCAGTGTAAAGTATGCAATCTATGAAAAACAGGCCGCCTGTCTTTTCAAACAAGCGGCCTGAAGGTTATTTACTGCTTAATCAATAACGCTGTGAACGCATCTTGGCGAAGCAGTCACGGCAGTAGACGGGACGGTCGCCGCGGGGCTGGAAGGGAACCTGCGTGGTGCAGCCACAACCATCGCAGATCACTTCGTGCATCTCGCGTTCGCCGTTGTTCGCCGGACGGGCACCGCCGTTGGCACGACGGGCAGCGCGGCAAGCGGGGCAGCGGCCGGGCTCGTTCTGGAAGCCCTTTTCGGCGTAGAACGCCTGCTCGGACGCGGTAAAGGTGAATTCCTGACCGCACTCACGGCAGGTGAGGATCTTGTCCTGATACATGGTAAAATTCCTCCAATTTGTTTTTTGCCAAACCGACCGATGATTCCAGTTGTTTCCGTGGGCTTTGCTGCCGTCGATGGACGATTGGCTCAACCAAGGGAGGAACACCTGAGATACCTGAGGCTTGGACTGCAATTTTTATTATACCATATTTTTCGGCGAATGTATACCCCTCTTGTAGAACAAATTCACGAACAAATGTAGGAGTGTCAAGCATAGGTTACACCAAGCCCAGAGAGAGCAGTCAAGGGAAAGGTGGAGATTTGCGAAGCAAATACGACCTGACCTT
>CAVFWQ010000117.1:0-4629 GCA_963626285.1 bacterium | reverse complement strand
GCTTTGCCCTTCGGACTACCTCTGCTTGTACCCGGTGTTTTCACACTAATCCTCCTTTATGCATGCTGTACATGCCAGATGTCGTCTGCGTATTGACGAATGGTGCGGTCGGATGAAAATTTTCCCGCGCCGGCGATGTTGTACAGGCATTTCTCGGCAAAGGCGATTTTATCCTGATAATCGCGGTTGGCGCGGAGCTTTGCCTGCATATAGCTGTCAAAATCGAGCAGCAGATAGTAATGATCCGGCTTATGCCAGCTTGCGCCCTTGAGCAGGGCATCGTAAAGCTCCGCCAAGCGTCCGTCCGCATCCTCAAAGCTGCCGTCAATCAGCCGCTCCATTGCCTTTTTTAAGGCGGGATTCGCATGATAAATAACGTTCGGGTCATAGGTGTCCTTGATCCTTTCAATGTCCTGCACCGTCGCGCCGAAAATATAGTTGTTTTCAAGACCGGCTCTCTCGACAATCTCAATGTTCGCGCCGTCCATCGTGCCCAAGGTCACTGCGCCGTTCAGCGTCAGCTTCATGTTGCCCGTGCCGCTCGCCTCCGTGCCTGCAGGGGAGATCTGCTCGCTGACATCGGCGGCGGGAATGATTTTTTCGGCATAGGAGCAGTCGTAATTTTGAACAAAGACCACCAGCAGCCGGTCGTTGGTGTCCGAATCTCCATTGACCATCGCGGCAATCTGGTTGATGAAGCGGATGATGGCCTTGGCTCTGTCGTAGCCCGGTGCGGCCTTTGCCCCGAAAATGAACGCCGTCGGCGCGAAGTCCTTTAATTCACCCGCCTTTAAGCGGTCATATATGGCTAAAATGGACAGCGCATTCAACAGCTGCCGCTTGTATTCATGCAGCCGCTTGATTTGAACGTCAAACAGGAAATGTTCCGGGATGCGGATACCCTCCCGCGCTTCAATCAGCGCGGAAAGCTGCCGTTTCTTTTCCTGTTTGACAAGGATAAATTCCTCGGCCAAATGCTCGTTGATCAGAGGGCGCAGGGCGGACAGCCGGTCCAAATCCGTTAAAAAGCCCGTGCCGATGTGCTGCTCCAACAGGGCTGTCAGCTCCTCGTTGCACAGCCCCAGCCAGCGGCGCTGGGTGATGCCGTTGGTCTTGTTCTGAAATCGTTCCGGATAGAGCACATACCAGTCCTTAAACAAATCCTTTTTCAAAATTTCCGTATGCAGTTCGGCCACGCCGTTGGTGGCGTGAGTGGCATAGACGGCCAAACGCGCCATGTGTACGCGGTTGTTTTCAATGATTTTAAACGGCGTACTGTCATCGATTCGGCGTTTCTTCAGCTCTGCGGTCAGCCGCTCGTCAATCCTCCGAATGATTTCAACGAGAACGGGGGAGAGGGAGCGCAGGAGGGAGACATCCCATTTTTCCAGCGCCTCCTGCATGACGGTGTGGTTGGTGAAGGCAAAGGTCTGCTGTGCAATTTGAAACGCAGTTTCAAAATCAACGCCGCCCTCCAGAAGCAGACGAATCAGCTCCGGAATGGACAGGGTCGGGTGCGTGTCGTTGAGCTGCACGGCGTATTGCTCGGCAAAGTGCGAATAATCGCTGCCGAAACGCATTTTATATGTCCGCAGCATATCCTGAAGCGAGGCGCTGGACAGGACGTATTGCTGCTTGAGCCGGAGCAGCTTGCCCGCACGGGTGGTGTCATTGGGATAGAGAAATTTTACGATGTCCTCCGCCGTGTTTTTGTCGCGGGAGGCAGCCGCGTATTTCTGCTCGTTGAATTTCACAAAGTCGATTTCGTGCAGGCTTTCCGTCTGCCACAGGCGCAAAGTCCCCACCACGCCGTTTTCATAACCGATGACGGGCATGTCATACGGCACGGCGCGGACGGGATGCCCCTCGATGGAGACGATGACGGAAAGCTCGTCCCGACGGATGCTCCAAGGGTCGCCGAAGCGCGACCAGTCGTCCGGTGCCTCCGTCTGCCGATAATTTTGAAATGTCTGCCGGAACAGACCATAGCGATAGCGAAGGCCGTAGCCTGTCAGCGGCACATTCAAGGTCGCCGCGCTGTCCAAAAAACAGGCGGCAAGACGGCCGAGCCCGCCGTTGCCGAAGGCATCGTCTTCAATATCCTCCATGATTTCGATGGGAGCGCCCTTTTCGGCAAAAAGCGTTCGCGTTTCCTTCAAAAGCCCCAAGCACAGGAGGTTGTTATAGACCAGCCGCCCCGTCAAATATTCGGCGGACAGATAGGCGGCCTTGCGGGTATGCTTGCGTTTTTCCTCCGTCTCCATCCAATCGGACGCAATCATCGTCATCACGGCGGCGCCGAGGGCATTGTGCATCTGCGTTGCCGAGGCATGCTGAAGAGTCGTATGCGCTTGGGCGCGGACATTCGCCTGCGCAAGGTCAAAAAGCTGCTGTGCGGTGATGCGCATCAGACATTCCTCCCGAATTTTATATTCAGAGCCTTCAGACGGCTCATGAGTGCCTCCGACAGCTGACTTTCCCGCATTCGGTAGCACCAGTTGATGTTTCCGACCGTGCCGGGGAGATTCATGCGGGCGCTGTTGTCCAGGGATAACAAATCCTGCATCGGGATGACGGCGCGGTTGGCCTTGGACGCAAAGGCCGCTTCGACCAGCGCATCGGCGATTTTTGCATCGTCCTTGAGGTGAAGCAGCTTCCGTGTGCAGGCACGCTCCTTTTCGTCGGCGCGGGCAAACCAGCCGACCGCCGTATCGTTGTCGTGCGTGCCCGTATAGACGACGGAATTTTTGACGATGTTTTGCGGACGGTGCGGGTTATTATCGTCGCCGGAAAAGCCGAAAACAAGCACCTTCATGCCGGGATAGCCGCAGAAGCTTAACAGCCGCCGCACGCGGGCGTTGACTGCGCCCAAGTCCTCCGCCACAATGGATAGCTGCGGGAGATTTTTTTGGACGGCAGTGAACAGCGCCCGGCCGTTATTTTTGACCCAATAGCCGTTCTTCGCGGTTTTGGCGCCGGCCGAAACGGAATAATAGTTTGCAAAGCCGATGAAATGGTCGATGCGCAGCAGGTCAAACCGTTCGCCCATCGCCTGAAGCCGACGAAGCCACCATTGATAGTGCTCCTTGGCCATTTTTTTCCAGTTATAGAGCGGATTGCCCCAGAGCTGACCGTCGGCGGAAAAATAATCCGGCGGAACGCCTGCCACCCGCGTGGGAGAAAGCTCCGCATCCACCTGAAAAAGCCTTGGGTTCATCCACACATCCGCGCTGCCGGGCGCGGCGTAAATCGGGATATCGCCGAAAAGCTGCACGGCGCGGCTGTTCGCATATTCTTTGAGCGCCCTGAACTGAACATCAAAAAGATACTGCACATACAGATGATACAAGACGCGCTCGTTGAGGCCATTCAAAATCGCCGCCGTTTTTTCGTTGCTGTCTGTATAGTACCGGCGGACCGACATCGGCCATTCGGAAAAGCAGCCGTATTGCTCGCACAGAGCCTGATACTGCGCGTAAGGCCGCGCCCAAGCATGGGACGATGAAAAGGCTTCCACGGCTTTTTCAGCTTTTTGAAAGCCGTAGGCAAAGGAGCGTGCGAGCAGCGTTTCCTTTTCGGCAAAGACGGCTTCGTAATCCACGCGGTCGCTTTCGAGGTGCAGCCGTACGCTGCCCTTTTCCAGCAGACCGTCTTCTTCCAACTGCGTCAAATCAATCAGAAGCGGATTTCCGGCAAAGGCCGAAGGGCTTTGATAGGGCGAATTGCCGTAGCCTGTCGGACCGACAGGCAGCATTTGCCAGATGGAGCAGCCGGATTCATGCAGAAAATCCACAAATCGGCGGGCAGACGCACCCATTGTGCCGATGCCCTCCGTCCCCGGCAGGGATGTGATATGCAGCAGGATACCGCTTCGCCGCACAGTAGAACCCCTCCTTAAAAACGAAAAGGTCGGAAAAAATTCCGGCCTTCCAGAGCGCATATGAACAGAGCAGGAACACAGCCTTATCCGATGATATGGCCGTCCTTATCAAACACCGGCAGCTTTTCCAGATAGCTGATGTCGCTGCGCGTCTGTGCATCGCCCTCGGCCAGAATCGCCATACGGCCGACAATGTTTCCGCCCGCTCTTTCCACCAGCGTTTCGATGGCCTTCAAGGATTCGCCGGTGCTGATGACATCATCCACGATGAGGACGCGGCGACCCTTCATGTATTCGGCATCATCGCCGTCAATGCAGAGCGTCTGCCGATGGTCGGTGGTCATGGAATTGACCTCCACGGAGAAAACATTCTTCATATACAGCTTGGCGGCTTTGCGGGCGATCAAATAGCGGTTGACGCCCTCCTGCCGCGCCATTTCATATGCCAGCGGAATGCCTTTGGATTCGGCGGTGATGATAACATCATGCGCGGGCGCTTTCTTGAGAAGCTCGCTCGCACAGGCCTGTGTCAGCTCAATGTCGCCGAAGATGACGAAGGCGCCGATATACAGAGAATCCGTGATACGGCAGATGGGAAGCTCACGTTGTAAACCCGCAACGTGCAGGGGATAGGTCAGCATGATGATTCGCTCCTTTTGAATCGGGCAGCAATACCCGCAATTACTTTCCTATTTTACGCGCATGAAGCAGAAAAGTCAACCGTTTTGCAGGATTTGCGAGTTTTGCGG
>CAVFWQ010000116.1:0-4638 GCA_963626285.1 bacterium | reverse complement strand
GAATTATCCTGCGCAGAAGCTCATGACAAAGAAAAATCAGCGATATGCCGTATATTCTGCGCCGGATGAGGGGGCATATCGTGCGGCAAACGGCAAGGCAAGCGTTTCGACTAACGGCGAGATATTCGTATTCGGCAAGACGGGAGACTGGCTGCTGATTCAATATGCGATTGACGCGAAGCGTTCGCGTATCGGGTATATCAAGGCTCCTGACCTTGCCGCGAATGCCGATATTCCTGAGCTTGATTTTACGGAACAGAAGATGGTGGTTGTAGACAGCGCGTATTTAACGGACGATTTACTTGATGCATCCGACATCCTTGCCATGCTTCCGGCAGGGGAAACGGTGATTCAATTGGGTACACTTGGCACAAAGGCGTATGTCGAATACAACCGGATGCGGGGCTTCATGGTTTTATATGCGCTTTCCGAACATTCCTTTTATTTTCCCGAAGACGAAAAAGGCCGGTATAATCTGTTTTCCGTTGATAAGCTGCTTGAAGATGACCGGCATCATGTATATGCAGTTACAGGGAGATTTTTGAGAACGTATATCGGCGAGGAGTGCACGGAATTTGAGATGGAGGAAAATGGAACAAAATATGTCACATTCCGGCTTGCCGATGATTTTTATGCCGATATGCCAAATTCCGCATCAGATGAATCTCTTGAGACGGTGAGTGATTTGTACGATTGGTATGTGCGTTGGTATGCGCGGACAAACGGAAAAGAGCCGGAGAACGGACAGCTGATTTCTTACTATGATACTGATACGGAAGACGACGAGAAGGCGGAAAAGGTTAATTTTTGGGGCTTTGATGCACGCATGGAGTTGAACGAACAGGGGGAAATCATTTATTTGGAATATGTTTTCGTGCCGTGGGGATAAAAGTCAATACTCAGATTTTGAGTGCGCTATGCTGGTCAAAAAGCGGGAGGGGCTGTATGGATTACCGGCAGAGGCTGCGCGAAATCAGGGAGGACAGGGACTTGTCACAGGCGGATGTGGGCAGGCTGCTGAATAAATCGCAGCAGGGATACAGCCATATCGAAAACGGCAGGGCGGAGCTGAAAATCGAGGATCTGATTGTGCTGTGCCAATATTATCATCTCTCCGCCGACTATGTTATCGGCCTGACGGACAAGCCGCGGCCTTTCCGCAGCGTTTGACTGCAAAATATCCATTGGATATACGGCAAATTTGTTGATTTTGACAGGCGGCTCTCAGCCGGCCGAAAAAATTTTCAAAAATCGCTTTTCGGGGCTTGACAGCTATGGTTAGAGGTGCTAAACTATCCGGCGGTTAGAGGGGGTTAACCTCTCCGGCCGTTTCTTGCCCCGTGAGTTAGATTTTTCTAATTGGAGGGAAGTGCGAAGCAGCATGATGCCGTTGGGGATGGCAAGCGTTGGTGATGTGAACATCATCAAGCAGATCAAGGGCCGCGATGAGGTGCGTCAGCATCTGTCCGAAATGGGCTTTGTCGTCGGCGCTGAGGTGACGGTAGTCAGTGAACTGGGCGGCAACCTGATTCTGAACATCAAGGAAAGCCGCGTGGCGCTGGACAAAACCATGGCCATGAGAATCATGGTCTAACGATGAAAGGAGAAGACGTATGAAGACCCTCAAGGATGTCAAGATCGGCGAGAGCGCAGTCATCGAACGGCTGCACGGCGAGGGCGCGCTGAAGCGCCGCATTATGGACATGGGATTGACCAAGGGCACGGAGGTCTATGTGCGCAAGGTCGCACCGCTGGGCGACCCGATGGAGCTGACCGTGCGCGGCTATGAGCTGAGCGTGCGCAAGGCGGACGCGGAACTCATCGAAGTTAAGTAAGCCTTTCAAATTCATGAGGCGGCAGGGCTGAAGCCCCGCGCCAACGAAGGAGGAAATTTCTTATGGCCATTAAAATCGCGCTGGCAGGCAACCCGAACTGCGGCAAAACGACGCTGTTCAATGCGCTGACCGGCTCCAACCAGTTCGTGGGCAACTGGCCCGGCGTCACGGTCGAAAAGAAGGAAGGCCGTCTCCGGAAGCACGATGACGTGGTGATCATGGACCTGCCCGGCATCTACTCCCTGTCTCCCTACACCTTGGAGGAAGTCGTCTCCCGCAACTACCTCATTACCGAGCGCCCGGATGCCATCCTCAACCTGATTGACGGCACCAACCTTGAGCGCAACCTGTACCTGACCACACAGCTCACCGAGCTTGGCATCCCCGTGGTCGTGGCCGTTAACATGATAGATGTCGTCCGCAAGAACGGCGACAAGATAAACATCAATGAATTGTCCCGTCAGCTCGGCTGCAAGGTCATGGAAATCTCCGCCCTGAAGGGCGAGGGCATCATGGAGGCTGCCGAGGCCGCGATTGAGGCTTCCAAGGGCACCAGGACCGTTCCCATGCACACCTTCTCCGGTCCCGTCGAGCATGCCATCGCCCACATCGAAGAGGCGGAGCTGCATGATTTGCCGCAGGAGCAGCAGCGCTGGTATGCCATCAAGATTTTCGAGCGCGACAGCAAGGTGCTGGAGCAGCTGAAGATAGCGCCGGAAAAGATGCAGCACATCGAAAGCGACATCAAGGCCGCCGAGGATGAGCTGGATGACGACGCCGAGTCCATCATCACCAACGAGCGCTATGTGTACATCGCTCAGGTCATCAAGGCCTGCTACAAGAAAAAGAACGCGGGCAAGATGTCCGTGTCCGATAAGATCGACCGCGTTGTGACCAACCGCTGGCTGGGTCTGCCGATCTTCGCCGTGGTCATGTTCCTTGTGTACTATATCTCGATGGTCACGGTCGGCTCCTGGGCGACGGACTGGGCGAACGACGGCCTGTTCGGAGACGGCTGGCACCTGTTCGGCATCGGCTCCGGCGAATATGAGGAGGCTGCCGAGGCCTACGGCGACTCCGACCAGATTATCGATGCCTTCATGAGCGAGTACGGCACGGAGGAAATGGCCGCCGCGCTGGACGCCGAGAGCGAAGAATACACCGACGAGGGCGCAAAGGCCGCTCTGGAAAAGCTGATCGCCCTGACCCCCGATGCTGCAAGCGTCACCTATCAGCTGGAGGACGAGGAGACCCTGGAGGTCACCGATGTCCCCGATACCACCAAGGCACAGCTCACCGCGGCGGTCGAGCAGTACCTGAACACCGCATACAAGGAGGGCTACGGCGCTCCCGATACCGCCGCCTACGGCGTGTGGGTGCCCGGCATTCCGGCGCTCATCGGCGATGCGCTGGATAACAGCGGCTGCGCCGATTGGCTGAAGGGTCTGATTCTGGACGGCATCGTGGCCGGCGTCGGCGCTGTCCTGGGCTTCGTACCCCAGATGCTGGTGCTGTTCCTGCTCCTTGCCATCTTGGAAGCCTGCGGCTACATGGCGCGTATCGCCTTCGTTCTGGACCGTGTGTTCCGTAAGTTCGGCCTGTCCGGCAAGTCCTTCATCCCGATTCTCATCGGCACCGGCTGCGGCGTGCCCGGCATCATGGCCTCCCGTACCATTGAAAACGAGCGTGACCGCCGCATGACCATCATGACGACCACGTTCATCCCCTGCGGCGCGAAGGTGCCCTTCATCGCCATGATTGCCGGCGCTCTGTTCGGCGGCTCCGCGTGGGTGTCCACCTCCGCATACTTCATCGGCATGGCCGCCATCATCGTCAGCGGCATTATGCTGAAGAAGTCCAGGATGTTCTCCGGCGACCCTGCGCCCTTCGTTATGGAGCTGCCCGCTTACCACTGGCCGACCGTCGGCAACGTGCTGCGCAGCATGTGGGAGCGCGGCTGGAGCTTCATCAAGAAGGCCGGCACCATCATCCTTCTGTCCACCATCTTTGTCTGGTTCACCACCTACTTCGGCGTTGTGGACGGCGCGTTCCGTATGCTGTCTGAGGACGAAATCGACCACTCCATCCTGGCTGCCATCGGCGGCGCGATCGCATGGATATTCACGCCCCTGGGCTGGGGCAACTGGCAGGCTGCCGTTGCGTCCATCACCGGCCTTGTCGCCAAGGAAAACATCGTCGGCACGCTGGGCATCCTCTATGGCGGCGGAGACGCTTCCGTGTATGCGAATCTGGCGGCTGCCTTCACCGGCATCTCCGGCTTCTCCTTCCTCGTGTTCAACCTCCTGTGCGCTCCCTGCTTTGCGGCCATCGGCGCTATCAAGCGCGAGATGAACAACGCCAAGTGGACTTGGGCGGCCATCGGCTATCAGTGCGGCTTCGCTTACCTGATTGCCCTGATGGTGTATCAGTTCGGTATGCTGTTCGAGGGCACGTTCAGCCTGTGGGTCGTGGTCGCCGCGGCCGTGCTGGTTGCAATGCTCTACTTCCTCTTCCGTAAAAATCCCTATGATGAAAACGGCGTCAAGGCGGTGAAATAAGCATGGCAACAGCAATCGTCGGCGGTGTGCTGCTCGTAATTGTCGGAGCGATCATCTACAGCCTGATCAAAGGAAAGAAAAACGGCAGGCATATTTGCGGCGGCGATTGCGCACACTGCAAAGGCTGCCGGCATCATTAAGGCGATGCCCTTTCGGGGAGTGCGGGAATTGCCCCGCATTCCCCGCTTTTTACAATCAGCCGCCAAGGAGGGACATAAAAGCCATGTCAACATCCCTGATTCGCT
>CAVFWQ010000115.1:0-4743 GCA_963626285.1 bacterium | reverse complement strand
ACAATACAAAGCAAGAACCTCTTCCGGCAGAGCTATGTCCAAACTGATGCTGGATTGCCTCCTTGAACCTGACCGCCTTTCGTTGATCCTTGAAAATTGATTTCCGTGCAAAAACCCCACGGTAAAACCCATCATATTACAAAAGTATTACGATGAATGATTTATAAGCTTAAAAACAAAATAAGCTCTGCCCAAATAAATGAATTTTTTCTTGTATGATTGGTATCGAAAGATTCTGCAATTATATTACAACAATTACGCAATTATTTTTATATTTTTGTAATTTAATGGAGTGCTCGTGATGCAGGTATGAAGCAAAACAGGTCGTCATGAGTCGGCTTCATCTCATTTTAGAATTTTCACATCCATTCCGTTTGCCTTGGCAAACGCTTCGGCGCAGGTGCCGGCATGGCAGAGTATGAGAAGGCGGCCGCAGCCGTCAAAGGCATCAGGGGCGATAAACGTCACGCTGTCGGGGACAGTGACGGCGACAAGCGCCGTGCAGTCCGCAAAGGCGCGGCTTTCAATACGCTGCAGGCCGTCCGGCAAAACGGCGGAGGTGAAGTTGACGCAGCCCGCAAAGGCGCTTTCCTTGATAACACTGGTTTTCGCGGGCAGAGAGAGCTGCGCGGCCGCATCCGTCACGCGCACAAGGCAGGAAGCGCTCACCTCGCCGCAGGAAACCGTAATAACGGCGAAGCCGGCTTTCAGCGCCGTAAGCCGACCGTTTTCAACGGATACGACGGAAGGAGCGTCGGAACGCCATTCGACGGCAAAATCCGTTTTGGCAAGCGGCACGGGTCGAAGGCTCTCATCCGCTTTAAGAATCAAATACTGCGGCTGATGCGTAAAGGAAAGCACATCCGTTTCACCGACCGCAAGCAACAGACTGTCTGTATGCATCGAAAGATTTGTCGGCTTTTTCTCGCTGTAAAAATCATTATAATGATAGGCAAAATACAGAGTCGCCTGAACGCTGCCGCCCACCGCATAAATACCGGTTACGGCATCATTATATGATAATAAAGAGTTTTTGACAGCGGTATCAAAATCATCCGCAAAGCTGCCGCTGCTGCACAGGGTGATGCAGGGTGCTTCGGCAGCAATGGCCGCTTCAAGCGCGATTTCGATTTCCTCTTCGCTGCCGACAAAATACGCGCCGTTTTTCTTTTCATACAGCGCCGCATCCGCAGTGCAGGCAGGATAGAGCGTTTCCTCAGACCATGCGTGGTCTCTCCGCATCAGCGCATCGGTCAGGCCAAAATAGCTGTGATTTTCATGGCCGCCGCCTATGGGGTCATCAAAGGTGCAGTCCACATGATACCACTGACCGTCGATGGAGACTAAATTCCACGCATGGGGGTCGCCGCCTGCGTTGCCTTCAATCAGCAGGCAGTCCACGCCGACGGCCTTCAAGAGCATCTGATACGCATGAGCATAGCTGTTGCAAACGCCCGCGCCGTGCAGCAGCACACCGTCCGCATAATAATAAGGCAATGTACGGTCATAATCGGCATGGCTGATCAACCAGTCATGCATCCACAGGGCACGGGCATATTCGCTTGACCCTGCCTCGGCAAGACATTGCTTTGCCAGCGCCGCTGTTTTTCCGGCGATGGTAGTCTCATCTGCTTCGTCCGCTCGCTCAACGGCCTCGTAGACCTCACTTTGAAGAAAGCCGATCTCTTCTTCCCCTTCATACACCGTGACCCGAACAATATACCGCCCCGTGCGCTGAATAAAGGAAGAAAAAGTGCGGGTGGCACTGCGCGGTCGGCTGTCGACGTGCGTGTATGTATTCGTGCGCATATTCGAGCAATATAAATCGAATGCGTATTGATATGCGGCTTCCGCATCATCAGAGACAACGAACGTCCATGCCGCCCTTTCACCCTTGACCAAATACGGCGCGTCTAATGAAAGGTAGGCCGTGCCCAGTTTTTCCGAAAGCGCCCCGCCGTTGCCCTCGGCGAATGGAAGCTCTGATAGATTGTCTTGAAGCGCGATGAAGCCGCCCTCCGCCACCGCAGAGGAAATAAACAGCATCAGAAAAACCAGCAATAGACAGGATGTTCGTCGGATTTTCATGTTTCCCGCTCCTTTCACGGTTTGTTCGGCTTTCGGCACATTGATTATACCATCATTCATGCATTTTTCAAAGTACAAATTTTAAGCGGTTTGGCTCTTTCTGTCCATATAATGCACCCAATCGGCGCGGGTATAATACATCAAAAAGGCGATGGAACTGAGCGACCATGTGATGGGGTAAGCCCAAAAGACCATGCTGATGTCGCCGGAGGCGCGGGCAATCAGCGTGACATAGCTGACGCGGATGACGCACCAGCACACCAGCATCACCATCATGGGAACGATGGCGCGCCCCGCTCCGCGCATCACGCCGGCGATAGCATGGGAAAAGGCCAGCAGGAAATAAAACAGGGTGATAATCCGCGCCTGCCGGACGCCGTAGGCCACCACCTGCGGGGCGCTGTCAAACAGGCCGATGAGCTGCGGGGCGAGCAGGTTGAACACAAAACCAACGCATTCGGACAAAATCAGGCAGGTGACGACCCCGAAACGAGCGCCGCGCTTTGCCCTTTCATATTCCTTCGCGCCGAGGTTCTGCCCGATGAAGGTGGACAGCGCCAAGGCAAAGCTGCTGATGGGCAGAAAGGCAAAGCCCTCGATTTTGGAATACGAGCCGCAGCCGGCCATTGCCTGCGAACCGTACACATTGATGCTGGACTGCACCACCAGATTGGCGATGGCAATGATGGAATTTTGAACACCGGACGGAATGCCCATTGTCAGCACCTGCTTCAGCATGGGCAAATCAAAGCGGATTTTGGGGACGGATACGCGGTAAAAATCGGAGGCGTTCATCAGTCGATGAAGTCCCAAGCATGCACTGACAGCCTGAGAAATGACCGTTGCAAGCGCAGCACCCTCCACTCCCATGCCGAAATACGCCACAAAAAGGATGTCAAGCACCACATTGACCGCCGAGCTGATGATTAAATAGTACAGCGGATGACGGCTGTCGCCCACAGCCTGAAAAATGCCGTTGGCGGTGTTGTAAAGCACCACGAAGACCGCGCCGTAAAAATAGGTGCGGAAATACAGGAGAGAATTGGGCATCACGTTATCCGGCGTGCCGAGCCAGCGCAGCATATGCGGCGAAAGCAGCGTTCCTGCTATGGTGATGAGGATGCCGGACATCAGACCGAAAGCCACGGTCGTATGGACGGCAGCGGAAAGATGCTCATTATCCCGTGCGCCGAAATAGCGGGAAATGACCACGCTTGCGCCGGTAAAAATGCCGCTGAACAGCCCCACAAACAAAAAAATAAGGCTGCCGGAGGAGCTGACCGCCGCCAGCGCATCGCTGCCCAAGAAATTGCCGACGACCAGCGAATCCACCACATTATAAAGCTGCTGAAACAGATTTCCCCAAAACACCGGCAGCGCAAACCGAACGATGTGCCGCCAAACAGAGCCCTCCGTCATACGGGTCGCTTGTTCCTTCATCGACCTTCTCCTGCTCTCCTTACTTACGCCGCTTCTGAGACGGCTTCTTTGATTATACTTCCCTTTGCGATAAATGCAAGGGTAGTGGAGAGGTGCTGGCAAGGTTCTGATGAGAAATACAAAAAGATGAGGGCAGCACCGTGCAGTGGGGTGCTGCCTTCATGCTTTCAGTTTCAGCCCCCTCGCGGGGATAAATTATGACGGTGTCAAAACATACAGGAGGATACTATGAATATTGTTTCCGTCCCCTCGCGGGGATAAATTATGACGTACGGTCGATTACACGTCACAGCTCGATGGTTAGTTTCCGTCCCCTCGCGGGGATAAATTATGACGATAGCGTCCGCCGGTCTTTGCTGGCCAGCGTTTGTTTCCGTCCCCTCGCGGGGATAAATTATGACAAAGAAAGGATGGAAATTATGAAGAATATGAACGAGTTTCCGTCCCCTCGCGGGGATAAATTATGACAATTCAAGGCGGAAAGGAGGGCAGAGCGGAACGAGTTTCCGTCCCCTCGCGGGGATAAATTATGACCCATGCGGAAGCAAACGCCCGTCAAAGCGCCTGGTTTCCGTCCCCTCGCGGGGATAAATTATGACGGGAAGTGTCCTTGTCGGAATTGCAAAGCATGAGGGTTTCCGTCCCCTCGCGGGGATAAATTATGACATTGTATGCGTTCTTTTTTGTTGCGCTCAAATTTTGTTTCCGTCCCCTCGCGGGGATAAATTATGACCTGTAACCACGAAAGGCGTAGTGCCCGTCAATCGTTTCCGTCCCCTCGCGGGGATAAATTATGACGAGAAAGGACGGGAAATTTTGGCGAGCAAAAGTGTTTCCGTCCCCTCGCGGGGATAAATTATGACACTCGGCACTGTTTGCTGTGTCGCAACATGTAAAAGTTTCCGTCCCCTCGCGGGGATAAATTATGACAGCGCATTGCTGTCCGAGCTTGGGCTTCGCAAGTTTCCGTCCCCTCGCGGGGATAAATTATGACGCGCTGAGGTGCGCCCCTGCATGCTGTCCGGGCAGGTTTCCGTCCCCTCGCGGGGATAAATTATGACTGATGGGCTTCTTATTCGATTTGATGTGTAAGCGGGGTTTCCGTCCCCTCGCGGGGATAAATTATGACTACTTTAAACCTTCGTTTTAACCTTCGTTAATCCGTTTCCGTCCCCTCGCGGGGATAAATTATGACATCCCCGCGCAGGACATATC
>CAVFWQ010000114.1:0-5039 GCA_963626285.1 bacterium | reverse complement strand
GCTGAACGCCATTCGCACCATCGATTTTTGCGGCTTCATAATAGGTCGGAGAGATGCTCTGAAGACCGGACAAAAGAATGACGATGCAATAGCCGGCGCCTGCCCAAACGGAAATCAGGCACATGCTTAACATGGTGAGGTTGGTATCGCTCATCCATGCGGGACGAATTCCGAACAGTGCGTCTAGGCAAGTATCAACGATGCCGTACTGGGAATTGAGCAGCCAGCGCCAAATCATGACGACAACGGCGGTCATGGTGACGTTGGGCAAAAAATAAACAACACGGAAGAAGCCTACGGCTTTAATTTTTGAATTCATCATGGCCGCCAGCACGATAGCGATGATCAGCGTCAGCGGTACAGAGCCGAGAACAAACGCAAAGGTGTTGATGATTTCGGTACCGAAAGTTTTATCTTTCGTAAACATCTTGGTATAATTTTTCAGGCCGATCCAAGTCGCGGTTCCGATGCCCTTCCATTTTGTAAAAGAATAGTAGAAGGTCTGAACGATGGGAACTATAAAAAACAGGGCGATACCAACCAGAAGCGGCAGCAGAAAGAGATAAGCGACCAGTATCTCTTTTTTATCATAGCGGTTTCGATACCGCAGGGAACGCCCGGAAATTGATTTCGCAGACAACGGAGATTCCTCCTCATCAAGATAAATTGTGGCAATGACGAATTAGGCGAACTGGAATAGAAAAAGCGAAATTAGCCCGGCTCGGCTTGTAATCATCAGGGTATTTTCTTTGAAAAGGCTGTCGGGACGGGGAATTGAGCCGTCCCGGCAGCCAAGCATACAGGGGATTAGATGATAGAGAAGGAATATTTACTCATCCAGAGCTTCGTTCACGGCTGTTTCGGCAGCAACGCAGAACTCTTCCGCATTAGCATACACACCGGCACGGAAATCGGCCAGCGCATTCTGATAAGCGGTACGAGCCAGCGTCGCGTTCACGGTGGACAGATAGCCGCGGCCATAGGACAGAGCGTTCATGAAGGCGCCGACATTGACGTTCGGATAAACGCTTTCCCAAGCAGAGGCGCATTCCAAGTTGGCGGGAATAACCACTTCGATCTGCTTCACCTGGGCTTCGTAGCTGGCCAGATAACGCAGGAAGTCAACGGTTTCTTCCATATGCCGGTTTTCGGTGGTGGTGGCATAGCCGATGCCGTGGTTGGAGCTGAACTTGCCGGCCTTGCCGGAGGGAAGCTCTACGATGCCCAGATTATCGCCCAGAGCGCCGGCGTACTGAGAAATCATCCAAGAACCATTAATGGTCATCGCGGCGATACCGGAGGTGAACGCAGCAGTGTCGCTTACCTCAGACAGCTGAGAACCGGTGTAGGCGTAGCCGTTGTTCCACAGGTCAAGCAGCTTCTGCAACACTTCGATGGCTTCGGGACTGTTGATGGCAGCGGCAGTGCCGTCTTCGCTGTAGATTTCGCCGCCATTGGAATAGATGAAGTTGTAGAACACGCGGTCAGAGGTGGTGCTCGTCCAGCCGATTACGCCGTCTGAGGTCAGCTTCTTCGCGGTCTCGCAAAAATCATCGATGGTCCAGCTGCTGTCCGGATAAGCAACACCGGCAGCATCGAACAGCGCCTTGTTGTAGAACACGGCATAGGAGTCGGTGTCCTTGGCAACGGCATAGACCTTATCACCGACGGTGTAGGAGTTCACGATGCCGGAAGCCAGAGCACTCTGATCAATGTCATAGGAGCTGAGGTCGGCAACAATGCCCAGCGGGATGTATTCGGCGGCGAGATTGTAGTTGAGGAAGAAAATTTCGGGCGCATCGGTGGTGCCGATGGTGGCCTGAATCTTTTGGTTGAGACCGGATACGTCAGCCTGGCAGCTGATTTCGACAGTCACATTGGGATGAGTAGCGGTGTACTCATCAGCCATTGCGCGGATAGCCGGTACCTGAGCATCATCCCACATCCAGAAGCGGAGCGTTACATTTTCTTCAGCAGACGCTACGCCTACACAGGAAAGCACCAGGGCAAGGATCATAACCAGACTAAGCAGTTTCTTCATTCAATTTGTCCTCCTTTTTTTATTGATATGTCGAATGAAGTTCATATCAATTATAACAAATGAAAGCGGTTTTGTCTGTCACTTATCTTTGGAATTATGACATTGAAATTTGCATTTTGGCAGAAAGTTTACCATAAACGATACTCCGGAGGTCTATGCTTAAGTGAAATATAGCTGGTTTATTGATTGCCGGATTATATCTTCTGTACCTAAAATCGTCAAAAAGCTCAGATGGGTAAGGGAAGAATCTGCTTTTCATTCAGGTAAGCCGTCCCTGCCTGATAATTGACCGTCATGATGTCACCGTTTTCGTAAGAGATTTTTCGCGTGCCGTCTTCAAGCATCTCATGATGCCGCATCGGAATCAGCTGCAAATAGCGAATGCCTTCATACCAGCGATACACGCGGGCGATATAAGCAGCGCTGCTTTCTCTGTCCTCCTTCGTATGGCAGTGAAAATCATCCTCACCCATCCAGTTGACTTCCTTTCCTTCCTCAGGAGTAACAAATTTGGAATCGTAATAGAAGGTGGGACGCCCTCCATATTCGGCGACTTTGAGCAAATCGCTCTCTGTCGGATTGACGGTTTTTGTATAGGGGTTGCTGAGTACATAGCCATGGTAGGTCAGCTGCCACAGCGGAATGCATGCATCAGCAAACGAACTGTCTTTGAGGCCAAAGGAAACATACAGCCCAAAGTCTAATTCCGGCGCGGAAAAGTCAAAAGTGCCTTCTGAACTGATGCCTCCAAATTCATTGCGGGCAAGGCGAAGAATACGATTCCAAAGCGCCGCCGTTTCCCGCTTTGTGACGGGATGCTGTTCATCATAGCACGCACGGGGGAAAACGGTTGTTATCACATCAATATAATGTGTGCCGGAGAAACCGAGCGCACGAACCTTGGGAAGAAGCTCCCGTGCCTGCCGAAGGCCGCAGAGCGGACAGACCTGATACATATCGCCTCCACTCCAAGGCTGAACATTTTTCACACGATTTCCGCTTTGATCGGTGATTATGTCGGTATCCTTCCAGCAATCGGCAATGGAGTATGCATCCGTGGAATTTGTGTGGCAGACCATTGCATAGCCCATGTTCGCGGCCTTTTCTGTCAGCCGATGCAGAGCCTTTTCTCCGCCCAGTTTTTCTTCAACGGGAAATGTTTGCGGCCAACGACCGTCATGACCGCTCTTATTCCAGCCGACGAGACAAAATTCCGCTTTATCAATCCCATGTGCTTTAAATGTATCTAACAATTCAGATACATCTTCAAACGTCGATGCAACGTACATTTCCGGCTCATTTTCAATCGTCTGCTCACGAATGAGCGGCGGTACGGGCTTCCAGCCCTGCCGAATTCGGATATAAATGCTTTCCGCAGTGTACTGCGCAGCAGGACGGCCCTGCATGCGGTTCGCATAACGATGGATCTCGCCGTGCTTTTCACGCCATGCCCGATAGGACAGCGCAACAGTGCTGTAATCAGCTGTATCTGAAAGCAGGATGTATTCGACGGTAATAGGCTCATAGGGCGCAGTTCCGTTCAAAACAAAACGCGGATGGCAGGAATACATGCCTTGTTTTACGGAAACGGTCAGCTCATATTCATAGGTCATCGAAGAAACGACAGCCAGAAAGCTCTGGTCTGCGTGAATAACACCCCATATCGGCATGAGAAACCGCTGAAGCGTCATTTGATGATCTGCCCGTGCACGAAAACGGCATAGGATCGAATCCCCCAAGCCATTTTCACCGTGAGGAATTACGTAGTAACCTTTGTCGCCGCTTTTTGCCTGTCCCATCAGCGGCGCAAAGTCAATGGAGCGAATGTTCGACCAGTCGCCAAGCTCCGGAAACGATGCAATAACCGAGCTGTCTTCTTCAAAGTATTCCAATGCGACCGTTTCTTCCGTTCCGTCCATATGAAGGACATGAGCTGACATTTCCTGCCTATACCAATCCACTGTTTTCATCCTTTCTAAAAGCAATTTTTTATATTATGAATCCTGTTCAGGCTTCATATTCACTGTACTTCATTGTCAAACATACTCCAAGCCCGCCGTCGGGCAGACCGTACAGAGAAAGCCCGCTTTCTGCGCCGAATTGCACCTGAAGACGTCTGTTGATGTTGGCCATACCAATATGGCGGCTGTGCAGATAATTCTGCCTGGCCATCTCCATGTTGATTGTGCGGATGCGTTTGGGGCTTAGTCCACGTCCGTTATTTTCAATGCGCAGAAGAAGCATATTCTTCTTTGTTTTTTCCGCGCTGATTCGAATACAGGCATTCGGCACATGAGAACCCTGAAAGCCATGCTGAATGCAGTTTTCAATCACAGGCTGAAGAATGAGTTTTCCTACGCGGGCATTGTAGAGGCTTTTATCAATGTCCCAATGAACACTGAAATGAATATTCTTCCGCATCTGCTGAATTTTGATGTACTTTTGCGCACACTTCATTTCTTTCTCCAGCGAGGCATACAGGTCGGAAGAGTCCAGCGCATACTTCAGTATCTGACATAAATTTTCAATCATCTGGGATTCACGGCTATCTGCACCCGCATGAGAAACGCTTGCCCAGTAAATGGAATCCAATGTGTTAAGCAGAAAATGCGAATTGATTTGGACATGGCCGTATAGCGCATCCAATTCTGCTTTTAATTCCTGTTTGGATTGTACAAGCCCTTTTAACTCATTTAAGTCAATCGCATCATTCAGGATGCGCCGCAAAGTATCTTCCGTCTCAGCTTCTGTTTTGTCCGGTGCTTCGGTTTCTTCTCTTTGTGCACTCATGGCAGAGAATATCTTTTGAAGGCCGTTATAGTATTTCCGATAGCGCATTAAGCTGTAAAAGTTAATGGACAATACAGCAAAGGAACAGATCATCAGAATATAAATGACAATGGAACTGATGTTATTGATTTCATGGCTTAACTGCACATCCTGAAGGCAGACTGCAATCGCCATGCCATCGCAGATTTTTTGCACTCGGTAGTAATAG
>CAVFWQ010000113.1:0-5431 GCA_963626285.1 bacterium | reverse complement strand
ACGCGCTTGCCCAGCAGGTTCTGACGGAAGCGTCCCTGCTTGCCGCGCAGCAGGTCGGACAGGCTCTTTAAGGGACGGTTGCCGGGGCCGGTTACGGCGCGTCCGCGGCGGCCGTTGTCAAACAGCGCGTCCACGGCTTCCTGGAGCATACGCTTTTCATTGCGGACGATGATGTCCGGCGTGCCCAGCTCCAGCATCCTCTTTAAACGGTTGTTGCGGTTGATGACGCGGCGGTACAGGTCGTTCAGGTCGGAGGTCGCAAAGCGGCCGCCGTCCAGCTGCACCATCGGGCGCAGATCCGGCGGAATGACGGGAATGACATCCATGATCATCCATTCCGGCTTATTGTGCGACATGCGGAAGGCCTCGACAACCTCCAGCCGCTTGACGGCATGGCTGCGCTTCTGCCCCTCGGTCTCGCGGTCGCGTTCCTTTTCGACCAGCGCGGCGATTTCCTTCTTCAGGGAAGCGGACAGCTCCTCCAAGTCCAGCTCCTGAAGCATTTCCTTCACGGCCTCCGCACCGATGCCCGCGCGGAACGAGCCGCGCTCTTCGGGCGGCAGCGCCATGATCTGGCGGTACTTGCCGTCGGTTATCAGGTCATGCTTGGTGACCTTAAGGCCGGGGTTGCCCGCATCCAGAACGATATAGGAAGCGAAATACAGCACCTTTTCAAGGGCGCGGGGCGAAATGTCCAGGATCATACCCATGCGGCTGGGAATGCCGCGGAAATACCAGATATGGCTGACGGGCGCGGCCAAGGCGATATGCCCCATGCGTTCACGGCGCACCTTGGCGCGGGTAATCTGCACGCCGCACTTGTCGCATACCTTTTCCTTATCGCGGTATTTGACGCGCTTATATTTACCGCAGTTGCACTCCCAGTCCTTCTGTGGGCCAAAGATGCGCTCGCAGAACAGACCGTCCCGTTCGGGCTTGAGCGTGCGGTAGTTAATGGTTTCGGGCTTGGTCACCTCGCCGTAGGACCATTCGAGGATCTTTTCGGGCGAGGCCATGCCGATCTGAATGGAATCAAGGTGGTTGAGTTCAAACATGCTTTGCACTCCTCTTACAAGCGGCCTATACGAAAGCTGCAAAAACCAGCATATCAGATGTCATCATCGTCATCGTCGAGTTTGAGATCTTCCAGCGCGTCGCCCACATCAAAGTCGGAGAAATCATCATCAAGCTCCAGCTCGCTGTCGTCCACGCCGGTGCCGGACTCCAGGTCATCGACGGAATAGTTATCCGGCGAAGAGCGGTCATCCGCAGCGCTCTGGTCATCGTCCTCGTCATCCAGCTCTTTGATTTCGATTTCCTCTTTGTTCTCGTTCAGCACCTTAATATCCAAGGCCAGCGATTCAAGCTCCTTAATCAGCACCTTAAAGCTCTCCGGCACGCCGGGCGCGGGGATGTTCTGACCCTTGACGATGGCCTCATAGGTCTTGACGCGGCCCACGACGTCGTCCGACTTGACGGTCAAAATTTCCTGCAGGGTATTGGCAGCGCCGTAAGCCTCCAGCGCCCAGACCTCCATCTCGCCGAAACGCTGGCCGCCGAACTGCGCCTTGCCGCCCAACGGCTGCTGGGTCACGAGGGAGTACGGGCCTGTGGAGCGGGCATGCATCTTGTCGTCCACCAGATGGTGCAGCTTCAGGAAGTACATAATGCCCACGGTCACGCGGTTTTCAAACGGGTCGCCCGTGCGTCCGTCATAAAGAACGGTCTTGCCGTCCTCGCTGAGGCCGGCCATGCGCAGGCATTCGTCAATATCCTCCTTGGAAGCGCCGTCGAACACAGGCGTAGCGACGTGCCAGCCAAGCTTCTTCGCCGCCAGACCCAAATGCACCTCCAGCACCTGACCGATGTTCATACGGGACGGAACGCCCAGCGGATTCAGAACGATATCCAGCGGCGTGCCGTCGGGCAGGAAGGGCATATCCTCCTCGCGCAGGATGCGGGAAACAACGCCCTTGTTACCGTGGCGGCCGGACATCTTGTCGCCCACGGAAATCTTGCGCTTCTGAGCGATGTACACGCGCACCATCATGTTGACGCCGGGCGACAGCTCATCCTTGTTTTCGCGGGTGAAGGTCTTGACATCCACGATGATGCCGCCCTCGCCGTGCGGCACTTTCAGGGAGGTGTCGCGCACCTCGCGCGCCTTTTCGCCGAAAATGGCGCGGAGCAGACGCTCCTCCGCCGTCAGCTCGGTCTCGCCCTTGGGCGTGACCTTGCCCACCAGAATATCGCCGGAGCGCACCTCCGCACCGATGCGGATGATGCCGTTCTCGTCCAAATCCTTGATGGCGTCGTCGCCGACATTGGGAATATCGCGGGTGATTTCCTCCGGCCCCAGCTTGGTCTCGCGGGCTTCGGATTCGTATTCTTCGATATGAATGGAGGTGTATTTATCCTCCTTGACCAGCCGCTCGCTGATAAGGACGGCGTCCTCGTAGTTGTAGCCTTCCCACGTCATAAAGCCAATCAGCATATTGCGACCGAGGCCGATTTCGCCCTTTTCGGTGGACGGGCCGTCCGCCAGCAAATCGCCGACCTCGACGACCTGCCCCTTGTCCACACGCGGACGCTGGTTGATGCAGGTGCCTTGGTTGCTGCGGGCAAACTTGGTCAGATGATAGCTGTGCTTTTCGCCCTGTTCATCCCTGATGACCACCTCGTCTGCGGACACGCTGTCCACAACGCCCGCATGCTTGGAAAGCAGCACCACGCCGGAGTCGTGCGCGGCCTTGTATTCCATGCCCGTTCCGACGATCGGGGCTTCGGGGACGAGCAGCGGCACGGCCTGACGCTGCATGTTGCAGCCCATCAGGGCGCGGTTCGCGTCGTCGTTTTCAAGGAAGGGGATCATCGCGGTGGAAACGGACACGACCTGCTTGGGCGAAACATCGATAAAGTCCACCTTTTCGGCGGGCACTTCGATGGTTTCCTCGCGCCAGCGGACAACGACCTTCTTGTTGACGAAGCTGCCGTCCGGATTGAGCGGCTCCTTGGCCTGACCGACCATGTAGTCGTCTTCCTCGTCCGCAGTCATGTAGACGATTTCGTCCGTCACGCAGCCGGTTTCCTTGTTCACCTTGCGGTAAGGCGCTTCCAAGAAGCCGTATTCGTTGATGCGCGCATAGGTCGCCAAAGAGCCGATCAAACCGATGTTCGGGCCTTCAGGCGTTTCAATGGGGCAGATGCGGGCATAGTGGCTGTAGTGAACGTCGCGCACCTCCATGCCGGCGCGGTCACGGTTCAGACCGCCGGGACCCAGCGCGGACAGACGGCGCTTGTGCGTCAATTCGGCCAAGGGGTTCGGCTGATCCATGAACTGGGAAAGCTGAGACGAGCCGAAAAACTCCTTGATGGCCGCCGACACGGGGCGGATGTTAATCAGTTCGCCGGGCTTTACGTCATTGGCGTCCTGAATGGCCATGCGCTCACGCACGACACGCTCCAAGCGGGACAGGCCGATGCGAATCTGATTTTGCAAAAGCTCACCCACGGAACG
This sequence comes from bacterium, assembly GCA_963626285.1. GTDB lineage: Bacteria > Bacillota > Clostridia > Christensenellales > Aristaeellaceae > CAVDRM01. The sequence continues at coordinate 1,914 of CAVFWQ010000113.1, read as the reverse complement.
CAGGCGGCGGTTGCCCAGATGGTCGATGTCATCCGTCACGCCGATGCCGTAGGGCAGCCCCAGCAGATAGCTGACGGAGGCCACGATATCATCGATAATAATGTGCTTGGGCACAAGGTCGTGAACATTTTCCTTCACGACTTGGAAAAGCTCCTCTTCGGGCACGCCGTCGATGAGGCGGAGCAGGGTGGGCAGATGCACCATTTCCAGAATGCCGGCATCCTTGGGATTGAAGGGCAGATACCGAGCAGCATCCGCAAAATTATTGCCGACCACGCGGCGCGCCGCGCCGTCCGCCATCACATACACGACATTCACGCCGGCGTTCTGCACGTCCTTAGCCTGTGCGCGAGTCAGCACATCGCCGGCTTTGAACATCATTTCGCCCGTCTGAGGGTTCACGATGTCCTCGGCAAGCTCCAGACCCGCGATACGGGCGGCCACGCCGAGCTTTTTATTGAACTTATAGCGGCCCACGCGCATCAAATCATAGCGCTTGGGGTCAAAGAACAGGCTCCGCAGCAGGGCGCGGGCGCCATCCTCCGTCGGCGGCTCGCCGGGCTTCTGCCGCTTATAAATTTCAAGCAGACCCTGCGACTGCGTTTTTGTATTATCAGCCCGCTGAATGGTGGCCATCAGACGCTCGTCGTCGCCCAGCAGGTCGATAATCTCCTGATCCGTGCCGTAGCCCAGCGCACGCAGAAGCACGGTGATGGGCAGCTTTCTGGCGCGGTCAATGCGCACCCACAGCGCATCGTTGGAATCCGTTTCGTATTCCAGCCACGCGCCGCGATTCGGGATGACCTGCGAAGAGTACAGACGACGGCCGGACTTGTCAATCTGGCAGTCATAATAAGCGCCGGGAGAACGGACGAGCTGGCTGACGATAACGCGCTCCGCACCGTTGATGACGAACGTGCCGTGCTCGGTCATGAGCGGAAAATCACCCATGAACACGTCAGACTCTTTGATTTCGCCCGTTTCGCGGTTTTTGAGGCGCACGAAAACCTTGAGCGGCGCCGCGTACGTCAAATCACGTTCCCGGCAGCGTTCAATTGTATTTTTGGGCGTGCTGTCCAGCGAGTAATCGACAAACTCCAAAACCAGATTTTCGCTGTAGTCGGTTATGGGGGACACATCGGCCAGAACCTCTTTGAGATCTTCCTGCAGAAAACGACGGTAGCTGTTTTTCTGCACTTCGATCAGGTTCGGCATGTCCAGAACCTCGTCGATGCGCGAGAAGCTCATACGCTTGCGGAGCTTCCCCATTTGGACCTCGTGCACCATAAAAGCTATCACCCCTTTAATGCTGACCAGTGACGGATAAGCCGCAGCCGGAGCGAGCCTTCCCTGCAAAAAGGGCATACTTCCCCTACCCGAAATCCGCAGATAAAAAGCGATTCCTACCGCATCTTACCAATACTGATGCAATCATAGAGTATAGCATACAGATGTAACGCCGTCAAGCATTTTGTCGAATATATTTTGTAAAATTGTAAAAAAATGCATCAATAAACATAAACCTTCAAAAGACAGGAAATGCCAAATGCCGGAAAACCGAAAATGCGCACCAGGAAAGACGACTTTTGAGGCAAAGAAAAAGCCCTACAAACCTTGTGGCGTAAGGGTTTGCGGGCTTTGCTGCGGCTTGGTGGGATTAGTAGGACTCGAACCTATGACCCCCACGATGTCAACGTGGTGCTCTAACCAGCTGAGCTATAATCCCAAGCACGGGTATTATTCTATCATAGCTTTTCGAAAAATGCAAGCATTATTTTTTCACAGCATTACAATACTTGCACGTTCTGAATTTTCCCTCAATCCAAAAGGTTGCTTCGATGGTATGAAATTTCAGCAGTCGGAACTTTGGGTCATCGATTCCCTTGCTGAAAAAGCGACGGTCGGCATCGCTCC
>CAVFWQ010000112.1:0-5482 GCA_963626285.1 bacterium | reverse complement strand
GTATAGATGCTTCGATTCTATCGAAGTTGCTAACACCCCACACAACCAGGCAGAAGCCCAAAATGGGAGTGCAGAACGCTGAACTCGTTAGCGCGCTACATTCGCATTGTAGAGGTCAGGGGTTCGAATCCCCTTAGCTCCACCACAGTCCGTCCGAAAACACAGTTTTCGGACGGATATTTTGTTTTATCCATACAAAAATCGCCCATTCAACGCCCAAAATCACGTAAAAAAAGAGGGGGGGTTCCCCCTCACAGACTGTCGAAAAACCCCTGATCGGCCGCCAGTGCCTGCGAACAGCGCTTCGCTGGTTCGTGGGGAAAGTGCTGCGGCATAAGGCTTAGGGGCTCTGCCCCTAAAACCCCCGGCAGGAGGCAGTGCCTCCTGCACCTCCACTTTTTTGACAAGCTGAGAGGGGCTTCCCCCTCAGATTTCCACCATTTTCGTTAATTCTGGCAGACTGATCCTTTTGAACCTTTGGATCAGTTTTTTTACGCCCTTACAAATTGTAATAGCCCGGCGGATATCGTATTCAAAACAGCTGAGCGCGTATTCGGCTGTTACTTTTTCTTTGCCCTTGCGCAGAAAGTATCCGGCTCCATCATCGTGCTTTATGGTTCCGAAAGGATGCTCGCTGGCTATATACGAATTCATTCGTTATTCGGGCGATGCTGCGAATGACGCTGGCATTGCTGGCAAAAGCATCCGCAGACCCTGCTTGTGGCAATGTCACCTTATCGGCAGAACAACTGAAAAAGTAGTTCCGGAAGCGGCAGTGCTGCTTACACGGATCGAGCCCTTGTGCATTTGCAAAATTCGCTTCGCTATGGCTAGTCCTAAACCGAACCCATTGCCAGTGCGATTAGCCTGCCCGCGATAAAAACGATCAAATACATGCGGAAGCGCCTCCGCAGGAATGGGCGCGCCTGTGTTGTTAACATGCAGCTCGCACCGTTCCTGTTTCCTCGCAAGCGTAACCGTAACGATTTTCTTACCGCCTGCATACTTGATGGCGTTGTCCAGAAGAATCGTCATCATTTGCTGAATATGCGTTTCGCTGCAGACCGTTATCACATTTTCCTCTATGCTGGTTTTCAGTGTTACGCCATTGTCGAAAGCGATGGACTCAATCGTCATGAGCGTGCGTTCCAGCAATTCAGAAAGATTGGCCTGAGTAAAGTGTTCGGCGGGCTGTTCATCCTCCGTACGGGCCAGCATCAGCATTTCTTCCACCAGCTTGCGCATCTGCTGCGCTTCTTCCTGCGTACTCTCGATCCAGCCTTCGCAGCTTTCGATGGTTTGCTGCTTGTTTTTGAGAAGAATGGACAGGTTCGCAAGGATGACCGTCAGCGGCGTTTTGAGTTCATGGCTTGCATCGGCAATGAAATGCCGCTGTGCATCCCATGCGTTCTGGGCGGGTCTGGTCAGCCATCGAGATAACGGCAGCGCAGCAAAAAGGAACAACCCGAGCATAAGAATCGGGATCAGCAGCAGCGAATACAGAAGCTGCTTGCGCTGCTGCACTTTATCCTCCGCCATGCTGATGAAGGTGACGCGGGCGTAACCGTTGGAATCCTTGCGGATCAGGTAGCGTACCTGCTGATCGCGCAGCACGCCGCTGGTGCGTCCGCTGCTCATGGCTCTTTCCGCGGCGAGAGCGGCTTCTTCATCGCTGATGTCATACGCATGCTGATACACGGAAGTCACATTGCCGGAGGGATCAAACCGCACGGCAAAGAAAGCTGCACCGCCGACATAATCCGTCGCCCGTCGGTTGTTTGAGCGGCGCGCCATCGGCTGCAGCGCCGCGCTACGAAGGGCCTGCTTCTGGCGCTCCACAACCTGCTGCGCGTTGATGGCGCTCATGTAGGCGATCACGCCGACGATCAGTACAAGGAACACCGCCATCAGCATCAGGATGATACGCTGACGGAGCTTTTTGAGCATCATGCGTTTTCCTCCAATCGATAGCCCACCTTGCGCAGCGTGGCAATGACTGTTCGGCTTTTCAGATGGCTCAGCTTCTTGCGAAGAAAAGAAATATAGGCTTCTACGCAGTTGTCGCCGGCCTCCGTCGCCATATCCCACGCGCGCAGCAGCAGTTCGTCCTTGGACAGATATCTTTCTCTGTTGTTCATCAGCAGACGCATGATGTGATACTCCCGGCTGCTCAGCTGAATGCTGCGTTCCCCGCATAACAGGTCGTGCGTATTCACCATCAGCCGCAGGTCAAAGACGGCGATCTCATCCGCCACGGCGTTGTCGCCCCGGCGCAGCAGGGCGCGGATGCGGGCCAGCAATTCTTCCGGTTCAAAGGGCTTGGTAAGGTAGTCGTCTGCGCCTGCGTCAAGACCGCTTACCTTGTCCGCCACAGTGGACTTGGCTGTCAGCATCAGCACAGGCACGCGGTTCTGCTTCTGCCGCAGCGCCTTCACCACGGAAAAGCCATCCATGCCCGGAAGCATCACATCCAGCACGATCAGGTCATAGGAGCAGGCGGAGGCATAGTGCAGCCCCTCGCCGCCCGTATAAACAGCGGCGGCTTCATAGCCGGCCTCCGTCAGGATATGCTGCAGCGCCCTGGCAAGCCTGCGCTCATCCTCCACAATCAATACTTTCATGGCATCCTCCTGTGCAGCGCTCATTCATATGATAGCATCCGCCTTGTCAATTGTAAATCACACGCCTGAAAGAAACCTGAAAGCCGGTTTTCAGATTTTTTTCAGACTGATGCGGTATGATGATCTCAGGCTTTGCGCTGACAACATTGCCCCTGAAAGGATGAGGTGTTTTGAAACGAATCGCATTATCCCTCCTGCTGATGACGACTCTTTTGATTCCGGCCTTCGCGGCAGGCGAGGCCGCGCCCGACGCTTCCGCTTATTATAATGCGAAAGACGTTGAACCCATCACGCCGGAGGACTGCGGCACGACGCTCCAATTGCAGAACGGCGTAAATACCATCACCCGCTCCGGCGCTTATCTTGTGCAGGGCGGCTGCGCCGGCCAGCTTGTGGTCGATGCGAAGGATGCGGATGTGAAGCTGCTGCTGGACGGCGTCAGCATTACATCGCCCGACGGCCCTGCCATCCATATCAAAGCGGCGGAAAAGGTCGTTATCACGCTGGCAGACGGCAGGGAAAGCGTCCTGACAGACAGCCCCGCCTACACCCTTCCCGACGGGGAGGACGAGCCAAACGGCGCGCTGTTTTCCAAGGAAGACCTGTCCATCAACGGCACAGGCACACTGCGGGTCATTGCACAGTATGACGATGGCATTGTGAGCAAAGACAGCCTGGTGATCGCCGACGCGAATATCGTCATCAGCAGCAGAGGCGACGCCGTTCGCGGCAAGGATTCGGTGACGCTCTATCATGCGGCGGTTTCCGCTGCCGCCGGCAGCGACGGCGTCAAGTCTACCAACGCAGCCGACGCGGGGCGCGGCTGGATCTATGTGCTGGACAGCGACCTGAGCATTGATGCGCAGCGGGATGGCATTCAGGCCGAAACCGATCTTTACCTCAACGGCGGGACGTACAGGATCACCTCCGGCGGCGGATGCCTGCCTGAATTCCGGCAGACACCCGCCGAGCCTGTCCGCAAGGCCGACCGGGCGGCGCAGCAGCAGGCCGGGGACGAAACGGAACCAGATTCTGAAAGCGCCAAGGGGCTGAAGGCGGAGAATATCCATGCATACGCGGGAGCATTTGCCATCAGCAGCCGGGACGATGCAGTCCATGCAGACGGCAGCATCACCGTTTACGGCGGTTCCTTTGAGCTGGCCAGCAACGACGGCGGCATTCACGCCGACGATTCCTTCACGCTGGCAGACGGCAGCATTCTCATTAAGGAAAGCTACGAGGGCATTGAGGGCGCGCATCTTCTTTTCAGCGGTGGCAAAACGGACGTCACCGCCATTGATGACGGCTGGAACGCCGCCTCCAAGGCCGTATCGGAGGCTGAAAGCGGAAAACGCAAAAAGAGCCATAACTTTGATATTACCGTATCCGGCGGGGAACATCATATTCTTTCCAGCGGCGACGCGATCGACTCCAACGGCAATATCCTCATTTCCGGCGGACTCATATATGCTTCCAGCAGCAATGAAATGAAGGAGGTTGCCATCGATTACCCCGAGGTATGCGAATGCCGCATTACCGGCGGTACAGTTATTGCGTCGGGCGGCTATGGTAAGAACACGCAGACCTTCAGCCAGACAGAGAATCAGGCCGCTGTCACCCTGAAATGGAAGGAGCGGCAGAGCGCCGGTACAACCGTCACGCTGACGGTCGGCGAGCAGCAGACGCTGACTTTTACGCCGCAGGCTTCTTTTAAGACGATCATCGTCAGCGCTTCCGCGCTTCAGGTGGGTCAGAACCTGACAGTGCAGACGGGCGACGACGTGATTTGCACCCGCGAGATCAATGAAAATATCATGCTGTTCCAGGTCACCCAGAGCAGACACAACAGCAGGGCGGCGCAGACGAATTCTTCTGCCGCCGAAGAAACTGTCTCCGTATCGTATGGCGCAATGACAGCATACTCGGCGTCGGACGGCAGTCTTGGCTACTGGCTTTACACGCCGGATGACGCGGAAAATGAGCTGCTTCCGCTCATTGTCTATCTGCATGGCGGCAGCGGCAAGGGCAGCGACCCTTCCCTCATCACCAGGGCAGACGGCTTCCCGCAGTATGTGCAGACGGGCAGGCTGGGCGATATCCGCGCCTATGTGCTTTGTCCGCAATGTCCGAAGGAGCAAAGCGGCTGGGGGGATCTCGGCAGTCAGGTTTTTGCGCTGATCGATATGATCTGTGCGCACTATCCCATTGATGCGGAGCGCGTCATCCTCACCGGGCACAGCATGGGCGGAACGGGAACCTGGGCGCTGGCGGCGATGGCGCCGGAGCGCTTCTCCCGCATTGCGCCCATGAGCGGCAGCGTCCGCATCACCGGGCGGAATCAAAAGGCGCTGTCCGAATTGGCCGTATGGGCTTTTGCAGCCGAGAACGACAAGGTGGTCGATCCCGAGTCTTCCACGGATTTTCTCGCGCAGCTGAAGACGGTGAACCCGCGCGCACGCCTGACGGTGTTTGAAGACGCGGGTCACAGGGACGTTCCCGCCTTGGCATGGCTGGACGGGAAACTGGGGCTTATGGACTGGCTGCTCTCGCAGTGATACGGAGGCGGCGCAATGACGGACATACAATACACCTTCTGCAGACACGAAAAGAAATATCTGCTGACCCGCGCGCAATTCCATGAAATACGCAAAGCGCTTGCGCCCTACATGACAGACGACGAGTATGGGCTGCACACGATCAATAACATCTATTTCGACACGCCGGACTTCCTGATGACTCGTCATTCCCTGACCCACCCGCAATATAAGGAGAAATTCCGGCTGCGAAGCTACGGCAGGACGGAGGAGGAATCTCCCGCGTATGCCGAGATCAAGAAAAAATACAGGCATGTGGTGTACAAG
>CAVFWQ010000111.1:0-5545 GCA_963626285.1 bacterium | reverse complement strand
TAGCAAGGCAGTAACCATCCACCGGCAAAGCCGGTGGATGGTTACTCATGCCGTTCATGCTTGCTTTTCGGCGCTGCTTCGTGCGTTTGTTCCCGGCGTGACGCCGCTTATTCTGATAGGACCGGCTTTTAGGCAGTCTGTATGCCATTTGCGTAAAAACAAGGTTTTCTTTTCAGGAGGGTGCTACAATACATACGAAAAAAAGCATGAGAGAGGAGGACAGGACGGCTTTTGGTTTCCCAACAAATATAAGGAGGATTTTTCCATGAAGGAAAGATTTCGCAGGGTCATGTCATGCGCATTGAGCCTTCTGCTGGCTCTCTCGGCACCCATGAGCGCATTGGCAACAGGGTATGAAACAGGCGTTTCCTATGTAACAGATTTCACCTCTCACGCAGAGGCTGTTGCGGCGGCCAAGAAGGTAGATTTGGAAAAAGACGAAGAGGGCATGGTCCTTCTCAAGAACACCGGCGCACTTCCGCTCAACATGAAGTGCAAGATAAGCGTGTTCGGCTCTCAGGCGGAGGATTTCATCACCGCTCTGGATGCCGAGGGCTTCAGCGTGAACCCCACGCAGATTGCTGCCACATCCTATGATCCGGACAAGATCACCAAGGGGCAGCAGCAGAGCCTCGAAATTTACGGCGATGTGGGTATCGTCACCCTGAACCGTACTTATGGCGAAACCGCGGACGCGCCCACGGCGCTGCTGCCCAATATGCCTGAGGTCATCAGCGGCCAGTATGACGCTGAGGAAAACACGGTTTATCAGGGCGACGAAAGCGGCGAGACCACCTTCCGGCATGACAACCTGTACTCCGTGAAGAACGAAGACGACACGGTCACGGAATACAAGCATTCCTTGATGATGACCGAAAAGGAAGAGCGGCTGATTGCCTATGTCAAGGAGCATTGCGATGTGGTCATCGTGGCTTGGACGGGCGCTACCAGCTTTGAAATGAGCCTTCTGCAGAACGATGAGGGCATCGACGGCATCGTTTGGACGAATGAATATGGCGAAAACGGTGCGACGGCCTTTGCAGAAATCCTAAGCGGCTCTGTGAACCCCTCCGGTAAGACTGAATCCGTATGGTACAGCGATTTCACTGCTGACCCCACGTGGTACAATGTAGCTTGGCAGCGCCAGATTTACGGCTTCGCCGGAACGACGCTCCCGACCACCGGCAACTTCTCCGGCTTTACTCAGGCTTACGGCTATACGCTTGATGAGCTGGAAGCCTTCCCGTCTGACAGCGACTATCAGGAGACCGTTGGCGATGAGGCAACCCGTTATCCCGGTCTGATTCGCGTCAGCGATGTGGATATCGGCGTAGAGTATACCAAATGGCCGGCTGTTGCCGGCCCCTGCACCGGTCTTTCCGGGATGTTCGACTACGGCTTTGGCTATGAGTACCGTGTCAACCTTCAGTATGATGAAGGCATCTACATGGGCTATAAGTATTACGAAACCGCAGCGGCAGATGGAAAACTCGACTATGACAAGGCCGTCGTTTATCCCTTCGGCTTTGGTCTGTCCTATACAGATTTTAGCTGGGAGCTTGTTGATGCGGATACCAGCAAGTGGGATGCGTTCCTGAGCAAAACGGCTGAAAACGGCGTGGTCGATTTGACCAGTGATGAGTGCAAGGATGCCGTGATGACCTTCAAAGTCAAGGTCACCAACACGGGCAGCGCCGCCGGTAAGGATGTCGTTGAGCTGTATGCGTATGCGCCCTATATCGATGGAGAGGTCGAAAAGAGCGAGGTTGTCCTCGTGTCCTTTGAAAAGACCTCCCTGCTGCAGCCCGGTCAGTCCGAGGTTCTCACCCTGACTGTGAACATTCAGGATATAGCCTCCTTTGACTACAACGATGCGAACGGCAACGGCAAGACCACCTATGAGCTGGATGCCGGCAATGGCTATGAGCTGCGCTTCCAGACCGATTCTCACACCGTGAAGAATGACCTGAAGGTTGCTTTGAGCGCTTTGGACGCTGATGTAATCATGAGCTATGACGACTACTCCGGTAATGCTGCCGAGGCCGTGCTGAGCCAAGAGAACATCTACAACAGCCTTGGCTGGGATTTGGACTACACTTTGACCGATGCCAATGGCGATGACACCAGCAATTTCATCACCCGCGTGGACAAAGACAGCACCGGCGACGAGGACATGATCCTCATGACCCGTGCCAGCAGCGCTTATACCGAGGGCTATGAAGACGTATTCGGCGGCCATACCAATCCTCAGTATACGCCCGTCACCCTGCAGGACTTAGTCCGTTCTGACGAATATTTCGCTCTGCGCAATAACTTGGATGGCTATGATGCGGACTATCCCACCTATGCGGATGGAACCAGCGTCGAGGACATCTGGACAGAATGGAAGGACGGCTCTTCCAAGACCGGCGGCGAAGGCGCACACAACATCGTTGATTCCGTGACCGGCGAAGCAATCTCCGGCTTCAAGGGCTTCGGCGTTGGTATGTGGGGCACATCCTTTGCCAGCACCTATGCGAAGGAATTTGCGGAATTCTTGAAATCCGGAACGATTAACGGCGTAGCGGCTGCTCAGGTCACTTTGGATGAGCAGGCAGTCAGCGTCCTGTTCCGCGATATGTTCGGCGTGGATTTGGCTGACGTCGAGGGCGCTGCGCAGTGGACGGAATTCATGAACCAGCTTACATGGTGGGACGTGATGGAGGTTTGCTCCAACGGCGGCTCTACTTGTGCACTTGAATCCATTGATAAGGCAAAGTCTCAAGGCGGCGATAGCCCCCGCAACTGGAATGGCTACAACTGGGGCAGCATGAGCACCATGGCCTGCACTTGGAACAAGGAGCTCTGCTACAAGATTGGTATCATGTACGGCAACCTTGGCAAGCTGAAGAACGGCAACAATGGTGCTGACTGGTGGGGTCCCGGCGGCGATACTCACAGAACGCCCTTCTGCGGACGCTATAACGACTACTTCTCTCAGGATGGCTATCAGGGCGGCCAGATTGCGGCAGCGATTATCTCCGGCGCTCAGAGCCGCGGCGTATCCTGCATGATTAAGCACATTGCCCTGAACGATCAGGAAGCAAGCCGTGGCGGTATGTCCACCTACTGTACCGAGCAGGCCTGCCGTGAAAATTACTTCAAGATCTTCCAGATTGCCATGCAGGAGGGCGGCGCGAAGGCGACCATGGGCTCTCTGGCTTGCATCGGTGATATTTATCCAAACTGCAACTATGCGTTTGCCAAGCTGCTCGTTCGTGACGAATGGGGCTGGATGGGCTTCTTCGCAACCGATGGTTACGGCGGATCTGATACCTACTGGCCGATGGATTTAATCGTGCGCTGCGCCACTTGGCCGCTGGGCGCGGATGCGCTGACGGACAACTCCGTGCAGAACTACCTCTCCGGCTCTTGGCATGACGGCTCGTCCAAACAGGCGGGTGTCTACACAGGATATGTGGATGGCAGAACCGCCGAGGGCTCTGCAATTGGCAGCACCTATACCTGCGAGAAGGACATTGCCAACAATGAAAACGCTGTCTACAATCCCACCCAGTATTACTGGGCACGCACAGTGGCGCAGTATGTGCTGTACACGCAGTCGACTGCCGCTACCATCCAGAACGGCATGGACTTGTCGCTATTCAACGGCGAAAGCAGCATGGCGACCGCCCAGAACGAAGAAGTTTCCCTGCCAATTGCTGTTCCTGAATACGCCGAAAGCTGCGGCGACAATGTCACTTATCTCGTGTCGGAAGGCGCTCTGCCGGATGGCATCACCTGCAGCGAGGATGGCGTCATCAGCGGAAAGGCCACCAAGAGCGGCTCCTTTGAAGCGACCATCACCTGCCGCATTGACAACTGGCTGACCACCAACCCGCACGGTGAAGGTGGATGTTGCCTCCAAGTTCATTCTGGACGACCTGGAGAATGCCATTGCGAATGCTCAGGCTGGCGTTGAGCTGACCGGCGCTCCCAGCATCCTGTACCTCGACAGCGAGGACGACGATGCCGCTTATACCTATGCCGTGTCTGAAGGCAATCTGCCGGACGGCGTGACGCTGGATGAATCCACCGGCATCTTGAGCGGCGCTCCGTTAGCAGTGGGAACCTACAGGGCCGTCATCTCCGTAACGCCTGAACAGACCGCTGCCGCTATGCCCCAGATGATGGAACCCGGCATGATGATGGGCGCAATCTGAGACTTTTGCGCCGGCCTTCTGCGGATTTGCGAGGCACGTTTCAGGCGCATCAAGGAGGGTCAAACATGAAAAGAAACCACAAGCTGCTTCTGCTGCTCCTGCTTTCATGCTTGCTTCCGCTGGTATTGATCGGATGCGGCGGCTCGAAAACGGAAACGGCTGCCACCGCGGTCCCAGCCGCAACAGAAGCTCACGCTGCGCAAGCAAGCAGCGTCAACATCACCTTTGATTACAACTACGAAAACGCCCCTGATGCGCAAACTATGCAGGTCGCCTATGATGATGTTGCATCCGAGCCGGATGCCCCACGCGAGAAAACTTCATCTTCCTTGGCTGGTTTACCGATGCTGCCTGCACAAGCGCGGCAGACTTTGAATATGGCCTGACGAAGGACATGACCTTCTATGCGGGCTGGAAGGCTGCCGGATATATCGTCACCTTTGCCGCCAACTACGAAGGCGGCACGGACAGCACAGCCATTGTCGCCGTGGGCGAAGACGTTGGCGAGCCCTCTGCCCCTGTCCGGGATGGCTACCTGTTCGCCGGCTGGTATCTGGACGCGGAAGGCACTTCTGCCTATGACTTTGCCTCCTCAGTCGAGGCAAACACAACCGTCTATGCGATATGGCAGGAAAAGGCTGCAGACAAGGAATACTACACTGTGACCTTTATATGGAATTACGAGGATGCGCCCAATGACGGCGTTTACAGCCGGATTCAGGTCGAAAAGAACGCAAAAATCACCAGTCAGACCCCGAACCGCGGCGAGGAATATTACCCTGCCTCCGGAAACTGGTACACAGAGCCGGAATGCACCAATAAATTCCGCTTCTCAAGCACCCGCATCACGGAGGATACAACCCTTTACGCCCGCTGGTACAACCGCTATACTTTTGAAGCGGAAAACACCGATTTTGAAGGTAAATCCGGCTTGGACTACTCTGGCACGGTCTCCGGCACGATGCTGATTATCAAGGACCGTTTCGATGCAGCGGCCTCAGGACACTATTATGTGACCTACCTGTTCTATAACGGCGCGTTCCTTGAATTCCACATCAATGCGCAAGAGGACATCAGCGATGCTGTGCTTGGCCTGCGTCTGAGCACAGAAATGATGTCCATCGACCTAACCGACACCGAATTCTTAGTGGAGGTCAATGGTGAAAATCTGTCCTATAGTAGCATCAGCATTCCGCTGACAATCGACGGTGTTAACGGCTATTCGGATGACCGGAAGCAGCCCTTCAGTGATTTCTTCATCACGAACAAGCTGAGCCTGAAGAAGGGCGAAAACGTCATTCGCCTGGTCGTCAATAATGGCCGCCAGATGGGTACATCCAGCA
>CAVFWQ010000110.1:0-5554 GCA_963626285.1 bacterium | reverse complement strand
AAGGTCAGGTCGTATTTGCTTCGCAAATCTCCACCTTTCCCTTGACTGCTCTCTCCGGGCTTGGTGTAACCTATGCTTGACACTCCTACACAGGCACGCTTTTTTCGCTGTCCGTTTACTTTGCAGCAGAGCGATTTTGTGCTATAATGCTTTTCGTTTTCATTTTAAATGAAAGAAGGTCATGTATCTATGAACAAGAAGGAGCTGGCGGAAATCAAGCGCCGCTTTGACCCCAAAAAGGGAAATATTCCCGGCATTCACGGCTGCTATGTAACAACAAAGGGTGAAATTCTTTCCGTCTTTGATACGCCTATGATTTCCGTTCCGGAGGAGGATGTGAGCAAATACATGGCGCTGTTCAAGCGCATTTTATCCGGAACGCCCGGACAAACAGGCATTGATATCGTCTTTTCGCCGGAGCAGGTGATGAACAGCGAACAGCACCGGTTTTTGATGAATTTGCGGGACAGCGCGCTTAAGGATACCGATTTGGTCAATATGCTGTATCAGACCATCATCGACTCCGTTCATATGGAAGAAAACTATCTGATCCTTCTGATGCACGATACCTATGATGTGCCGCATCGCGCCAAGGATGCCCAGCGTGTTTTGGATGATACGCTGAACGAAACGGTGTTCTCTTATTTTGTCTGCTGCATCTGCCCCGTCAAACTGAGCAAGCCTGTTCTAAGCTACCGAACACAGGAAAATGAATTTCATGCCAGCCAGCCGGAATGGCTGGTCGGTGCGCCGGAGGCAGGCTTTATGTTTCCAGCCTTCGACGATCGTGCAAGCAATATCTATAATGCGCTCTACTATGTCCGTGACCCCGAAATGACGCATGAGGAACTGACGGATGCGCTCTTCCATACCGAGTTGCCCATGCCTGCGCCCGCTCAGAAGGAGACCTTTCAGGCAATTTTAAAGGATACATTGACCGAAGACCTGAACTTTGAGGTCATGCAGGCCGTCCATGAGCAGATTGCCGAAAAAATCGAGCAGACGAAGGAGGATAAAAAAGCCGAAGCGCCCATTGTGTCCGCGCCTGAGGTGCGCTCCCTCCTGGAAAACTGCGGCGTTCCTGTCGAAAAGGCAGAAGCCTTTGAACAAAAATTCGATGAGCAGTTCGGCCGCGGCACGACCTTGAGCGCTGCCAACATTGTCAACCCCAAGCAGTTTGAGGTGCGGACGCCCGGCGTGGTCATCCATGTCGCGCCAGACTGCGGCGATATGCTGAAAACAGGATTCATCAACGGGAAAAAGTATATCCTTATCCGAGCCGAAGAAGGCGTGGAGGTCAACGGAATCAACGTAAATATTGCAAGCGAAGAGCAATAAACAGTTTTCATATTTTCACTGAGCGGCGTAATTTGCCGCTTTTTTGTTTGCATGAAAAAATCTATCGTACATTCATAAAAAATCATGTCAATTCTTGTGTCCTCACACTTTTTTATCACGGAAATCAATTTTCAGAATAATTATTTATTCAAGGCGAAAGTTTTCTTAAAATCCACGATTTTTCATCGTGAAAAATCTACTTTCCGGCGATTTATGCTACAAGCAAAAGCGTAAAACGCATAGATATTCACAAAATTGATTTCCGTGCTTTTTTATGAAAAGCTATTGACAGAACACATATGCTGTGGTTTAATATCTTTTGTTTTGCGGTTTAGAAAAACTAAACCCGTCATCTTGATTTTGAGTTTAGTTTTTCTAAACCGGAGGAAACGCCTTTCACGATTAGATAAAAAGGAGGAGAATATCGTGAATATCGGCGAAAAGCTGAAGCTCCTCAGACAGCAGAAGAATCTGACGCAGGAGGAAATGGCTGACCGATGCGAGCTTTCCAAGGGATTTATTTCACAGGTCGAAAGAGACCTTGCCTCTCCCTCTATCGCCACCCTGACCGATATGCTGGAGGCGCTCGGCACAACACTTCAGGAATTCTTTTCTGATGCGCAACCCGAAAAGATCGTCTTTTCTCAGGACGATATGTTCATCAAAGAGGACGAAGAAACGCTGAGGGGCAATATCACCTGGCTCGTTCCAAGCGCGCAGAAAAACAAAATGGAACCTATCTTGGTGACCTTGGGAGAGCGCGGCGTGACCGAAGAAATGCCGCCGCACGAGGGTGAGGAATTCGGCTACTGTCTGCAGGGTACCATCACGCTTGTCTTGGGCAGCAAGCGCCATCGAATCCGTGCGGGCGAGAGCTTCTGCATCCATCCCGCCGCAGGTCATCGCATCGAAAATAACGGTCATCGCACCGCTAAATTCATCTGGGTGTCCACACCCCCTAATTTCTGATTTTTGAAGGAGGGTCTGTCCCATGTCCGAGCAGCCGCGTCTCATCACGCTGGAGAACATCTCCAAGGAATATGACGGAGTGACCGTTTTAAACAACATCAATCTGTACATCCGGAAAAAGGAATTCGTGACGCTTTTAGGCCCGTCGGGATGCGGCAAAACAACGACCCTGCGCATCATCGGCGGTTTTGAAACGCCGACGGAAGGACGCGTGATTTTTGACGGCAAAGACATTACGGACATTCCGCCCTATAAGCGCAGGGTCAATACGGTTTTTCAGAAGTATGCGCTTTTCCCCCATCTGAACGTCGCCGACAATATTGCCTTCGGCCTTAAAATCAAAAAAATGCCCAAGGATGAGATTAAGCGGCGCGTTGATAAAATGCTGGATTTGGTCAACCTTTCCGGCTACGGAAAGCGCGGCGTGGATTCTCTCTCCGGCGGTCAGCAGCAGCGCATCGCCATTGCCCGCGCTCTTGTCAACGAACCGGAGGTGCTTTTGCTGGATGAGCCGCTGGGCGCACTGGATTTAAAACTGCGCAAGGAGATGCAGCTGGAGCTGAAATCCATGCAGCAGCGGCTGGGCATCACCTTTATCTATGTCACGCACGACCAGGAGGAAGCGCTCACGATGTCCGATACCATCGCCGTCATGCACGGCGGCCATGTGCTGCAAATCGGCACGCCAAAGCGCATTTATGATGAGCCCCAAAATGCCTTTGTCGCCAATTTTATCGGCGAAAGCAACATCGTGTCCGGCACGATGCTCAAGGACGAACTGGTGGAATTCTGCGGGACGCGCTTTGCCTGTGTTGATGAGGGATTCGGTGAAAATACGCCGGTCGATGTCGTTATCCGTCCGGAGGACATTCTGCTGGTGGGCGAGGACATGGGGCAGCTTACGGGCGTTGTCCGCTCCGTACTGTTCAAGGGTGTCCATTACGAAATGATGATTGATGCCGGTCATTCCATTTGGAAGGTGCATTCCACCACCATGCAGCCGGAAGGCTCGCGTGTCGGCCTGACCGTTGTTCCGTTCAACATTCACATCATGCACAAAATGCAGGAGGGAGAGTAAAGACTGATGACCACTTTGCAGCTTCCCTCTTGGGCGCTGGCTGTGCTTGTCATCGGCCTCGGCGTATTCATTGCGCTGATCGTGCTGTACTCCAGGCGCCGCCACGGACTGAATCGCCCGCTGTTTTCCACTCCCTATACGCTTTGGATGATTCTGTTCACCGTCCTTCCCTGTATTCTGATTGCCTATTATGCCTTTACGGACAAGAACGGTGCATTTACGCTGAATAATTTCAAAAATTTCTGGGATTCCAACTATGAAATGAACGCACAGCTCTCCGCGGCAGGCATTGACCCCGCCTCAATGGGCTTTGGCCGCGGAAGCGTCAATGTGGATACGCTGCTGTATTCGCTCTGGATGGCATTTCTCTGCACCATCGTCTGCCTTGTGTTGGGATATCCCGTCGCCTATATCATGGCGGACAGGGAATTTAAGCTAGGCTCGACCATCGTGGTGCTGTTTATCATCCCGATGTGGATGAATTTTCTGCTCCGCACCATTGCATGGATGAGCCTGCTGGAGGACAACGGGCTCATCAACAACCTCTTGGAATGGCTTGGGCTTGGCAGACGGCAGCTCATGTACAACAGTGAGGCCGTTTTGCTGGGCATGGTCTATAACTACCTGCCGTTCATGGTCTTCCCCATCTACAACGTGCTGAGCAAGATGGACTACAAGCTGTCCGAGGCCGCGATGGATTTGGGCTGTGACAGGTGGCGCACCTTTTATAAAGTCACGCTCCCCCTGTCCCTGCCCGGCATCGTATCCGGCATTACGATGGTATTCATGCCCGCCGTTACCACCTTCTTCATTCCGCGTCTCCTGGGCGGCGGCAATACGGAAATGTTCGGCGATTCGATCGAGCGTACCTTCCTGACCGCCAACGACTGGAACGGCGGCAGCGCCCTGTCGCTCATCATGATGATTTTGATTTTGCTGAGCCTTGGGCTTTTGCGCAAGGTTGATCCGGATGGTGAAGGGAGCAGTACGATATGATGAAATTTATCAAACGGTTTTATCTGGGCATCGTCCTGTTTTTCCTGTACATTCCCATCGTGGTGCTGATTGTGCAGTCCTTTAATGCCGGAAAGAGCCGCGCCAAATGGGAAGGCTTTTCCTTCCGCTGGTATGCCGAGCTTTTCAGCGATGCTTCCATCATGCACGCGCTGTATATCACTTTGACCATCGCCATGCTTGCAGCCGTCTTCGCCACCATTTTGGGGACTTTGGCGGCCATCGGCATTCATGCAATGAAAAAACGGCCGCAGGCGCTGATGATGACGCTGACCAACATCCCCATGACCATGCCGGACATTGTGACAGGCATCTCGCTCATGCTGCTGTTCATCTTCACCAAGGTCGAGCGCGGCTATGTCACCATGCTGCTGGCGCATATCACCTTTGATACGCCTTATGTCATTCTGTCGGTGCTGCCAAAGCTCAAACAGATGAACAAGCACAGCTACGAGGCGGCTCTGGATTTGGGCGCAACGCCCACCTACGCGCTCTTTCATGTGATTCTGCCGGAGATTATGCAGGGTGTTGTCACGGGCGCGATGCTGGCGTTTACCCTGTCGCTGGATGATTTCACCATCAGTTATTTTACCACCAGCCCGCTTGTCCAAAATCTTTCCACCCTCATTTACTCGCAGGCGAGAAAGGGCATCAAACCGACCATGAACGCCCTGTCCGCGCTGATGTTCGTCTCCCTGCTTGTATTGCTCCTTGTTGTCAACCACCGCGCCAACAAGGTCTCAGAAAAAAACTGATAAACGGAGGAATACTAAGATGAAAAAACTCGCTCTTGCTCTTGCGCTCATCCTGTGCTGCATCGCCGTCTGCCCCGCATTCGCCGCTCAGGAAGTTGTCAATGTGTACAACTGGGAAGATTACATTGCAGACGGCGTCTTGGAACAGTTTGAAGAGGAAACCGGCATTCATGTTAACTATATGTGCTTTACGACAAACGAGGACATGATGGTGCAGCTCCGTGTCAGTCCCGGCGCGTATGACTTGGTATTCCCCTCTGATTACTGCGTGGAGCGAATGCTGATTGAGGACTTGATCCAGCCGATTAACTTCGACAATGTGCCGAACATGAAGTACACCCTGAGCTGGCTGCTCAATCCCGACTACGACCCGGAAAATCTCTACAGCGTCCCCTATATG
>CAVFWQ010000109.1:0-5635 GCA_963626285.1 bacterium | reverse complement strand
TATTGACATTTCAAAACGGCCATGCTATTATACTATCAGTTCATCGTGATAGACCGATGAACGAACGGAGGGCAATGTATGAAGGATTGCTGCAAGGTTGGGTACCGTTTCCGACACCGCGCACGGTGAGAGACCGTTTTTGAAACCTCACGGAACGAACAATTTTACGCCGAACGGTGATTGATGGGAGGAAAAAACGATGAAGAAGCTGCTGGCTGTGCTGTGCGCGATGATGCTGATGGTGTCCCTGACGAATGTTTATGCCGAGGAAAGCGACTTGGCTTATGTGAAGGAAAAGGGCGTGCTGGTGGTCGGCGTCACGGACTTTGCGCCGATGGACTATAAGGACGAAGCGGGCGAGTGGATTGGCTTTGACGCGGACATGGCGAAGGCCTTTGCCGAATCGCTGGGCGTGCAGGTCGAATTTATCGAGATTGACTGGGATAACAAAATCTTGGAGCTGAACGGCAAGACCATTGACTGCGTTTGGAACGGCATGACGCTGACGGATGAAGTCAAGTCCTCGATGGAATGCAGCGCTGCCTATGCGAATAACGCGCAGGTCGTCGTTGTTCCGGCGGACAAGGCCGAGCAATATCAGACGGTTGAATCCATTGCGTCGCTTGTCTTCGCCGTGGAAGCCGGAAGCGCCGGCGAAGCGGAAATCGATGCGCTGGGTTATCAGAAAAACGCCGTGCAGAGCCAAGCCGCCGCGCTGATGGAGGTGACGGGCATGACTTCGGATGCCGCCGTCATCGATGCGCTGATGGCCGCCGCGATGGTCGGCGAGGGCACGGGCTATGCATCCCTGACCTACACCTGCTCCCTGAACAGCGAGGAATACGGCGTCGGCTTCCGCAAGGGCTCCGACCTGGCGCAGGCGCTGAACGACTTCCTGAAGGCCGCCTATACCGACGGCTCCATGATGCAGACGGCGGAAGCCTACGGCGTACAGGCGGCCATCATTGCGCAAAACTGATTTAAAATCGCCGGCACATAAAACAACGGCCGAAGGAAGGGCGCGCACCGTGTCCTTCCTTCGAATATGTCTTGGAGGAATAGCATGGAGCATATCCTGCAGCAGTTTCCCATTGTCGTCAAGGCGTTGAACACGGGCTTTTTACAGACGCTGAAGCTCTTTTTTGTCACCCTGCTCGGCTCTTTACCGCTGGGTCTGCTTATTTCCTTCGGCTCGATGTCGCGCTTTTCGCCGCTCAGAGGGTTTGTGAAGGTCATCGTCTGGATCGTTCGCGGCTCGCCGCTGATGATTCAGCTGCTCATTATCTATTATTTCCCCGGTCTGGTGCTGAAATATCCGCTCTGGGGCAGCGGAGAACAGGGGCGTTTTCTGGCCGCATCCGTTGCGTTCATCTTTAATTATGCCTGCTATTTTTCGGAAATTTTCAGAGGCGGCATTCAGGGCATTCCGGCCGGGCAGGAGGAGGCCGGTCTGGTGCTGGGCATGACGCGGCGGCAGATTTTTTTCAAGGTCAAGCTGCTGCAAATGGTCAAAGCCATTGTACCGCCCATGTCCAATGAAATCATTACGCTGGTCAAGGATACGTCGCTGGCGCGAATCATCGCGCTTCAGGAGGTTATCTGGGCAGGGCAGGCGTTTATGAAGGGCAGTCAGGGGATTTCCGGTGAAATATGGCCGCTGTTCTTTACGGGCGTTTATTATCTGGTCTGCAACGGCCTTTTGACCGTGCTGTTTGCCAAGGTCGAAAAAAAGCTCGATTATTTTAAGTGAGGGAGGCACCTGAGTCATGGCAATGCTGGAAGTAGAACACTTGAAAAAAGCCTTCGGCGGCATACAGGTGCTGAACGACATCAATTTTTCGCTCGAACAGGGCAAGACGCTGGCCATCATCGGCTCGTCCGGCAGCGGAAAAACGACGCTGCTTCGGTGCTTGAATTTCTTGGAAACGCCCGACAGCGGCGTAATCCGCGTAAACGGCGAAAGTGTCTTTGACGGCGCAAGCCCGATGCTGAGCAATGAAAACGAAATCCGAAAGCGCAGGCTGCATTTCGGCCTCGTTTTTCAATCCTTTAACCTGTTTCCGCAGTATACGGCGCTGGAAAACGTGATGCTGGCCGGCCGGCTTTTGAGCAGGGAGCGGCCGGATTATAAGGCCGACAAGAAGGACATCAAGGCGGAAATCGAAAAAAAAGCGCGGGCGCTGCTGACCCGCATGGGCTTGAGCGACCGCATGAACAATTATCCGCATCAGCTTTCGGGTGGGCAGTGCCAGCGCGTGGCCATTGCCCGTGCGCTGGCGCTTGACCCGGAGCTGCTGTGCTTTGATGAACCGACCAGCGCCCTTGACCCGCTGCTGACCCACGAGGTGCTGGCCGTCATTCGCGGGCTGGCCAACGATAAGCACACCATGCTGGTGGTGACCCACGAAATGGCGTTTGCGCGGGAGGTGGCGGATCAGGTGGTCTTCATGGAGGGCGGCGTCATCGTCGCCGCCGGAACGCCTGACGAAGTGTTTCAAAACGAGCGGGTGATAAAGTTTGCCGGAAATTTAGGGTAGCGCCGTGCAAAGCTGTCAAACCTTAAATATTGATTGCGAATGACACAAAAGTTTTCGGGGATTTGGCGTCAGTTAAAAGGATTCACCGGCGCTTTATGCATAGAATAATGGGAGTTACCGTGTCAAAGGAGCTTTATGCTTCCTAATATACAACGGCTGTCGACTCATTTGCGCTCAGGCGGAGTGCAGACCAAAAGAAGACGAGACAGGAAAACGAAAGGGACATGGCGGGTCAAAAATCGCTCATGTCCTGTTCCTTTTGTTTTTGCCAAACCGGAAGCTATTTATCTTTCTTTTTTGCAATTGAAAGCAAAATAATAATAAAGAAAATCAGCCCAATTACTGAACCGCCAATGGTTCCGAAACACAATCCTATGGGAATGTTTCCTGCAACGGAACCAAACATCATACCCATGCCAATACCGAATGATGTTCCCATAGGCAAAGCAAGAATTGCCAATGCTTTTTTATTGGGTTCTTTTTCAGACATCATAATACCTCCGTAAATTTCGATTTGAGACGAGACTTGTCAAGGATGCTTTCTACGAAAACTTATAAAAAGCTGCGATGGAGTTACCACACAGAAGGTGCGTTAACGCTATTGTGATTTAATGCGGATAAGCCAATGCTTTGCCTAAAGCGGTATCAAAGCCAAGCGCTCGATACATTCCCTCGTCGCATGGAGCGCAGGTGACCATCAGGCTGACGAGGGCGTTTTCTTTGCTCCATTTTTGTGCAGCTTGTGCCAGCATTCGGGCGATGCCTTTTCTGCGGAACACAGGTTCGATATAAAAATCGTCGAACACACCGATATCGGCACACACAAAGGTGGAGAAGCATTTTGCAACGCTGCACATACCCACAGCTCGGTAGCCGCGCTTTGCCACAAAGAAAGTGGTTTTCCCCCGCCGGATTGCATGGATAAGCTGTTCCTGCTTTTCCTCAGCTGCAGGTTGTTCCCCAATCTCCTTCAAGAATCCGTTTTTCAGCTTCTTGAGTTGCCAGTCATCCGGTTCTGCGAGGACGTCCACGGTTATAGGAATATCTTCTGCCGGGGGCAGAATCATCAGTGATTCGCCCCGCTCATCGACACCGTTCTCAATAAAACCAACCGTTTCCCAAAAGTGTCGCCGACGCTCGTTGCTGCCGTGGTTAAGCTCTGCATACAATGCGCCTCTTTCTTTTGCCCAATCCAGCAGCACCCCCGCACATTCCTTGCCGGTTCCGTTCCCGCGGAACTCCGGATAGACACAGTATTCCATGATGAAGCACTTGCCATCCTCGGAAGCGAAGATAACAGGCATGGTGAATCCGATATCTTGTCCGTCCCGTTGGAAGAACAGGAAAAAGCAGCGGTCCTGCGTTCTGCCGTAAATTCTCATCATGTGGTCATGATACTCGGAGCTGAGAAAATATTTCAGTTTGTCGGCATCAGAATCGGAAAAAATGTCCCGCTTGTGATAGGCATGAAGCTGCTCCCAAAAAGAAGCAACATCGTTTGCCGTGACGGCTTCACGGATGATGATTTGGTTTTCCATTTGATTTCCTCCAATCGTTTATTTGGAGGGTTAGGAAGCGTGAACCCTCCATACACTGCTCATCTTCATAAAGACCACCCTTTCTTCATTAAACTTGTATTCAAATGCCTTTTACAGCATGGATACCTTAGTCATTATCTTCGAAAAAGTATTCATGGATTGCGTTTTTACCCTGTCGCAGAACAGCCCCTAAAACACTTTTGGGGATGCCTGAAATTTCGGTCACTGTGCGTTATCCGGATGCGGACGGGCACAGAGGGTTGAGTTATATAGGATGTCTCGTTCTTTGCATAACGCCGTTTCTCAGATGAATGCTCATTTCGCACGACTGTTCCCTTGCTCCGAACGGTCGTGCGGCGTTCGGCTAGGATGCTGTGCGTAACTGCTGCGTTCAGGGATTCTTTATGCAGCATCTTTTTTACGTTTATATGTTACCATGCTCAGTATACCGATGTCAATCCGACCGCAATGAATTTACCATGACGTTCTGTGCTTTTGATTTTTTAAAATGACCTGCCCCTCAAAGGAAAAGAAGTTCATCAGAGATATGGTATCATAGAGACACAACAAGACCAAAGCCATATCAGAAAGACTAACTATTAGATGTCAAGCCTGAAATGCATGGAATGGGGAGAAAATGTAGACTGCTCAAAAAGGGCATAGCAAAGCAGACGTCCGATTGGACGCCCGGCTGAGCATGCGAAAAGAAAAACTGTTATGCGACTGTGCTGTATGGTCGTTTGGATTTCTCCAAAGCAAAAATCAGCCGAACCAGCTTCTTGGCCGCATGAGAGAGCAACATTGTAGTGCTTCCCCTCAGCCCGTTTCTTAGTGAGATAAGCGGCGAAGGTCGGATCCCAAAGGCAGACGTATTTGGTGGCGTTGTAAAGCGCATAGCGCAGATATCTGGAACCTCGCTTTTCCATGTGCGAGCAGGCTCCAGACAGAGAAAGCTGGCCGGACTGGTAAGTAGATGGCGACATCCCCGCATATGCAAGGATCTTATCCGGCGAGTCGAAGCGGGAGAAGTCACCGATCTCGGCAAGGATCATAGCACCCATACGAACGCCAATGCCCGGAATCGTTGTAATGGGGGATTGTATTTTGTCCATCATGGACTGGATAGCAGTCTCGATGCCTTCAATCTCAGCATCCAGCTCATGGATCAGGCGAATCGTATGCCGCAGTTCCAACGATTTGGCCGGCATGACAGAGCCGACAGAACGTCTGGCAGCATCCCGAATATTTTCTGCCATATCTCTCGTGTAGCGGCCTTTAGAGGCAGTACTCAGAACGGTTTTCAAATGTGTCAGGTGCACTCCGGCAATCTGCTTGGCGCCGGGGAACTCACTGAGAAGCGCGTAAACAGATGCCATGTGCAGTGTTGAAACCAGCTTCTCCAGTGCAGGAAACAGAATTGTGACCAGGCGGGAAACCGACTGTTTCAGCTTCGCCCGTTCACGAACTTTGTCAAACCGGTATCTTGTGAGTGACTTCAGCTCCTCGTTGTGGTATGCTGTGTCTGTGTAGGACTTGAGATCCACATCAGACATGAGCATA
>CAVFWQ010000108.1:0-5670 GCA_963626285.1 bacterium | reverse complement strand
TTCACGGAACGAGGATTTGAATCTGCCGCGCAAATGCAGGCGACGAGCGGAATGCCCGGCGGAGCGGCAATGAAGCGGGAATGGGCTGAACAAATGAAGACCATGTTATTTGTTACGCTTATTCCGCTCCGCACGCCGTCCGCCTCTCGGTTGACAGATGTGCTATACTTATTATGGATGATTGCAGGCACGAGCGCCGAGGAAGGAAGGGACGGTATGCCCAAGGACACTTTTTTGATCGTAGACGGCAACAGCCTGATGCACAGGGCTTTTCATGCGCTGCCGGAGATGGACGCGGACGGCGTGCCGACCAATGCGATTCACGGCTTTTTCATGATGCTTTTCCGCGTGTTGGCCGATTATTCGCCGCGCTATTGCGCCGTGGCGTTTGATGAGCATGCGCCGACCTTCCGCCATACCGCATACCCGGAATATAAGGCAGGAAGGCAGAAAACGCCGGATTCGCTTATTTCGCAGCTTCATTTGATACGCTCCATTCTGCCCGCCCTGCACATTCCCGTGCTGACCTGCGCAGGGTATGAGGCGGACGATATTTTGGGCACGGTGTCCGTTCTATGTACGCAGCGGGGCGTTCAGACCATGCTGCTGACCGGCGACAGAGACGCCCTGCAGCTCGTCGGGAACGGCACGACGCTTTTATTCACGCGGCACGGCATTTCGGAGACCACGCTGTTTGACGCGCCCGCCGTCAAGGAATTTTTCGGCGTCAACCCCGACCAGGTGACGGATTTAAAGGGCTTGATGGGCGACAGCAGCGACAACATCAAAGGCGTGCCGGGCGTGGGCGAAAAGACCGCCGTGAAGCTGTTAAACGAATACGGCACACTGGAAAACGTGCTGGCGCACGCGGGCGATATCAAGGGCAAATTGGGCGAAAAAATCAGGGACAACGAGGACTCCGCCCGCTTCTCCAAATATCTGGCGACGATTACCACCAGCGTCCCCCTTTCGCTTGATTTTTCCGAGTGCGTCACCGACAGGGGCGGGGACGGCATTCCCATGCTGCAAAAATACAAGCTGGCCGCCGTGGTGCGGCAGGCACGGCGGTTGTGGCCGGACGCGCCCGCGGCGGGCGTGTCGGAAACTCCATCGCCGGCTCGCCCGGAAGCCGAAACGCTGAACACAAAAAAAGCGGTTTCACGCTTTATTTCGGATGCGGCGGATATGCCGCTTGCGCTTCATGTGACGCCCACCCGGCTTTCCCTGGCGACGGAAGGCCGTCTTGGGCTGGTCGTCCTTTCTCAGGATTTGCTGAGCGAAGGGCTGATGCCAAAAGAGGCGTGGGAGGCGCTGACCGCCGCTCTCTCCCGTCCGCTGATTGTCCATGACGGCAAGACCCTTCTGCACACGCTGGATCGGCTCCGCCTGCCAAAGCCAGCCTTTGCGTGGGACACCATGCTGGGGCAGTATCTTTTAAACCCGCAGGAGAAATCCTATGCGTTGAGCACCTTTGAAAAAGAGGATGCCTTCGGCGTGATGGCGCTGTGCAGAAAGCAGCAGACCGCGCTCAGGGAAAAGAACATGGATGTGCTGATGCGGGATGTGGAAATGCCGCTGCTCACCGTGCTGTACGATATGGAAAACGCGGGCTTTCAGGTGGACGGGAAGGTGCTGGCCGCGCTGGGCGAAGAATATGTCAAAAAGGCGGAGCAACTCAGGGAAGAGGTGTACACCCTCAGCGGCGTTCACGGTTTCAACATCAATTCCCCGCAGCAGCTTGGCAGGGTGCTGTTTGAAGCGCTGGGGTTGAAGGCGGGCAAAAAGACGCAGCGCGGGTATTCCACGGACGCGGACACCTTGGAAGCGCTCACGGACGAACACCCCTGCATTGCGCCCATCCTTGCCTATCGATCCTATGTCAAATTCAACAGCACCTACATTGTGGCGCTGCAAAAAAAGGCGGACGCCTCCGGCCGCGTGCATACCTATTTTGACCAGACCGGCACGGCCACGGGACGGATTTCCTCCAGCGAGCCGAATCTGCAGAATATCCCCGTGCGCACGGAGCCGGGGCGAGAAATCCGCAGGGCGTTTATCGCCGCGCCGGGTTATACCCTGGTGGACGCGGACTATTCGCAGATTGAGCTGCGCGTGCTGGCGCACATGAGCGGCGATGCCGCCATGACGGACGCCTTCAGCAAAAATCAGGACATCCATACCCGCACGGCCTCCGAGGTCTATGATGTACCGATGGATGAGGTGACGCACGAGATGCGTTCCGCGTCCAAGGCGGTCAATTTCGGCCTTGTCTACGGCATCAGCGAGTTCGGTCTGGCGCGGAACATCGGCATTTCCCGCAAGGAGGCGGGCGACTTTATCCGCCGCTATTTTGAGCGCTATCCGGGCGTGAAGCGCTTTATGGACGAGGCGAAGGAAAAAGGAAAGGCACAGGGCTATGCAGTGACCCTGCTCGGCCGTCGCCGGATGTTGCCGGAGCTTCACTCTTCCAATGCCGCCGTGCGCGGCTTCGGCGAGCGCGTGGCTATGAATATGCCCGTGCAGGGAACGGCGGCTGACATCATCAAGGCCGCCATGGTCAAGGTGCATGAGGCGCTGAAAACGCAGTTTCCCAAGGCGCGGCTCATTTTGCAGGTGCATGACGAGCTGCTCATCGAAGCGCCGGATGATGAAGCGCAGGCCGTTGCGCGGCTCCTCAAGGACACGATGGAGCAGGTGGTCAAGCTGTCCGTGCCGCTGCTGGCCGAGGTGAAAACGGGAAAGAGCTGGTACGAAACGAAATGATATACGTTATCGGGCTGACCGGCGGCATCTCCACGGGCAAGACGAACATTGCTTCGGCGCTCAGAGCCGCCGGCGCATATGTCGTAGACGCGGACTGCATCTCCCATGCCCTGACGCAAAAAGGCGGCGCGGCGCTGCCTGCCATCCGCAAGGCCTTCGGCGGCAGGGTCTTCGACGGCGGCACACTCGACAGGCGGGCGCTGGCGGACATCATCTTTGCGGACGAAGCAAGCCGAAAGACGCTCAACGCCATCCTGCACCCCATGATTTTTGAGCGCATCAGAGCCGAAATCACAAGCGCCGAGCGACAGGGATTTCCCGCTGTCATTTTGGATATACCGCTCTTGTATGAGACGGGCGGCGATAAGCTCTGCAATGAGGTCTGGGTCTCTTATGTGCCGCAGAAGGTGCAGATCAAACGCCTCTGTGAGCGGGACGGCATCACGCGGAAACAGGCGCTGCGGAAAATCAGAAGCCAGATGCCCGCCCTCCAAAAGAAGCGCCGCGCAGACCGCGTGATTGACACGGACGGCACGGCAGAAGAAAGCGCCGCCATCGCGCAACGTATGTATTTGGAGACGCTTGAAAAGATCAAGCATTGATTTTTAAGGAGAAGTATTTTGTCTCAAACGCCTTATTCCGGATTTCAGCCCGCAGGGGAGCAGAAGGCCGAAGTCACCGCCCGCAGACGGCGCAGCAAGCGAAAGCAGGCGCGAGTGCGCCTGTCCAAGGGACAGCTCATCGTGCTGGGCGTGCTGCTGCTGACCGCTTTTGCGGCCTTGGCAGCGGACATCGTTTATTCGGCCAAGCTGTCCGATATCGAAGCCAAGCACGCGCAGGAGCAGGCCGAGCTTGAGCGGCGCGTCTGGCGCACGACGGTCAAAAACCGCGACCTCATCACGAAGTATGCCGCGGAATACGCCGTGCATCCCGCATACATCGCCGCCATTATCCTGAATGAGAGCAGCTATGATCCGGATGCGCTGTCCTCCGTCGGCGCACGCGGGCTGATGCAGCTCCTGCCTTCCACCGGCGAATGGATCGCGCCCAAAATCGGCATCAGTGCGGGCACGTATAACGACGACATGCTCTATGACGAGGACATCAACATCCACATGGGGACATGGTACATCAGCTATTTAAGCAAAAAGTATGACGGCGACCCGATTTTGATTGCCTGCGCCTATCACGCGGGCGCGGGCAATGTGGCCGGCTGGATAGAAAAATATTCGACGGACGGAAAGCACCTCACCTATGACCAGATTCCCTACGACAACACCCGCTCCTATGCCAGAAAGGTGGTCAATTCTTATGCGATCTACCTCACGTATTATTATCCGGATGAGCGCACTGATTCTGTGTCTGACGCTTCTTAATCCCTGCGCCCTCGCCGGCGAAATGAACAGCAGCCTGACGGTCGGCCTGATATCCGCCAAAACGACCGTCTTAAACCCCCTGCGCGCTGTGGAGCGCGATTTTCAGTCTCTGACCGCCCTCATGTATGAAAGCCTTGTCACCCTGAACGACAGCTATGAGCCGGAGCCTTGTTTGGCCACCTCATGGGACATCAGCCCCGATTATAAAACATGGACGTTCCATATCCGCACGGATGTCTTTTTCTCGGACGGAACGCAGATGACCGCCTATGATGTGGCAGCGACCGTCACGGAGATTCTCCGCATGGCTGCGGACGATACGGCGGACAACAAGGGCGTGTACGCCTCCCTGAAATACATCGTCTCCGGTGCGCAGGCGAACAACGCGACCGACCTTGTCATCAAGGCCGCACGCCCGTATTACGGCTTCATCTACGCCATGACCTTTCCTGTTCTTCGCAGCGACCAAGTGGCTGCGGACAACCCCGTCGGCACGGGTCCTTACATGGCGGATGCGTTCAGCTCCACGGACTACCTTTATTTTTCGGTCAACCCTTATTGGTGGGGCGAAGAGCCGATGGTGCAGTCCGTCAGCGCCCTGTTTTATGCGACCAACCGCGAATTGACCTCCGCCTTTGAATATAACCGTGTGGACGCCATCATCACCCGCTCCGTCACCGCCGCGCAGTACCGCGCCGGCGTGAGCAGCGCGAACATCGACTACCGCACGCGCCAGCTTGAAACACTTTTGTTCAATTTTAAGTCCTTTCCCTTGGAAAACCAGAACATCCGCTATGCCATCCGTTATGCCATCGATGTTAACCTCTTGGCCAACAACGTCTATTACGGCATGGTCTCCCGTACGGATACGCCCATGCCGATGGGCACATGGATGTACAATGACGGCACGGATACCTTGGGCGATGTCTACGCCTATGACCCCGAAAAGGCCAAGGCGCTTTTGGCCGCCGAGGGCTGGGCGGATTCCGACGGCGACGGCATATTGGACAAGGTGGTCAACGGCGCAAAGAAGAATTTGCAGCTCCGCCTGTTCGTTTATGAGGAGGCGGAAAACTCCGTGCGCGTGGAGGCGGCCAGCCAAATCAAGGATATGCTCAATGCCGTGGGCATCGGCGTGTCCGTCAGCAACATGAGTTACGCCCGCGCCAAGGAGCGCCTGACCGCCGGCAATTTCGACCTGTGCTTGGCCGCGTTCCAGATGGACTCCGTGCCGGATCCCGGTTTCCTGCTCATCGGCCCGAACACGGGCAACTACGGGCGCTATAAGTCCGAAGCGATGAACAGCCTCTTCAAATCCCTCCGCTCCAGCACGACCAGGCAGAGCTACCAGAGCTGCCTGCACCAAATTCAGACGCTCTTTGCGCAGGACTGTCCCTTCATCTGCCTGTACTATCGCGGCGGCGCGGTGCTGACCAGAAAGATATATACCAATGTCCGCGATGTCCGTGAGCCGGAGGTATTGAAGGGAATCGAGGAAATTCGATAAGCAGCGGAAAACGCGGAAGGCGGC
>CAVFWQ010000107.1:2952-5990 GCA_963626285.1 bacterium | reverse complement strand
CTCATATCGTGTGCATTTGAATGGATTAATGTCGGCAGTTCAATATGATTTTGCGACGAATTACCATCTTTTTCGGCGGGGTAAAGATGTATAAATATGGTTTTTGTATTTGGCTGACAAGGAATTTTTCCATAATGATGCTTTCCGGCTTCTAAACATAGGATGTCGCCGGGCAGCATCAAATAGGCAGTATCTTCTTCATAAATTTCCCATGCGCCCTGTTCTAAATATATGAGATCATGAACCTGCATGATGCGATCATAATGGATAAAGGGCTGCTGAAAATGACAGTAATTGCATGTTTGAACATAATGCCTTGCAAGGGAATCGATAAACATGGTATCATTTCCTTTGTCAGATTTTACATGAAATATCATGTCCTGTACATTGTATCATATTCATTTATGGATTACAATACAACCAGACTTCGGAAAAAAAGAAACAATCAGACTAAAAAAGGAGGAACGGGGTTTTATGAAGAAGTCGTTTGTCGAAAGGTTGCTATTGGTTTCCATGATGGCTGTCATGGTCGTTTGCAGCTGCTCTGCTGCAGAATCGCCGGTTACCGTCATCTCATCAAGCGGAACTTCCAAGCTGGAGGCGGAGAGCTTTATGCTGGACGGACAGGATATTAGCTGGCACGAGAATACTTATGAAGAATGGGATGTCTATCAAATGCCGTCCGCGCCTCGGCCGTCCGACCCTAATGATTCGTCAACCTATGTGCCGCAGACAAGAGCGACCAATGACGGAGGATATTTTCTTAGCTATGCCACCGACCCGGAATGGCTGAAATATCAGATTGTTGTGGAAAAAAGCGGTTCGTATACGGTCAGTGCATACTGTGCCCGCGGCTATGATGGCGGAGGCCTGACTTTGACTGTCGATGATACGAAAGATACAGTGACGCTTCCTTATACCGCTATCGAAAAAAATGATTGGTCCTTTGAAACCACAAAAGGAGAGTACACAATCAATCTGCCTGAAGGTTCACATGTATTGACGCTTGATGTTAGCTGGCCGTGGGATATTGATTATTTCCAATTCACATCCGCTAAAAAAGAGGTCACTTATCACATGGTTACCCGTCCTGCTAATGGCGGACATTGGGACAAAGACGGTTTAGAACCGCTGACCCTGACCGTGATGTATTATAACAGCCTAGGCCGCTTTGAAAATCTCAAAGAGAGCTTCGTCAACCGCATCAAGCTGAACGGTACATATATTGATAAAGAAGTGTACAGTGTAAGCCGAAATGAAGACAGGACGCTGACGATTGAGATTGATGCCGATTTTTTGCGGGAAAATTGCGTGGACGGGGAAAACACACTGTTTGTTTTTTACGAGGCAGACTCTTACCAGCATATGACAGCCGTGTTTGATACGACCGTTGATCCGGAACCGAACCTCGATACGGAATATGTGACAACGATTACGGGCGAAACGACCCGCCTCGAAATGGAAAACTGGATGAACGGAGGAAACGGCGTTGCTTTTAATGAAGACGATTATACAGCCGAAGACACCTATGCGCATCCCCGTGCACCGCGTCCTTCCAATGAGTATCAGTTAGTTCCTCAAACAAGGCTGATTGCGGACGATAACTATGCGGTCATTTATATGCAGGACCCGGATTGGCTCAAGTTTAAGGTTGATATTGAAGAAGGCACCTACGCAATCGCCGCCTGTGCCGGCACAAACTGGAGCAGCGGCAATATCAGCCTTTACCTTGACGATGAAGAAGAGCCGTTCGCCATTCTTCCCGCAAGCACTTTGAGCGAAGATTGGACGATGCAGATGACAACGGAGGCTGTAGCCGCTTTGCCTGCCGGTGAACATACCATCAAGGTTTCTGTCTTCGGACCGTTTGACATCGACTATATTGAATTTAAAAAAGCGGAGTAATTAAAAAAACGCTGTCGGCTGCATGCGGCAGTTCATGCGCCCGATTGAATGCAAAGACTTAAAATCTGCAGATTTGCTGAAGGAAGGGAATCATCATGAAAAAAATCGGCGTTGTTATTTGCGGCGTGGGCTTCGGCGGAGCCTTCGTACCGATTTACAGGGATCATCCGGATGTAAAGTTTATCGGCTTGTATGATGTTGACAAAAAAGCCATGAAGGAAGTTGCCGCTCATTTCGGCATTACCCGTTTATACGATAGTTTTGAAGATATTCTTCGTGATTCTGAAGTGGATGCGGTGCATGTCCTTTCTCCGATTCCTGCTCATGAAGAGCAGTCTATTCGTGTCCTTGAAAGCGGGAAACACTGCGCCTGCACCGTTCCGATGAGCATGACGCTGGAGGGCATTGCCGGAATCGTGAAGGCTCAGCGCGAGAGCGGAAAAAACTACATGCTGATGGAAACGACGCTCTATACGCGGCAGTATTTGAATGCCCGCGCATTGCTCGATAACGGCACATTGGGACGCGTTCAGCTGTTGCGCGGCTGCCATTATCAGGATATGGAAAACTGGCCCGAATATTGGCGCGGGCTTCCGCCCATGTATTATGCAACGCACGCCATGTCCCCGATTTCCGCATTGGCCGGCTCACGCATTGAAAAGGTTGTTTGTTTTGGCTCCGGTCAAATGCGCCCTGAGCTTCGCTGCAGATATGGAAATCCGTTTCCTGCGGAATGCGCTTTGCTCCGTTATGAAAACGGTCTGACCGGTGAGGTTACCCGCACCCTGTTTGAAACGGCGCGTGCATACATTGAAGGCTTCTACGTATATGGCACAAAGGCTTCCTTGGAATGGGGCTTCCGCGATGAGGATGATCTGACGATGACCAAGCTGGAAAAAACGGAGCATCGCGGCTATGCGACTCCCATTATTCCCTTGCATTCCCCTGCAGTGTTTGAAAATCTGCCTGAGTCAATCCGACAGTATACGCTTGCCGAGGGCGATTATGACGCAACGCAGCCTGAAAAATCACTGACCTCCGGCGCGGCAGGCGGGCATCACGGTTCTCATCCGCATCTGGTACATGAATTTGTCCGGAGCATCATCGAAGAGCGAAAACCTGCCATCAGCATG
>CAVFWQ010000107.1:0-2940 GCA_963626285.1 bacterium | reverse complement strand
ATCCTTGCCCATGCATCTGCGTTGGCGGGCGGCAAGGAAATTGAAGTGCCGAAATTCTAATATCGATAAGGGAGGATATTGCTATGAAGAAAATATTTGCGCTGTTTTTTGCGCTTGTTATGTGCTTGGCGGCAGTGGGCGGAATTGCCGAAGAAGAGCAAAAGGGATTGCAAAAGTTTGACCATGTCGTAGAGCTGCATATTGCATTCTACAAAGACCCGATGGATTCCTCCTTGGGGCAGGGCGAAGACATGGAGAACAACTACTATACTCGCTACCTCCTTGAAAATTACAACATCAAAATCGTTGTCGACTGGTCGGCCTCCGGCGATGATTTCTACCAGAAACTTGCGCTGTCAATCGTACTCGGAGACCTGCCGGACGCCTTCATTACCAATCATACATATTGGAAAGAGGCGGCAGAATCGGGGCTGCTGATGGACATTACTGATATATTCAATGAATACGCCTGCGAAAAAATCAAGAATGCCTATGCAGTAACGGATGGAAAAGCCGCAGAAGCATGCATGGTTGACGGTCAGATGTATGGCCTTGCCAATACGGTTGTTCAAAGCGACGGGATTCTTGTAGGGTTTATTCGTCAGGATTGGCTTGATGCCGTCGGCCTTTCTGCTCCGACTACGCTTGACGAGCTGGAGAAAGCGGCTAAGGCATTTAAAGAAGCGAAGCTCGCAGGCGATAAAACCATTCCGATTTTGGGTACGGGGTCGGGTGGCTCATTATATTCCAACTTTGCATCATCGACAAACGTCTGGTATGGATTTGACCCCATCTTTGCCGCTTACAACGCAACGCCCGGTTATTTTGTAAAGCAGGATGGCAAGGTGATTTACGGAACATTTACTGAAGAGACAAGACAGGCATTGATTCGACTGGCGGATTGGTATAAGCAGGGCTTGATCGACATTCAGCTCGGCACTCGTTCGGATTCCAGCATACCGATGAACGCGAATCAGGCGGGCATGTTTACGGGTCCATGGTGGGCAGTCGGGTATGGTAATGCCAGTTCTTTCTATAATGGTGCGGACGCTGATTGGCAGTCGTTTGTTTTAAACAACGAAAATGGCGACTGGGTTGTTAAAACACCGGATCTTTATGGTGCGAGTTATCTGTGCATCAATGCCGATGCCAGCGAGGAAGCTGCGATTGCTGCAATGATTACGGTCAATGCAATGACCATGTATGAAACAAATATGGTGGCGGAAACAAACACCAATATCAATAGCTGGTATCCGCTTCGTTTGGTCATTGATACGCCGGATATCGTTGAACATGAGTATACCGAGCTGCATAAGGTACTCAGCGGAGAGGCCAATCCGGAAGACTATAAAGACGAAGCAACATATGTCTTTATGTACGGAGACGCAAAGGCTGCGAAAAAAGTCATTAAGGACTATGTCCCCGGTGCAATGCTTCGCAGAAAGAATTTTGAAGTATCCTCCGAAAGCGCCGAATGGCAGCGTCTGTATTCTATTTTGATTGGCGATCGCTGTCTTGCAACCCGCACTCCGGATATCAGCGTTGATTCCGTGATTTATAATCACACGAGTGCAACGGAACGGTACTGGGACAATTTGTGGAATGCTGAAATGGAAACCGTTCTGAAGATCGTAACAGGTCAGCTCGATATCAGCGCACTGGACGAATTGGAGACGCGCTGGATGCGCGAAGGCGGTGAGCAAATCCTGAATGAACTGAATAAAGCATATGGCGATTGAGCGTGCTTTCCTAATCGGGGGCTATCATGGAAGAAAGAGCAATGAAAAATCGGGGGAAAAAGGTCTCGAAGCAGCTTTCTTATCTGTTAATGTGTACGCCCGGACTTGTCTGGATGATTCTTTTTCAGTTTGTTCCAATGTCCGGAATCGTGATTGCATTTCAGAAGTTTGTACCCAAGAAGGGACTGTTTGGTTCAAAGTTCATCGGATTAGAGAATTTTGAGTACCTGTTTTCTCTGTCCGAAGTATGGCGTGTCGTGGATAATACCCTGATTATTGCCGTATCAAAGCTGGTTCTGCTGCTGTTTGTTCCTTTGTGCTTTGCCCTCATGTTGAATCGTGTGCGGAACATGGCGTTTAAAAAGACGGTGCAGACAGTTACCTATCTGCCGCATTTTATCTCATGGGTCATTTTAGCGAACATTATCACAAATATGTTCGGCTATGACGGTGTGATCAACCAAGTCGTCGTGTTCTTGGGCGGAGAAGCAAAGCTGTTTTTAGGGGACGCCGGCTTCTTCCGATGGCTTTTGATTCTCAGCGATGTTTGGAAAGAATTCGGCTTCAATTCGATTATCTTTCTTGCAGCGCTGTCAGGGGTCAATCCGCAGCTGTATGAGGCCGCAGCCATTGACGGAGCAAACAGTCTGACTCAGCTATGGTATGTTACACTTCCCGGCATATCATCAACAGTCGTCCTTGTGCTGGTTTTATCCCTGGGCAATGTGCTGAATGCAGGCTTTGATCAAGTCTATAATATGTATAATTCCTTGGTCATGTCCAGCAGTGACATTATTGATACATGGATATACAGAATGGGCTTGATTAAGATGAACTTTTCGTTAAGTACGGCAGCCGGATTGCTGAAGTCAGTCGTCAGCATGGTTTTGATTTCAGTTTCCTATGCGTTGGCCTATAAGTTTTCGGACTATAGGATTTTCTAAAGAGGATGAGCGAATGGTAGAGAAGAAATCGGTTTTGGGAACAACGCTGAAGGCAATCAACTGTTTGATACTTGCAGTATTAAGCATATCCTGTTTTTTCCCGCTATGGTATACGCTCGTCATGTCGTTATCCTCAAAACAGGCTGTTGACGCCGGGCAGGCCATTTTATGGCCGGTTGGGATTAACTTTCGCAATTACAGTTTGATTGTAGAAGACCCGTTGTTCCTCAGCGCTTTCATGAGGTCGGTGCTCAGAG
>CAVFWQ010000106.1:0-6018 GCA_963626285.1 bacterium | reverse complement strand
CAGCCTTGCCATGCAGGATGAAGCACTTCATCCTGCATGGAGCGTGTCAAAAACGCAGTTTTTTGACACGCAGAAAAGGCATGACCGAAATCATGCCTTTTCCGAGAAATCCGAATTTTACAGTCTTGCCGGCAGGAGGTGCATTCGCGCCCCTTGCTTTATATTTTTTACAGGCTCGAATGCACCAACAATGTGACGGTCAGGTCGATATACTCGCCCTCGCCGACATTGCTCAGGTCAAGGCCGTTCTTGGCAATATCGGCGGCCTGTTCCTCCAAGCCCTCGGCGCGGTACACCTTCACGGTGATTTGTGCGCCGGCCTCGTATTCATTGATTTTCTGAACCAACTCGGTAGAGGAGGAAATCACGGTGCCGTCCACCTCCACGATGAGGTCGCCCGCCTTGATGCCGGCTGCTTCCGCATTGGAGCTCTCAGACACCTTGGTCACAAACGCACCGTTCGGCAGCGCGTTCCGCACATAGGAGGAAGACAGGGTGGTCACGGTCACGCCCAGCTTGGGCTTATCACTGCTGTCTGTAGTGCCGGCGGAAGCGGTCGTGACGGTATTGCCGGTGTAGCTTTCAAGCGCCTGACGAATCAGAGGCTTTGCAACGTTGATGGGGATGCACATGCCGATATTGTCAATGGTGGTGGAAGAGGTCGTGCCGGAAGAGAGCTTGCGGGACGGAATACCCATAAGCTGCCCCAAGGTGTTGAACATACCGCCGCCGGAGTTGCCTGAATTGATGGCGGCATCCACCTGAATCATGGTATTGGTGACATTGGTCTTGCGGCCATACTTATCATAGGTGGTATCGGTGACCTCGCGGTCAAGAGCGGAGACGATGCCGACGGTCACGGTGCGGGCAAACTCCTCGCCCAGCGGGTTGCCGATAACGATGGCCCATTCACCCACCTGAAGCGCGTCGCTGTCGCCCAAGGTGACGGCGGTCAGCGGCAGGTCATTGACATGCAGGATAGCCAAGTCAAGACTTTCATCGCTGCAAACGACGGTCGCTTCATACTCTTCCTCGCTGGAAGCGATGGTAACGGTGAGGCGGGTCGCGTCCTCGATGACATGATAGTTGGTCAGGATGTGGCCGTAATTGCTGACGACCACGCCGGAGCCGGTTGCGGTAAGCTGCTCGGTGGCGGCTGAGTCATTGCCGTTTCCGTAGCCGTAGCCGCGGCCGAAGCCGTAACCGAAGCCGTAGTAATTGTTGTAGCGGCTGCCGGTGACGGTCTCATAGTTGTTCACGCCCACGACGCTGGAGCGAACGGCGTTGGCGACCTCCGTGAAGGGGCTGCTCACCTTGGAAGCATCGGTTGAGGTGTTGACGATGGAATCAATTTCAGACGAATCAAGAATGCCGGTGTTGCTGCCGTTGTCAGCTGCAAAGGCGACGGCGCTGCAGACCAGCGCGAC
Organism: bacterium; assembly: GCA_963626285.1. Taxonomy (GTDB): domain Bacteria; phylum Bacillota; class Clostridia; order Christensenellales; family Aristaeellaceae; genus CAVDRM01. The sequence continues at coordinate 4,591 of CAVFWQ010000106.1, read as the reverse complement.
GGCCAGTACGAGGGCGACGATGCCCGACCAATGAAGGGAACGTTTCATACTCAAAAACCTCCTGTGGTTTGATTTCTGTGGGTGCAGTCCTTTTCTTTTTCGGACTACGAGTATAGTGTAAAATATGTTTTTGACAAATGTTTGAACGGTGTGTGAACGTTTCACGGAAATCAAAAGCCGATTATTTTTCAATGAAAATCGTTTGTCCTGCGCCAATCATGCAAAAGTATTCCGCGCCTAAAAGCGTCGTATCCGTATCGCCCTGCGCGGGAACGGCCCTGCATGGGATATTGGGCAGGGCATAGGGCAGAAAAAAGGCGTGTGCCTTGGCAATCTGCCCGCCCGGCACGAGACGATCCGTGTCTATGGAGCGCAGCACGGGATGAAGAATCTCCCCCAGCGCCTCACGTACAAGCCCCGCCATGCCTGCTCCATGTCCGCAAGCGTCCCGTCCGAATGAGCCGGACGCTCTCCTTCAAAGAGGAACCGATAGTCCTCCGTCACCAAGGCATGCTTGAAAATGTGCCGCCCGCGTCCACTGCCAATAGCACACGCTCCATGCGCCTTCCTCCCTGAATCGGGCTTTTTCCTCATCATATCCGTTCAGGCGGCGTTTGTCAATCGCTTCGGCGCGTCAAAACAGCCATGCCTGCTTGTTTTATCGGTTCAGCAGCGGGCTTTTCTTCATATTTTCTTTGCTTTCGCTTGCCATCGCTCCTTCGCCCCCACGACCGATATCGTGAATGAAACGTCCTCTTCGAAAGGTTTTCCTCCGTTATCCTGCTTTTCCTGTATATTTCCTGTTTTTAAGCGAAGCGTTGTTGTCTTTTTCATGTGCGGTGGATATAATGATGGACGCGGCGCTTGGTCTTTGCAGTCGCCGCGCATGATAAAGAAAGGTCCTTGAAAAAAATGCCGAATTTTTCCCTGCCGTCGGAGGTTTTTGAGCGCGCCGCCGCGCAGTTCCCTACACCGTTTCACCTGTATGACGAGCGCGGCCTTCGGGAAAATGCACGCCGCCTGAACGATGCGTTTGCGTGGGCTCCGTCCTATAAGGAATACTTCGCGGTGAAGGCGCTGCCCAACCCGCAGATATTGAATATCCTGAAAGATGAGGGCTGCGGGGCGGACTGCTCATCGGAATGCGAGCTGCTGATGGCGCAAAAATGCGGTTTTTCAGGCAGGGACATCATGTTCAGCGCCAATGCCATGCCGCCGCGGGAATACGACTTGGCGCGTGCCTTGGGCGCATATATCAACTTGGATGATGTAACGGATATAGAGACGCTGCAGATCCACGGCGGGCTGCCGGAAATCGTCGGCGTCCGCTATAACCCCGGCGGGACATTCGCCTTGGGCGGCAACCACATCATGGGCACGCCCGGTGAAAGCAAGTACGGCTGGGCCTCATGGCAGATGGCGGACGGTCTGAAGCACCTGAAAGCCCGCGGCGTAAAGGGTTTCGGGCTTCATGCATTCTTGGCCAGCAATATGACAGACCGGGACTATTATCCGGCCTTGGCGGGCATTTTGTTCGATGTGGCTCAAAAAGCCGAGCGCGAATCCGGACTTCCGCTCCGTTTCGTCAACCTGTCCGGCGGGGTGGGCATCCCCTATACGGGGGACGAAAAAGCGGTGGACATTCATGCGGTCGGCGAGGGCGTGCGCATGGCGTATGAAAAGGCATTCGGCAAAAGCGGGGATGTCGCCGTCATGACCGAGCTGGGGCGCTTCATGACCGGTCCTTACGGTTGGGTCGTCACCCGCGCCATGCACGAAAAGAAAATTTATAAGCACTACATCGGCGTAGATGCCTGCGCGGTGCAGCTCATCCGCCCCGCCATGTACGGCGCGTACCATGAAATTTCCGTCGTCGGACGGGAGCATGACCCTGCAACGGAAACCTACGACATCACCGGCAGCCTGTGTGAAAACAATGACAAGTTCGCCATTGACCGAAAAATGCCGCCGATTCATATGGGCGACCTGCTCATCATCCATGACGCGGGCGCACACGCCTTTTCGATGGGCTACCAGTATAACGGCCGTCTGCGCGGCGCGGAAATTCTCTATACGGAAAACGATGATTTCCGCCTCATCCGCCGTGCGGAAACGCCGGAGGACTATTTTTCCACATTGATTTTTTGATTGCCTTGTTGGAATAAATGCAGCCATTCCGCAAATAGAACACCGAAAATACAGAAACGCCCTTGCATAACCATGCGGGGGCGTTTACAATGATTTTGGTTTTGTCCTGCCGAAAGCGGGAGCATTCCAACAAAAATGACAGGAGGGCTGTATCTCCATGAACGAATATGTACAGAGGGTCTATGAAGGCCTGTGCGCCCGCAATGCGCACGAAAAGGAATTTTTGCAGGCGGCGCAGGAGGTGCTGGAGGCGCTTTCGCCCGTGTTTGACAGGCATCCCGAATATGAAAAGGCCGGTCTGCTGGAGCGCTTTGTCGAGCCTGACCGCGCCATCCTGTTCCGCGTTCCGTGGGTGGATGACCAGGGCAGGGTGCAGGTCAACCGCGGCTACCGCGTCCAGTTCAACAACGCCATCGGCCCGTACAAGGGCGGCCTGCGTCTGCATCCGAGCGTCAACCTCTCCGTCATCAAATTTTTGGGCTTTGAGCAGGTGCTGAAAAACTCCCTGACAGGTCTGCCCATCGGCGGCGGCAAGGGCGGCAGCGACTTTGACCCCAAGGGCAAGTCCGACAACGAGGTCATGCGCTTCTGCCAGAGCTTCATGACCGAGCTGTATAAATATATCGGCAAGGACGAGGATGTCCCCGCCGGCGACATCGGCGTGGGCGGCCGCGAAATCGGCTATCTGTACGGCCAGTACAAGCGCATCACCGGCCTGTACGAGGGCGTGTTGACCGGCAAGGGTCTGACCTACGGCGGTTCGCTCACCCGCACGGAAGCGACAGGCTACGGCCTTTGCTATCTGACGAGCGCGATGCTCAAAAAGCACGGCGAATCCTTAAACGGCAAGCGCGTGGTCATCTCCGGCAGCGGCAACGTCGCCATTTATGCGGCGCAGAAGGCGGCAGAGCTGGGCGCGAAGGTCGTCGCCATGAGCGATTCCAACGGCTATATCGTGGACGAGCAGGGCGTAGACCTGGCGGTCGTCAAGCAGATCAAAGAGGTCGAGCGCGGCCGCATCCGCGAATACGCCGTGCGCATGAAGGACAGCTATTATTATGAAGGCTGCCGCGGCATCTGGACGATTCCCTGCGATGTGGCGCTCCCCTGCGCGACCCAGAACGAGCTGGATCTGGACAGCGCCAAGGTTCTGGTCAGGAACGGCGTCATCGCCGTGGCCGAAGGCGCGAATATGCCCACCACCTATGACGCGACCCTCTATTTGCAGGAAAACAAGGTGCTGTTTGCGCCCGGCAAGGCGGCCAACGCGGGCGGCGTAGCGGTCAGCGCTTTGGAAATGAGCCAGAATTCCCTGCGCCTGAGCTGGACATTCAAGGAAGTGGACGAGAAGCTGCACGGCATCATGGAAAATATCTTCAAGGCCATCGACAAAGCCGCCGCCGAATACGGCGCGGAGGATAACTACGTTGTCGGCGCGAACATCGCAGGCTTCCTCAAGGTCGCCAATGCGATGATGGCGCAGGGTGCGGTGTGACCGTCTAAGCATCCCCGACGTTTTTCAAAAAAATCTGCCCCGTCTGTTGCAGACGGGGTCTTTCAATTTTTGAATTGTCAACCAAAATGCCTTTGACGGTTGACATTCGGCTGTATTCATGCTATTCTGTGCGCCGAAGCGATGCGTTTCCGTGTTCATAAACGCAGGCGCACAAAATGTGAGAGGATGTTGATGATGCGAAAGCAGTCCAAGGCGATGGAGCTGACCCTGATGGGCGCGGGGGCGGCGATTTTATGCATCAGCGCCATGATTTCGATTCCGGCCGCCGTGCCCTTTACCCTGCAAACAATGGCGGTCGCGCTGCTTTTGACTGCCCTGGGCGGGCGGCGCGGCACGATTTCCATTGCCGTGTATCTGCTCCTCGGCGCAATCGGCCTCCCCGTTTTTTCCGGCTTCAACGGCGGCATTTCCGCTCTGCTGGGCGCGACAGGCGGCTACCTGACGGGCTTTCTGCTCATGGGGCTGTGCTATTGGGCGTTTGAGGACAGGCGGAAAACGCCGCCGACTCGCCCCGATGTCAAGGGAAACGGCGATAAAAAGAAACCTCGGCAGGCGACTCTCCTCCGCACGGGGCTGGGTCTTTGCTTCGGTCTCCTTATCTGCTACGCCTTCGGCACGGTGTGGTTTATGCGCGTCTACGCGGGCGGCACGACGCTCGGCAAGGCGCTCAGCCTCTGCGTTCTGCCCTTCATCCTCCCCGATGCGGTCAAGCTGACGCTCGGCGCGGCGGTCGGCCTGCGCATCCGCAGGCAAATATTAAAATAAGCCTTCCGCACGCCTGCCATCCCGTCTTGATTTTCCTTTTTCCGTGTGCTATCATCATCCCGATTCAGGAGGCGGATACAATGGACATCTTTGTCAGACCCTATGAGGAGCGCGACCTGCCGGACATGATACGCATTTGGAACGAGGTGGTGGAGGACGGCA
>CAVFWQ010000105.1:0-6069 GCA_963626285.1 bacterium | reverse complement strand
TTTGTTCTTCAACAGGGTTTTTCTTTTCCCCGTCCGTCGGACGGGGAACGGTCCATTAATTCGGCGCATCTTTTTTCTGCCTGACTTTTCGGAAGAATTGCGGGGGAGCCCGTTCTTTGCCGCACAAAGAATGAACTCCCCCGCAATTGATTTACACCCTTGCCGTTTTCCATTTTCCGTGCAGAAAGCGGGCGTGCAGCAGAAAGCCGCGGACGGCGAGGTCGGCGACCATTGCCCAAAGAATGGAATACACGCCGAGGTGCAGAACATCGCTCAGAATGACCGCGCCTAAAATGCGGATGCTCCACATGGTCACAAGGCCGTAAAGGAAGGGACGCATGGTGTCGCCCGCGCCGCGCAGTGCGCCGGAGGCAACAATGGAAAAGGCATTAAAGGGCTGCTCCACCGCGCAGATGGCAATGAACACGGACGCGATGCGGATGACCTCCGCATCGGGTGAAAAGAGCCGCGCCAGCCGGCCGCTGCCCAGACCCATCAGGACGCCGATGACTGACAGCAGGAGCAGGGACATATAAATAGCGCGTTTGCCCAGCCGTTCCGCCTCATCCGGTTCACCTGCGCCGAGACGCTGGCCGACTAGGGAGGTCGCGGCAGCGGAAAAGCCGTAGGCAGGCATATAGCCAAGCCCCTCCACGTTGATGGCAATCATGTACGCGGCGGATTCCGCCGTGCCTGCGGCGTTAATCATGCCGGCAAAAATCATCTGCCCTACATTAATAACAACGCGCTCCAGCGCAGCGGGCATGCCGATGCGCACCACGCGCCGAATCAGCGGCGTATCCGCAGGCGCTTTGAAAGAAAGCCGCGCCTTCAGCACGCTTTTTTTGCTGTACATATGCAGGCACAGGTACAGCCCCGCCGTGCCCATGCCGACGGCGCTGGCAATGGCCGCACCGCGCACGCCCCAGCCCGCGCCCCACATGGGGAAGGTCAGCCCGAACAGGGTGATGTCCCGCGGGGAATAAATGAGAAAGAAATTTCCGATGGTGTTGATGACGTTGGCCATCAGGCCGGCAATCATGGACGTTTTCGTATCGCCCGCGCCGCGCAAAAGGGCGCTCATGGTCATGCCCGTGTAATGGAAAAGATAGCAGGAGGCCACGATGCGCATATACGCTGTCGCCTCCTCATGCACCTCTGCTTTGGCGCGCATGATGACCGGCACAAGCGGCGCAAGCAGCAGCACCAGCGCCATGATCAGCGCCGAAAAAAGCAGCGCCACGCGGAAGACCTGCTCTGCCGTATGCTCGGCATCCTTTTGGTCGCCCGCGCCGATGGAACGTGCCACCAGCGCCATGCCTCCGACGCCGATGGACTGAACGATACCGTTGATAAGCCATGAGGGAGAGGCGCAGGTGGACACGGCGGCCGTCGCCAAAGCGCCTAAAGAGCCGACCATGGCCGTATCCACCAAGGAGACAAGCGTCGCCGACAGATTTTCCAAAATGCACGGCCACGCCAAATCCATGATTAATGCATTTTCCCGCTTCACTTCGATGCCCTCATATTGATTTAGCGCATATCGGTCACAATATCGTCCAGAACGGCTACCACCACGGGCTTTCCCTTGTCGGCAAGCGACTGGACGGGGAAAATCTGACTGCTTACGGGCGTTTTCAAGCCGCCGTGCTGCGTAATGATGATTTCACGCGGGGCGGACAAAAGCTGCGCCGCCGCCAGATAGGTGCCGGTCGTGCCGTTTTTGTTAAAGGGGAAGCAGCGGGCGCCTTTGCCGGCCCGTCCCTGTACATCGAACATGACGCCTAAGACGGATTTGCCGTAACCGCGTTCGCTCAAAAGCAGCAGCTCGTCCTGATTGTCCGTCTGCGTGAAATACAGCACATCGTCGCCTTCGTCTAATTTGACTGCGCGGACACCGGCGCTGACACGCCCCATCTGCGGCACCTGATCTGCCTTGAAGCGGATGCTCATGCCGCGGCGGGTAATCAGCAGCGGGTCACGCTTTTCATCAAGGGGCAGGACAAAACGCAGCTCATCCCCGCCCTTCAGATTGATGGCCGCCACACGCGACCGGCGCACATCGTATTCATTGGCGGGCGTGCGCTTGATGATGCCGTCCCGCGTCACAAAGAGAAAGTCCGGCAGGGCGTCATAGCCGTTCGGCGTGATGCAGAAGAGCGCGATGCAGCGCTCGTCCTTTTCAAGCCCCGCCAGCACGCCGGACAGGGACACGCCCCTGTCCTTCGGACGGCATTCGGTGAGCGCTCCCACAGACAGGGAAAAGCAGCTTCCCTTGTTCGTCATAAAGAGCAGTGTGCAGGCCGTATCGCACTGAAAGCGGTACTGCGGCACATCGTTTTCATCCGTCGGCGCATCTAATTTTTCGTACGTCTTGGGAAAATAACGGCGCAGAAGCCCGCCGCGTGTCAGCACGACAACGGCCTCCTCCGGCACCTTTTCTTCGGGCGGCGTGACGGCCTCCTGCACAGCGCTTTCATGCACCAGCATTGTGCGGCGCGCATCGCCGTATTTTTCGCCGATTTCCGAAAGCTCCTTTTTGATGACCGCCAGCAGCTTTTTCTCGCTCTTTAAAATACCCTCCAGGGTATCAATGAGCTTGATGATATCGGCATATTCGCGGCGGAGCGCCAAAATTTCAAGGCCGGTCAGGCGCTGCAGGCGAAGATCAAGGATCGCCTGTGCCTGAATCTCCGTCAGGCCGAAGCGCTCCACCAGCCGAGCCTTGGCCTCCTTGCCGGACTTGCTGGAGCGGATGAGGGCAATCACCTCGTCCAGATTGTCCACGGCGATGATGAGCCCCTCTAAAATGTGCGCCCGCGCCCGTGCCTGCTCAAGCTCGTATTTCGTGCGGCGTGTCACGACATTCTTCTGATGGGCGATGAAATAACTCAGCACCGTCTTGATGCCCATGAGCTGCGGCTTGCCGTCCGCAATGGCGAAGAGGTTGACGCCGAAGGTCACCTGAAGGTCGCTGTATTTGTAAAGATAGGCCAGCGTCTTCTGCACATCCGCATCCTTGCGAAGCTCAATGACGGCGCGCAGACCCGTGCGGTCGGACTCATCGCGGATGTCATAAATGCAGCCGAGCTGCGCCTTTTTTTCTTCGCTGAGCTTGAGAATCTTTTCCAGCATCTGCGCCTTGGAAACGGCGTAGGGAACCTGCGTAATGACCAGCAGTGTGCGCCCGGCGCTGCCTTTTTCAATTTCAATGCGGGCGCGCAGGGCGAGCTTTCCCCGCCCCGTCTCGTAGGCCGTGCGTAATTCGGGCGTGTCAATCAGAATGCCGCCGGTCGGAAAATCAGGCGCGGGCATGACGCGCATCAGGTCGTCCGTTGAGGCATCGGGATGGTCAATGAGCAGGCAGGCAGCGCTGACCGCTTCTTTGAGATTATGCGGCGGGATGTTCGTCGCTAAGCCGACCGCAATGCCGGACGCGCCGTTGACCAGAAGATTCGGGTAGCGGGCGGGCAGAAGGTCTGGCTCTTTGAGGGTGTCGTCAAAGTTCAGGCGGAAGGGGACGGTGTCCTTGTCAATATCACGGAGCATCTCCATGGCCAAGGGCGCCATGCGCGCTTCGGTGTAACGCATGGCGGCGGCGCTGTCGCCGTCAATCGAGCCGAAATTGCCGTGCCCGTCCACCAAAAGGCCGCGCATGGAATACGGCTGCGCCATGCGCACCAAGGCATCGTAGACAGAGGAATCGCCGTGCGGGTGGTACTTGCCTAGGCAGTCGCCCACGATGCGCGCACATTTCCTGTGCGGCTTGTCGGGAGTCAGCCCTAATTCCTGCATGGTGAAGAGAATGCGCCGCTGTACGGGCTTCAGCCCGTCCTCCACACGCGGCAGGGCACGCTCCAGAATGACATGCTCGGCATAGGGCATGATGCTGTTGGGCATGACCTCCTCCAACGGCACCTGAATGATGACATCATTGTTTGTCGGGACGGGCGGTTCTTTGGGCATAGCTTGCTTCCTCCTTGGGATATAACGCCTTTGGCGGGGGTACGGGGAGGCGCTTTTGCAGGCAAAAGCATCCTCCCCGCGAAAATGTTTACCTTTCGGAAGGCTCGACCCTTTCCTTATACGAAAAAGGAGAGGGCTGCCGAATATTCGTCAGTTTACCGCATACATGCTGTACAAATCGTAATACAGGCCGTGCTTCTTCATCAGCGCATCGTGCGAACCGATTTCCTCCACGCCCTTCTCGGTCAGCACCCAAATGATGTCGGCATTCCGTATGGTGGTCAGGCGGTGCGCGATGGTGAAGGTCGTGCGTCCCTTCGCCAGCTCCTTCAGCGACTGCTGAATCAAATGCTCGCTCTCGTTGTCCAAAGCGCTGGTCGCCTCGTCCAGAATCAGAATAGGCGGGTCCTTCAGAAATACACGCGCAATGGACAGGCGCTGCTTCTGTCCGCCGGACAGCTTCACGCCGCGCTCACCGATGTAGGTGTCGTACCCGTTCGGCAGCTTCATGATAAAATCATGCGCACCGGCGCGTTTCGCGGCTTGAATGACATCCTCGCGGGCGGCATTGGGACGACCGTAGAGAATGTTTTCGGCCACTGTGCCGGAAAAGAGATAGACCTCCTGCTGCACCATGCCGATGCTGCGGCGCAGGGACTGCTGCGTCACATCCCGCACATCCTGTCCGTCAATGGATACGCTGCCGCCTGTCACGTCATAAAAGCGCGGAATCAGGCTGCAAAGCGTCGTTTTGCCGGCGCCGGAGGGTCCGACCAAGGCAATGTTTTGTCCCGCAGGCACGGTCAGGTCGATGTCGTTCAGCACCTCATGCTCTGCGGCATCGGAATAGTGGAAGGAGACGTGATGAAACGACACCTCGCCGCGCACGTTCCGAAGCTCGGCGGCGTTTGGCTTATCCTGAATGTCAGGCTCAACGTCCATGATGTCCACAAAGCGCTCCAAGCCCGTCATGCCGCGCTGGAACTGCTCCATATAGTCCACGATTCGGCGGATGGAGGTGAGCAGGGTGCTGATGTAGAGCAGGTACGCCAGATAATCGCCTGCCTGAAGCAGCCCCTTGGAAAGGAGAATCGCGCCCAGCACCACCACAAGGATGTACATCACGCCCTCGTAGGAGCGGGTGATGGTGGAAAAACCCGCCATCGCAATATACTGACGCTTCTTGGTCGTGAAAATGCGCAGGTTGTTCTCGCTGAATTTTTTGTTTTCAAGCTCTTCGTTGGCAAAGGATTTGACCACGCGGATGCCGAGCAGACTGTCCTCAATGCGGGCATTCATCTCGCCCACCTCATGGCGGCATTCCTTATATGCCGCCCGCATTTTTTTGTTGAAATGCCGCAGAGAGACAATCATCAGCGGCACCATCAGGAAGATGATAAGCGTCAGCCATACGTTCATCCCGCAGAGAATGACGAACGAGGCAACGATTTTCAAAAGGCCGATAAAGAATTCCTCCGGGCAGTGGTGCGCAAATTCGGCAATCTCAAACAGGTCGGAGGTCAGCCGCGCCATGAGCTGGCCGATTTTGCTGTTGTTGTAATAGGCAAACGAGAGCTTTTCCAAATGCTCAAATAAGTCCGCCCGCATGTCCGTTTCGATGTGCGCTCCCATGAAATGCCCGCAGGATTGCATATAAAATGCCGCCGCGCTGTCCAAGAGCCGCAGCAACAGGTACAAAAGCCCCAATTTCAGCACATACGGCACGGTGATCAAGGTGTAATTCGTCGACGCCAAGTTGGTAATCGAGCGCACAATCAGCGGGAACACAATCTCGCAGACCGTGGTCATGGACGCACAAAATAAATCGAACGCCAAAAATGCCTTGTATTTCTTAAAATAGGGCAAAAAACGCCCGACCAACGTCTTCACGGGAAGCTGTTCATTCCTTTGCGTCTCCATAGAGGCTCCTTTCAGCGTAAAAACATACATATTATATTATACTCAAAGGGGACGAAAAAGTAAAGGCGGCGTTTTCCGTGAAACCGCAACTTCTGTAGGAGTGTCAAGCATAGGTTACACCAAGCCCGGAGAGAGCAGTCAAGGGAAAGGTGGAGATTTGCGAAGCAAATACGACCTGACCTT
>CAVFWQ010000104.1:0-6114 GCA_963626285.1 bacterium | reverse complement strand
CTCTGTGATGGCTGGTTTGTTGCTACTTGCTATTCTACCACATGAGTTCTCTTTTGATTTGCTTTCGTGTTACCTATGTATTATAGCTCAACAGCGCAAGCCTTTTTTTAACAGCATCTCAGCTAGCCGCCGCGTCCAAATACAAAAAAACATGCTGACTCTGTGGACATTTTTTGCGGCTTTCTGTATAATGAAAAAGCAAATTTCGCTTTGACCGCAAGGCATGGGAAGGACGATGCTTTATGATTTTGATTGGCGTTACGCCGGATTGGAATGAGGAGCAAAAGCGGCTGTTTCTGAATTGCGACTATCAGAATGCCGTTCTGCGCAGCGGTGCGCTGCCCGTCATTTTTCCGCTGACTGATGACAAAAGAATGCTGGATGCCGCTTTTGACCAAGTGGACGGGCTTCTGTTCACCGGCGGCGCGGATGTTGACCCTATGCTGTACGGCGAAGAAAAGCTGTCGTGTTGCGGCAAACTTTGTCCGATGCGCGACAACATGGAGCTTTATTTGATGAACAGCGCCATCCGCAAAAAGAAGCCCTTTCTGGCCATCTGCCGCGGCTTTGAGGTCATGAATATTGCCCTGGGCGGTTCGCTGTATCAGGACATCGCGGAGCAGATGTCCCATGAGCTTCGGCATCCCGTGTATGAGCAGCCTCGCACAAAGGTACACACCATGAAAATCGTTCCGGGGACTCGTCTGTACGAGGCGACGGGGCTGGCTTCCTTTGAAGTGAACAGCCGCCACCATCAAGGAGTAAAGCAGCCGGCAAACGGTCTGATGGTCAATGCCGTTGCGCCGGACGGTCTGATTGAAGGGCTGGAGATGCCGGAGCATCCCTTGGCGCTGGGCGTTCAATGGCATCCGGAGGCGCTGGAGGACCGGTATCCGGAAGCTGCCGCGCTGTTTGCACTGCTGACCGAAACATGCAAAAAAGCAAAAATGCAGGGGTTGTTTAAATGACAGAGATTGCATTAATTGGTGATCTGCACGGCAACCTTCCCGCGACGATGGCGCTGGATGACGACTTAAAGCGGCGCGGTATTCGGCATATCTGGTGTCTCGGCGACATTGTAGGAAAAGGCCCCCGATCTGCGGATACATTTGATTGGGCGTTCAGCCGCTGCGAAGTCCTTTTGCAGGGCAACTGGGACAGCGGCATCAGCTTTCAGCTGTTTCCGAACGATGCCTTTTATTATCGGCAGTTAGGCGAAAAAAGGATGCAAATGCTGCGCGATTTGCCGCTGGAGCATCACACCACACTGAGCGGACGGCATATCCGCCTGTTTCACGGCCGTCCCGTTATGAAAAAAATCCTCTATATACAGGACGATGTCAATGCTCTTTCTGCCTATTTTGAACCGGATTTTCAGGTCGTCGGCTATGCCGATGCGCATCGGCAGGGGATGCGTCTCGTCACGACACGCGGCATAATGTTTAATACCGGAGCTGTGGGCAACGGCATGGGACTGCCGATGGTGCAGTATGCCATCATGCATGGCGAGGAAAACAATCCGTCCGCTGCGTTTGACCTGACCTTCGTGACCTTCCCCTATGACCGCGAACAGGCCGTTCAGGATACGCTGAACGCCGTCGAGCTGCCGAACGCAGATCTTTTTATCAAAGAAGTCAAGACGGGCATCTACGCCCGCAATTCCTCCGAAAAGAAAGAGAGCCGTTTCTGAAGCGGCTCTCGTGAAGGGGGTTGAGGCATCCTGCATGGGATGCAGCAGACGGAGAATCAGATAAACAGCTTGAAACCGAGGGGACAGTCCCAGCGTCATCTCCTGTCTGCACTAACATCATACTTATCTTTTATGGCAGAATTATGACAGCAGTTGTTCAAAATCCATGAGGAAAGGAACGAAAAAATGGCAGGCAGACATGTCCTGATTACAGGCGGCTCTCGCGGCATCGGTGCAGCGCTCGTCCGTGCCTTTTGTGCGCAGGGCGATATGGTGGCATTTACTTATTTGAGGAACGGCGGCAAGGCGGCAGCGCTGGCAGCGGAAACGGGTGCGATGGCCTTTCCCTGCGACGCCGGCAGCGAAAATGAAACCGCTCGCCTTTGGGAAGTGCTCAGGAAGCGTTTCCATACGCTTGATGTGCTGATTTCCAATGCTGGAACGAGCCATGTCGGGCTGCTGGAGGATATGTCGCTTACGCAGTTCGATGAGCTGATGGCGGTTCATGTGCGCGGTGCTTTCTTGGTCACCCGTGCCTTTCTGCCCCTGCTGCGCGAAAACGGCGGCAGCATCGTCTATATTTCGTCCATGTGGGGGCAGGTCGGCGGCTCGTGCGAGGCGGCATACTCCGCAGCCAAGGCTGCGCTGATTGGGCTTTGCAAGGCCATGGCCAAAGAGACCGCGCCCAAAATCCGTGTCAACTGCGTAGCGCCCGGTGTCATTGATACGGATATGATGGCGGCATTTTCCGACGAAGATAAGGCAGCACTCATTGAGGAAACGCCTTTGGCGCGTCTCGGCACGGCGGACGATGTCGCTAATGCCGTTCTGTTCCTCTGCTCCCCCGCCGCCTCCTTTATCACGGGGCAGGTCTTGTCCGTTGCAGGCGGACTTATCACATAATATTTTTTCCGAATTGGCATAAACAGGGCGATTTTCATTGTGTCGGCTCTGTTTTTTCTGCAAAAATCAATAAAAATTTACAAATGCAGCTTTTGGTCTTCTCAGAAATTTCAATTTGTTGTATAATACAGATGAAAAGTGAACGTTGCAGGGAGGATGAAAGGCAATGAATCGTTTTCTGTCGGACTGGAGCAATGACATCAACAACATCCCGATAGGTCCGCTCGGCGTAATCGCCATGTCCGGATGTGAGGAAATGGGCAGAAAGGTCAACGACTGGCTGCAAAAGTGGCATACCCTTCAGGAAACATCTGATGAAGAATTCTATACGACCACCGGCCGCGGCCGCGACTCCTTTTTAATTAAGACGTACTGCCCTCGTTTTGGCACAGGCGAGGCCAAGGGTGCTATCAAGGAGAGCGTTCGCGGCTATGATATTTATATCATCGTTGATGTCTGCGCCCATAACAAGACCTATAAGATGTACGGTCAGGATGTCCCCATGTCGCCCGATGATCATTATCAGGATTTAAAGCGCATCATTTCCGCCATTGCCGGAAAAGCCAAGCGCGTTAACGTCATCATGCCGATGCTCTATGAAAGCCGTCAGCATCGCCGCACCTCCCGCGAAAGCCTTGACTGTGCGGTTGCGCTTCAGGAATTGGTGCGTATGGGCGTCGATAACATCATCACCTTTGATGCACACGATCCGCGTGTGCAGAACGCCATTCCCGCCAGTGGCTTTGAAAATGTCATGCCGACCTATCAAATGCTGAAAGCGCTGTGCCGCAATGTTAAAGATTTAAAGCTCGATAAGAGCAGCACGATGATTGTCAGCCCCGATGAGGGTGCGATGAACCGAAACATCTACTATTCCTCCGTCCTTTCCCTTGATCTTGGCATGTTCTACAAGCGCCGCGACTATACCACCATCGTCAACGGCAGCAACCCCATTGTTGCGCATGAATATCTGGGCGCTTCCGTGGAAGGCAAGGATATTCTCGTAGTGGACGATATGATTTCCTCCGGTGATTCCGTCATCGACCTTGCCAAAGAACTGAAAGCGCGCAAGGCCAACCGTATCATTGCCATTACCACATTTGCTTTCTTCACCAACGGTTTGGACGCCTTCAATAAAGCATACGAAGACGGTCTTCTGTACCGCGTGATTTCTTCGAATGTGACTTACCGCTCCCCTGAGCTGCTGGCCGCGCCGTGGTACATCGAGGCCGACCTCAGCAAGTATATTTCCCACTTAATTGCCACCCTGAATCACGACCGCTCCATTCACGAGCTTTTGCAGCCCTATGACCGCATTCAGCGTCTCGTTACGCGCTATAAGGCGGAGCAGGCGGAAAACGGCATCAGCCTCGTTTAATGAAATCATATGAACGATCAGAAAGATAAAAAGGATATGCCTTCCGTCGACATTCAGCCTGCTTCCCGGCAGGCTGTCGGCATTTCTGAAAAGCCTGTCAAAAAAGACTTGATCGGCTCTGCCAAGGATTTCTTTTCCGGCGCTTTGGGCACGGTAAAAAATCGCGATTTGAATCAGCTGGTTGAGGAATTCACCTCCGAAATGACCTTAGTCGCCGAGGGTCTCAGCGATGACCAGGCCGAGCTGCATCAGGCGGTCAATGACATTTCCGCTCAGCAGACCATCGACCGTGAGCAAATAAAAGAAAAGCTTCACGCCTTGGACGAGCGGCAGACGGAGAACGCCCGCCAACTGGAGCAATTGACCAAGCAGCTTCATCAGCTTCAAAAAGCCGTGGCAGATAAAAAGGTCAAAAAGGTTGAGGGCTTCACAGGGCTTTTGCGGCAGGCCACATGGCTGGTCGGCATTGCTGCCGGCGCATGGATTGTTGTGACCCTGCTGCACTATTTTCTAAAATAACCTAACGGAGGCATTTATGGCAGACTATCGTGCGCTGGTTGAGAAATACAAGAAGCGCCGCCGTGATACGCTGGTGGATGCAGTCACAGCGGGGCTTTCCTATGCGGACAATGTCGCCGTGGATTTGGGGCTGCTGAACGATACCGATATCGCTGCGGACACCTTGGATGCCGTCAGCGTTGCCTTTCCTTTTGCCGTCATTGCGGTAACAGAACAGATGAAGGTCATCATGGGCAAAAAAGAGCAGAAGCACGCGCTCAGCGATGCGACCTTCCGGATGCTGAAGACCGGCGCGGCGCTTGGCATCGGCACAGCGGCCGGTGCTGTGGGCGGCTTGGCCGCCGCCATTCCGTCCGCCGTCGGTGTGCGTATGCTGATGGACAAATATAAAAGCCGTTCGCTGACGGCGCTGCGCATTGCAGGACGGACAGAGAGGCTGAAATCGCTGCGCTGCCTGAATGCAGAGCGGTTTTCAAAAAATGCGGCTGTCTCGCACGCCATTCTGCCCGACGAGGTGCAAAAATTATAAAGGAGTGAGCACAGTGGGCTTTGAAGCCTTGGACGCATATCTGGATTCTCTTGAAAAAATCGGAATTCCGGCCTGTGATTGTATGGTCTGCCGGAATCATGAATTAGTTCATCGGCACTATCGCGGCTTTTCCGATGACGCAAAGACCAAACCGATGAACGGGCATGAGACTTATTTCTTTTTTTCCGCCACAAAGCTGTTCACCTGTGTGGCTGCCATGCAGCTCATTGAGCAGGGTCTGATGGGGCTGGATGACCCCGTCTATCGCTATCTGCCCGCCTTTACCATGCTGACCGTTGCGGATGGAGACATCACGCGGGCGGCGCGGACTGTGATGACCGTCCGCCACCTGATGAGCATGCAGAGCGGTCTTGACTATGACATTGAGGCAAAGGCCATTCTGAACGCCAAGGAGACCTACGGTATCGATGCGACCACGCAGCAGATTGTTGACGCAATCGCGCACAAGCCGCTCGGCTTTGACCCCGGCACGGATTATCGCTACAGCCTGTCGCATGATGTTTTGGCTGCCATTATCGAGGTCGTCTCCGGCCGGACTTTCGGTGAATACTTAAAGGAGCATATCTTCGAACCGCTCGGCATTGCAGATATCGGCTTTGAACGGACCGAGAGCCGAATGCGGCGGATGTGCGCCTTGTATCTGCGGGATGAAGTCAAAGGAACAACAACCCTGACAGCATCGGCCAACAACTATATCCTTGCGCCGAAATACGAAAGCGGCGGCGCGGGGCTGATTGGCGGTGTTGAGGATTATGCGCTTCTGACCGATGCGCTGGCCTGCGGAGGCGTCGGCAAAACAGGAAAACGCATTTTGAGGGAAGAGAGCATTGCTCTGCTCAGTACGCCGCAGCTGATGAGCGAAAAAAGCAAGGCTTCCTTTTCCCGCACGAGTTGCGGCTACAGCTATGGTCTCGGTGTCCGCGTGATGGTCAATCCTTCCGTAAAAAACGCAAAATCGCCCATCGGCGAATTCGGTTGGGACGGTGCTGCGGGCGCTTATTCTCTGGTTGATTCCAAAAATCATCTTTCTCTGTTCCATGCGCAGCATGTGCGCGGTTATAACACCGTGTACTT
>CAVFWQ010000103.1:0-6357 GCA_963626285.1 bacterium | reverse complement strand
TATAGGATTTTATGCTATAATGCAAATGCAAGTTTGATTTCGGAGGCGGCTTATGGCGGACTGTGTACTGTTTGCAGGCAAGGAAAAAAGGGTGTTCGGCGGGCATCCGTGGATTTTTAAGAGCGATATCAAGCGCGTGAACGGCGATTTTGCGCCGGGCGATGTGGTGAGCGTCAAAGCGGCCAATGGGCGGTTTTTATGCAGGGCGCTGTATAATCCCGCCTCGCAGATTGCCCTGCGCATCATGACCTATCGGGATGAAAGCGTGGACAGGGCGTTTATTTTTGAACGCGTGAAGCGTGCCGTTGACTATCGCAGGCGGTTTGCGGATTTGAACTCCTGCCGCCTGATTTTTGCGGAAAGCGACGGCCTGCCCGCGCTGATTGTGGATTCCTTCGGCGGCATCCTGTCCCTGCAGTCGCTCTGCCTCGGCATTGACCGTTTGAAGGAGGATGTCTGCGATGCGCTGGAGGAAATGCTTCACCCGCTGGGCATTTATGAGCGCAACGATGTGCCCGTGCGCGAATTGGAGGGAATGCGGCAGCAGACGGGCGTTCTCCGCGGCCAAGTGCCGGATAAGGTGGAAATCAAAGAAAACGGCGTGTGCTTCCTTGTGGATGTGAAGAACGGTCAGAAGACGGGCTTTTTCTTAGACCAGAAAGAGAACAGAGCGGCCATCGCGCCGCTTGTGAAGGATTCGCGGGTGCTGGACTGCTTTACGCACACCGGCTCGTTTGCCCTCCATGCCGCCAAATTCGGCGCGGCGGAGGTCATCGGCGTGGATATTTCGGAATTTGCCTGCGAATGTGCGCGGGAAAACGCCGGGCTGAACGACTTTGACAATGTCCGCTTCGTTGCCGCGAATGCCTTTGATTTTTTAAAGGAGCAGTCCGCCTCCGGCGAACAGTACGATGCGGTCATCTTGGATCCGCCCGCATTCACCAAAACCCGCTCCGCCGTGGCCGCCGCTGCCCGCGGCTATAAGGAGATAAACCTGCGGGCGCTGAAATTGATTAAGAACGGAGGATATCTTGTCACCTGCTCCTGCTCCCAGCATATGCTGCCGGGGCAGTTCAAGGATGTGGTGCTGGAGGCCGCGCATGATGCCCATGTGCGGCTGATGCAGGTGGAATACAGGACGCAGGGACGCGACCATCCCATCCTTCCGGCAGCGCCCGAAACACAGTATCTGAAGTGCGGTATTTTCAGGGTGGAAAAGTGACGAATCGGCCATCAAAATGAAAATATGCAGAAAAACTGCATAAAAAGCCCTGCGATATGCATATAAAGATGAAAAACATTCAAAAAACATGAATAAAAATTCAAAAAAGTATTGACAAGGACATCGGGCGGTGCTATACTGACGTCGTTCACTTGAGGGACATCAATTTTGAGGGAAACGATTTTGAGGAGGAACGAGACTATGAAGAAGCTGCTTGCTTTGACCTTGGCTGTTATGATGGTATGGACGATTTCCGCGACCGCGCTGGCCGATGAGCTGCACATGGCGACCAACGCCAACTTCCCGCCCTATGAGTATTACGAAGGCGAAACCATCGTCGGCATCGATGCCGAGGTTGCGAAAGCAATCGCCGACAAGCTGGGCATGGATTTGGTGATTGACGACATGGAATTCGGCGCCATCATCGTGGCCGTGCAGACCGGCAAGGCCGATATGGGCATGGCCGGCATGACCGTCACCGAAGAGCGTCTCCAGAGCATCAATTTCACCGATTCCTATGCGACCGGCATCCAGTCCATCATCGTGAAGGAAGGCTCTGCCATCACGAGCGTTGACGACCTGTATCTGGAAGGCAAGGACTGGCAGATCGGCACGCAGGAAGCGACCACCGGTGCGATTTATGCGGCGGATGACTTTGACGGAAAGACCGGCACAGTTTACACCTATAAGAACGGGGCTGACGCCGTGGCCGCTCTGGTCGCCGGCAAGCTGGACTGCGTCATCATCGATAACCAGCCTGCCATGAAGTTTGTCGAAGCAAACGAAGGTCTGGTCATTCTGGAGACAGCGTATGCCGTGGAAGACTATGCCATCTGCATCGCCAAGGACAACACCGAGCTGCTGGAAAAGGTCAACGCCGCGCTGAACGAGCTGATTGCCGACGGCACCGTGCAGGCGATTGTCGATAAGTACATCTCCGCCGAATAATGGAGCGGCGGCAGGAAGCCAAGCGAACGGGAGCGAGCAATCGCCCCCGCTTCGCCTGTTCACGGATAAAAGAGTAAAACTGGGGGAAAAGACATGGCTGAATGGTTTCAGGGTTTTCAGGCGGATTTCTACCTGAATTTTATTGCCAAGGACAGGTGGAAGCTGCTTTTGAACGGCCTCGGCGCGACGCTGGAGATTACGCTGGTCGCCTGCCTCATCGGTATTGCAATCGGTACGGTCATTGCCATCATTCGTTCCACATGGGATAAGAATCAGGAAACGATGCGCAAGGGTGTCGGCCGGACGGTGTTTTCCCTCGTCAACAAGCTCGCCAAGCTGTATCTGACCGTGATTCGCGGCACGCCCGTGGTCATTCAGCTGATGCTGGCCTATTATGTTATTTTTGCTTCCTCCAGAAACAGTATGCTGGTCGCCATGCTGTCCTTCGGCCTGAATTCCGGTGCATATGTGGCGGAAATCATCCGCAGCGGCATCATGTCCATTGACAACGGCCAGTTTGAGGCCGGACGCAGCCTCGGCTTCAATTATGTGCGGACCATGCAGTACATCATCATCCCGCAGGCACTGAAGAACGTCCTGCCCGCATTGGCCAATGAATTTATCGTGCTGATTAAAGAAACCTCCGTGGCGGGCTATGTCGCCATCAAGGATTTGACCAAGGCGGGCGACACCATCCGCGGCGTGACCTATTCGGCCTTTCTGCCGCTGATTGCCGTGGCGCTGATTTATCTGATTCTGGTCATTTTCTTCTCATGGCTCGTCGGCAAGCTGGAAAGGAGGCTGCGCAACAGTGACCACTGATACCATTATCGAAGTCAAAAATCTGGAAAAGCACTTTTCCGGCGGCGATATCAAGGCGCTGAACGGGGTCAGCGCGAAGGTGCATAAGGGTGAGGTGGTCGTCGTCATCGGCCCCTCCGGAAGCGGCAAATCCACCTTCCTGCGCTGCCTGAATTTGCTGGAGCTGCCAACCGGCGGCACGATCACCTTTAAGGGCGTGGATATCACCGACCCCAAGGTCAATATCAACCTGCACAGGCAGAAGATGGGCATGGTGTTTCAGCATTTCAACCTCTTCCCCAACATGACCATTTTGAAGAACATGACCCTTGCACCCATGAAGCTGCTGAAAAAGTCTAAGGAAGAGGCGGAAAAAAAGGCCATGTCCCTTTTGGAGCGCGTCGGTCTGGCTGACCGCGCCAATGCCTACCCCAGCCAATTATCCGGCGGTCAGAAGCAGCGCATTGCCATTGTCCGCGCCCTGTGCATGGAGCCGGAGGTCATGCTCTTTGATGAGCCGACCAGCGCCCTTGACCCCGAAATGGTCGGCGAGGTGCTGGATGTCATGAAGAAGCTGGCCTTAGAGGGCATGACGATGGTCGTCGTCACGCACGAGATGGGTTTTGCCCGCGAGGTGGGCGATCATGTCATCTTCATGGACGGCGGCGTCATCGTGGAGGAGGACAGCCCCGAAGAAATTTTCTCCGCGCCCAAACAGCAAAGAACACGAGATTTTCTGAACAAGGTCTTGTAATTGACAGAAAATCGGCGTAAAATATCGGAAGATGGGAAGAGTTATCTTCCGATTTTACGGATGTTTGGAGTGTTACGATGAGCGAATGCACGCATGATTGCAGCACCTGCGGCCAGAGTTGTTCCGGCCGCACCGGGCCGCAGTCTCTTCTTGAAAAGCCCTTGGAGGGGACGGAAATCAAAAAGGTCATCGCCGTGGTGAGCGGCAAGGGCGGCGTGGGCAAGTCAATGGTCACGGCGCTTTTGTCCGTTTTGAGCGAGCGGGCGGGCTATCAGACGGCTGTCTTGGATGCCGATATCACCGGCCCGTCCGTGCCGAGGATGTTCGGCCTGCATGAGAATGCGACCGGCGACGGCGAAAGCATCAACCCCGTGATGACCAAAACGGGCATTAAGACCATGTCTGTCAACTCTTTGCTGGAGGACGAAACAGAGCCTGTCGTCTGGCGCGGCCCCGTAATCGCCGGCACGGTGAAGCAGTTCTGGACGGATGTGAAGTGGGGCAAAAACGACGTCATGTTCATTGATATGCCCCCCGGAACGGGCGATGTTCCGCTGACCGTGTTCCAGTCCATCCCTGTGGACGGCATCATCGTCGTGACCACTCCGCAGGAGCTGGTGAGCATGATTGTCGAAAAGGCCGTCAATATGGCGGGCATGATGAATATTCCGGTGCTTGGCATCATTGAGAACATGAGCTATGTCGAATGCCCGGACTGCGGCAGGAAGATTGATTTGTTCGGTGAAAGCCACGCGCAGGAGATAGCCGATAAATTCAATTTAAAGGTGCTTGGCCGCATCCCGCTGAACGGGAAGCTGGCCGCCGCCTGCGATGCCGGCCTTGTCGAGCTGTTTGACGGCAGCTGGCTGGACGACGCGCTGAGGTTTATTCTGAAATAATCAAATTATACAAAGCCGTTCCCGACGGATGACCGGGGAACGGCTTTTTGATACGCTTTTTCCGCATTGTGCGGGGAGGTCGTTATTCAGCGTCTATCGGCATCAGGCTGAGCAGAGGCTCAAGCACCTGCAGGAGCAGGGCATCATTTTCTTCGGTCTTGAGGGTATGATAGTTTTCCAATGCATCGCCGACGGCGGCAAGCAGCGCGTTGTATTCTGCGCTGATGATATCGGAAGTCTCCCTGGTTTGCGCAAGCTCCGTTTCTTTGGCGGTAAGGGCTTCCGTTGCCTTGGTCAGCTCGGTCTTGACAGCGGTCGCTTCCTCTTCTTTTTCGGCGAGGGCAGCGGTCGCCTCATCCAGCTCTGTCTGTTTGGCGGCAAGGCTGTTCTCAGCCGTTTCCAGTGCGGTCTTCGTGTCCGCAAGGTCTTTGGTAGCCGTGGCCAGCTCTGCTTCCTTGGCGGCGAGGTCATTCTTAGCCTTGGTCAATTCCGTTTCTTTGGCGGCAAGCGCATCCTTTGCCGCGGTATATTCGCTCTGCGCCTTGGTCAATTCATCCTTCGCCGTCAAAAGCAGTTGTTCGGCCTTAGCCAGCTCGTCGGTACTGCTGTTTCGCTGCGCCTCCGCGTCCGCTTCTGCCTTTGTCAGCTTTTCCCGAGCGGCGGTCAGGTCATTTTTCGCGGTTTTCAGCTCCGCATCGCGCTGCTCGGCTTCCTCCTCCAAGGCGGCGATGCGCATCGTCAGCTCCTTCTTTTCCGTTTCCAGCACTGCAATGGCTGCGGTATGCGTGTCGGTGTTGCTGGTCAGCGCAGTCACCTGCTCGGCGGCCGCCTGAACCTTTTCCTGCAGCGCTTCCTTTTCAGCCGTCAGCGTTTCGATTTCCGCCGTCTTCATGCCGACAGCTTCCTGCGCGGCAGTCAGCTTTTCGCCGCTCTCGGCAAGCTGTGCTTCCAGCGCTTCTTTCTTTTCAAGGGCGGCGGTCAGCTCGGCGGCGTTTGCTTCCAGCGCCTTTTTTTGCGCTGCCGACTCTGTCTCCAGCGAAGAGACCTTCTTCGTCAGCTCGGTGACCTTTTGGGTCAGTTCTTCCTTTTCATCGGTCAGTGCCTGCCCGTTAGCCTCCGCATTTTCCAGCTTGCCCTGAAGAGCGGCCTTTTCCGTTTCTGCGACCGTCAGCGCTTTCTTCGTCTGCGCCAACTCTGCGTTGGCTGCTTCCAAGGCAGTCTGCACATTCTTTAGCGACGCATCCGTTTCATCTTTGGCGGCTTGCAGGCTTTGCTTTTCGCTGCGCAGGGTCTCTATGCTCGCATTGACGGTCTGCAGCTCCGCCATCGTCTGCTCCAGCGAGGCATTGGCGGCTGTCAGCTGCTCGGTGATGTTGTGCTTCTGCACGGTGAAGACGATGACGAGAACGACGGCGACAACGAGTATCCCGATTGAGAGCCAGATGCTTTTCTTCATGGTTCAGCACTCCTTACTTGCAGTTTTTTGTTTGTCAAATTTCTTTTTATATTTTACCTTATAGTTCATGATAATGTCAACATAAAATTCGATGAAATTAATGAAAAAGATACGAAAAACAGCATGAATACAGGATTACAATGAAATTATTGATAAAATAGCAGACGGATGAAACAAAAAAGAGAAAACGCATCACTTTGAAACATTGAATGGCTGAGCGACTTATCCGCTTATATAAAAAAGCGGGGGAAACCATACTTTGCATGCCAAAGCATGA
>CAVFWQ010000102.1:0-6565 GCA_963626285.1 bacterium | reverse complement strand
ACGCCGGAAGCGGCGGGCAGACCGTGACGCAGGGAACGAACGTCGATATTCCCGATGACGCGCCAGTCATTAAGGGAAGCTCCACGACCAACACCGTCACCATAAAAGCTGACGCAAACCAGACCGCCGAGGTCACGCTCTCCGGCGTGAACATCGACGTGAGCGGCACAGGGGGTGCTCTTGTTTCTGGAAGTGCCGCTGTTTCCACCGATGGCGCGGGTAACGTGACCATCGAGCTGGAGGGCGAGAACACGGTCAAAAGCGGCAATGACCGTGCCGGTTTGGAGAAGAACAACACCGGCAGCCTGACCATCACCGATGCGAACAATGACAGCGGCAGCCTTGACGCCACGGGCGGCGAATACGGAGCGGGCATCGGCGGCGGCTGGGGAGGCAGCGGCAGCGACATCACCATCTCCGGCAGCAAAGTCAAAGCCATGGGCGGCCAATACGCCGCAGGCATCGGCGGCGGTATGTGGAGCAGCGGCAGCAACATCACCATCACCGATGCCGAGGTCAACGCCACGGGCAACTTCGGCGGCGCGGGCATCGGCGGCGGAGCCTATGGCGATGGCCGCAATATCACCCTCTCCGACAGCGATGTCACGGCCAAGGGCGGCAGTGGCGGCGCAGGCATCGGCGGCGGCGTAGGATATACCACATTAGGCAGCGGCAACGGCAGCGACATCACCATCTCCGGCGGCACGACAAAGGCCGCAGGCGGCGAATACGGAGCGGGCATCGGCGGCGGAGCCCTTGGAAATGCAAGCAATATCACCGTATCGGATGACGCGCAGGTCAAGGTGCAGGGCGGCATAGCTGATGATAACGGTTTGGGTGCAGGTGCGCCCATCGGCTACGGCGGCGGTCATAATGGCAGTGTCGGCGCAGAGGCCGCGCCGGATGTTTCCGAGCTGACCACAGAGGGGAAAATCGAGTATTACGAACCCGGCGCGGATATGAAAACAGCCGAGCCGACCAAAATCATCCACGGCGGTGAGCATGAATGGGACGACGGCGTGGAAACGAAGGCGCCCACCTGCTCGGAAACCGGCGTGAAGACCTACACCTGCAAACTCGGAGATAACGTCACAAAAAACGAGGATATTTCTAAACTGCCGCACACCGTGGTCACTGATGAGGCCGTCGCCCCGACCTATACGCACACCGGGCTGACCGAGGGCAGCCATTGCAGCGTTTGCCATGAGACCATCGTGGCGCAGGAAATTGTCCCCATGCTGGAGAAATCCGCAGAAGCTCCCCTCTACCGCGTGAAGGATGCGGACGGCAGGGGCGTCAACTACAAGGCCGAGCGGAAGGACGGCGTGCTGACCGTCACCGTGGACGCGGACTTCGCGGTTCTCACCGGCACGCTCGACGGCATCAGCACCCTCAAGGCGCAGGGCGTGGAGAAGCTCGTGTTCGTCACAAAGAGCGCAAAATCCACCTTTGCCCTTGCCGACCTGCTGGAAAAGGGCAGCCGCGGCGAGACCTACTATCTCACCCATGACGGCAACATTGTCACCTTCACCCTCGGCGAAAACATGACGGATGTGAGCGGAATTCTCAAAAAAGAATAAGCCATTTCCTTCATCGGTCATTCGGAATGCGAGCGGTATGCTCAAAAAAGATAAGCCGTTTACTTTATCGGTCAATGGAAAGTGGCGGTATGCTCAAAAAAGATAAGCCGTTCACTTCGTCGGTCAATCGGTATGTGAGAGGTATTCTTCAAAAGAATAAACCATGGATCCTGTCGATCGATCGGGCGGGCAGACACTCCTTGTGCCTGCCCGCCCTGTCTGCTGTACCGTATTTTTTTGTCCATGCTGAGCCGCCGTGCCGAATTGCACGGCGATGCCTTCATTGATACACTGATACACTTGATACCCTGAGCGCCCGATGTCTGCGGAAAATCACGGGATATACAGGTCATCCCTCAGGCGGTAGATGGTGCAGCCGCGGGTTTTATAGGTGGATTTTGAAGAAATGGCCTCGACAAACCATTCGGCGGTTTTGACGGCGTCGTATTGCAGGTAGCCC
The DNA here is from genome assembly GCA_963626285.1 of bacterium. GTDB lineage: Bacteria > Bacillota > Clostridia > Christensenellales > Aristaeellaceae > CAVDRM01. The sequence continues at coordinate 4,525 of CAVFWQ010000102.1, read as the reverse complement.
CAGCGGTCGCCGTTCACGCGGTCGCCGCGCATATTGCTGTCCGTCCAGTGCAGTTCATCGCTTTCCTCGTCCCAATCGGTCATGAACAGGAGGCTGTGCGGGCCGTTGCCGTAGTAATAGTCGCCGCACATCTGGAAAAAGTCGCCGCGTTGAACGCTGTGCAGCACCTCGCGGCAGCGCTCCATGTTCTCGGCCTTGGTCAGGCTGTCGTCATATTTATATTGGGCGGCGATGTAGAAGGGACTGCCGTCCTCGGCGGTCTCGTCGCGCCATTCGATGCCGTATTGATAGGGCGCGGAGTCCTTTTTGGACTTGTTTTTCGGCATATGCAGCGCAAGGTCGGGGTATTCCGCCATGCGGTAGCTGTCCTTGAAGGTATCGAACAGGCGCATGACGAAGTTTTTGCAGACGCCGCGATCCGTGTCGGTCTGCGCGGGCGCATGGCGGTAATAGGAATCCTTGCTGTTTTTAAGCGCCAGCGCAAACATATCGGCGATCAGCTTGTCACGCGGCGACAGAATGTCCACGGTCTCCTGCGCGGCAATCTGCCCGTCCTCGTCGTAGCCGGTAACGGTCAGTGTGGACGCCCAGTAAAACATGGTCGTGTCAAAGGCATATTCAAGGCTGTCCCCGTCCGCTTCATGGGACAGGCTGCCGTTTTCCCAGGACAGCACCACCTCTATCCGTGCCAAATGCCCGCCCGCGGCCTTCACGGTCAGTTTGCCGCCCGCTTCGTAGGAAGCGCCTTCCTCCGGCAAAAGGACGGTCAAAGTTCCTTTGCTTTGCGTTTCGCCTGCGCTTGTGATTCTCGGCGGCTCGACATAGTAGGCTTCTTCCTCCTCGTCCTCGGCGAAGGCCGGCAGAGAAAGGAGCGTCAGCAATAAAAGAAGGGACAGATACCGCTTCATGAAAGCCTCCTTATACTTACGGTCGGCAGATATACAGCGCGCCGGGCAGGACGGAAATGTCCGCCCTTTCCATCGGCAGGATTTCGCCGTCCACATTCACCGACATATGCTCGCCCTGAAAGGAAAGCCGGCGGACCCGCGTCCATTCCGTTTCCTTAAACGTCAGCACTTTACCCTTGAGCAGCAGCGGCAGCACCTGCATCATCCGCGGCTTTTTCATTTTTTCGATGATGACCACATCCAGCAGCCCGTCATCGGGGACGGCCTTCGGCGCGATTTCGATGCCGCCGCCGATAAAGCGGCCGTTGCCGATGCCGAGCACGAGGATGTCCCGTTCGACGGCTTTCCCGTCCTCCAATTGGCAGAAGACCCGAATGCCGCTGAAGCTGAAAATGGTGCGCACGACGCCGTAGAGATAGGGCAGCAGACCGCGGCAAAGCTTCTTCGCCTTTTTCGCATATTCAAGCACGGAAACGTCAAAGCCGACGCCGGCCTCATTGAGAAACAGCCGGTCATTGAGCCGCACGGCATCCGTTTTGCGCGGCGCATGGCTCAGCGCCGCCTCCAGCGCGGCGGAAGGCTCCTTGGGAATGCCGATGGTCTTGATAAAGTCGTTGCCCGTGCCGCCCGGAATGATGCACAGTGCGGTATCGGTATGGATAAGCCCCCGCGCCGCCTCCAGCACCGTTCCGTCGCCGCCGACGGCAAACACCCTGTCAGCGCCCTTTGAGACCGCTTTTTCGGCCAGCTCCGTGGCATGGCCGCAGGCTTCCGTCAGGTAAAATTCATGCGGGATGCCGCGTTTTGTTAATTCTGCCTGCACCTGCTCCCCGATTTTTTTTCCGCGTCCGTTTCCGGCCACCGGATTGCAGATTACATAAATCATCGTCTGTCCACTCTTTTCCGCTTGTTCGTGCGCGTATGCCGTGCGCCGCCTAAAGGACGCGCTGCATGGATATACCTCGTTTCTTTTCGCCGTTCCGCCCGCTTTTTCCTGCCGAAAAAGAAGCAAAGGCGATGTTAACTTTTTGCGTCTTTCCTTGTTGCGCACGGCTTTGCCGTCGTGGTATAATAGCACAGTGAGTTTTGAAGAAGCGGGTGGGCGAAATGGCCAAGCTGTATTTTCGCTATGGAGCGATGGGGTCTTCCAAGACGGCGAATGCAATCATGGTGCAGTATAATTATCAGGAGCGCGGGCAGAAGGCGCTGATGCTCAAGCCGAGTCTGGACAACCGGGACGGCGAACGCTTTGTCGGCTCGCGCTCCGGCCTTCGGGCGCCGTGCATGTATGTGGAGGAGCTTCCGCAAATCAATGTTCATGACTACGCCTGCCTGATTGTGGACGAGGCGCAGTTTTTGACCAAGGCGCAGGTGCGGGAGCTGGTGCGCATCGTGGATGAGGAGCATGTGCCGGTGGTGGCGTACGGCCTGCGCGCCGATTTTCGGGGCGAGCTGTTCGAGGGCAGCAAATGGCTGCTGGCATGGGCGGACTCCATCGAGGAGGTCAAAACCATCTGCTGGTGCGGCCGAAAAGCGACTTTCAATGCGCGCCTGATGAACGGCAGGGTCATTAAAACGGGCGAGCAGGTGGTGCTGGGCGGCAACGAGAGCTATACCAGCCTGTGTCGTGTGCATTGGACAAAGGGTCAGCTTGGTCCTGAGGATGAGAGCGATGATTGACGAAAAGCTTTTGCAGACCTTGGAGGCGCATCCCGCGCTTTGCGCCGCGTTAAACGATTTGCCGAGGTTGGAGCGCGTGAAGCGCTTCCCGCCGTTTTCGGGCTGCCGTCACGCATTAAAGGCCGTCCTTGGCCATGATGCGGCCGTTGTCAAGGCATCGCAGACGGAAAACGTCCGAAAGTCGGCGATTCAGGCGATATTATTTCGGGAGACCTTGGGCTATGGGCTGGAGGATGTCCTGCTGGATAAAATCCGCCGGGATGCCTCCCGCGGAATCTGCCAAATCCGTCCGTCCACGGCCGCGAAAGCCGATGAAGCACTCGGCGATCCCGTGTTTTCCTATCAGGATTACGCGCATCTGCTGGCTCGTCCGGAATACAGCATCCGCTATTGTGCGCGTATTCTCCGCGCCGAGGCGAAAAAGCGCGACGCAGACGCGCTGAATATGCCCGACAATGTCCTGTTTTCCGTTTTCAAGGCGTACAACGGGAGCGAAAAATACGCTGAACATGTCCTTGCTTATTGCAAGGCCTTTGAAGAAGCCGCACAAGGAACGAAAACAGGTGATGACACTTCAAATGACAGCCGCGCATAAAGCATGACAGGGAAAACGGCGGCGCAGATGCATTCGAAAATCCATGGCAAAGCCCCTATACGGACGGTCGGGACAACGGCTGTCCGTATAGGGGCTTTCTTTTTTTGTGCCGGAACGAGGAAAAAGCATGCTATTATGATCGTCAGCGTATTTTTCACGGATGCAGCGGCGTATGATTACGGCGTTTCTTTTGCGCGCATCCTTCTTTGCACGAGTTTCCTGTTCGGTGTGTTCTGTGTGATAACCAACGCGCTGCAAGCGCTTGGAGCGGCGAAAGAATCTTTGATTGTCAGCATTTCCCGGCAGGGGCTTATTTATATTCCGGCCATGTTCATCCTCGGCGCACTCTTCCGTGAAAAGGGTCTTATCTGGGCGCAGCCGGTGGCAGACGTGCTGTCCCTGCTGCTGGCTGCCGGGTTGTATTTCCGCATTTCGGGCAAAGCTAACGAACGATTGACTTTAAAGGAGTTTAAGACTATTCTAAAACGAAAACAGGGCGTTTCGGCTGACCGCCGAAACGCCCAGACCATTAACAAAGTCTCGTCAGGCATAAGCGTGGCGAGACTTTCACTATATAGAGCCACAAGCATAACAGAACCAAAGGTGTCGCAAATATTGCAACTCGAATTGACAAGGAGGCAGACAAATGACAGAAAAAATCTACGGATATGTAAGGATATCATCTAAGGATCAAAACGAAGATCGGCAAATGATAGCCATGCGGCAATTCGGCATTGCATCGGACAATATCTTTCTGGATAAACAATCAGGAAAAAATTTTGATCGTCCGGCCTATCATGGTCTCTTAGATACTTTGAAGGAAGGCGATACCTTTGTTGTTAAGAGCATTGATAGGTTGGGACGAAATTATGAAGAGATTCTGGAACAATGGCGGATCATCACCAAGGAGAAGAAGGGCACCATCGTCGTTTTGGATATGCCGCTTCTGGACACGAGACAGAACCGGAATCTGACCGGCACGCTGATCGCGGACATCGTTCTGCAGTTGCTTTCCTATGTTGCTCAGACTGAGAGGGAATTCATTCACCAACGGCAGGCGGAGGGAATCGCGGCGGCGCGACAGCGCGGCGTTCGCTTCGGGCCGCCCTGCAAGGAGCGTCCATCCAACTACGAAGCGTGCCTTGTAGCATGGCGCGAAGGTGCAATCTCCGCCCGCGAAGCGGCTCGTCGTCTTCAGGTCGCACACAAGACTTTTCTACGTTGGGCTATGGATTAAAATAAGAACGTTAACATTGTGAAAAAGAAGGAACGAGAAGAAAAAATTGGCGTATAGGGTAGACTGTTGAGCTATAATACATAGGTAACACCAAAGGGAAGAGAA
>CAVFWQ010000101.1:0-6778 GCA_963626285.1 bacterium | reverse complement strand
GGCAATATACTTAATTATCCTGTTTTGACCGTTCAACAACACACGCCCATTTATGCGGCGCTGTCTCAGAACAGCGCGTTAATGAATTCCCTGGCATCAAAGGCCTGCAGGTCGTCGATGCCCTCGCCGACGCCGATATACCAGACGGGAACGTTCAATTCGCGGCGGATGGCGATGGCGACGCCGCCCTTTGCCGTGCCGTCCAGCTTGGTCAGCACGATGCCGCCGATGTCCGCCGCCTCCTTGAACATTTTGGCCTGCTGGATGCCGTTTTGCCCCGTGGTCGCGTCCAGCACCAGCATGCAGCGCATCTCGGCCTCAGGATATTCGCGGTCGATGATGCGGCGCATTTTGGAAAGCTCGTCCATCAGATTTTTTTTGTTATGCAGCCGACCGGCGGTATCGACGATCAGCAGGTCGATGTCCTTCTGCTTGGCAGCCTTGACCGCGTCATATACGACGGCGGCGGGGTCGCTGCCTTCGGGGTGGCGGATAATGGGCACATTGGCGCGTTCCGCCCAGATCGCAAGCTGCTCGTCTGCGGCAGCGCGGAAGGTATCGGCGGCGGCCAGCATGACGCTGCGGCCGATTTCCTGAAAGCGAAGCGCCATTTTGCCGATGGTCGTGGTCTTTCCGACGCCGTTCACGCCGACCACGAACATCACCATGGGCCAGCGCAGGGATGGCCGCGGGATGTTCATTTCCTCGATCAAAATGGCCTTCAGCTCGTCCCTCGCCTTGTCCGCATCCTGTATTTTCTTTTCGCTGACACGGCTTTTGAGCTTGTCGATGACCTCCGTTGTCGCCGCAACGCCGACATCCGCCATCAGCAGGATATCCGTCAATTCATCGTAAAAGTCATCATCCACCTGCCGCGTGTTTTCCACCAGCTCGTCCACGCGGTTGGTCAGATTTCCGCGGGTCTTCGTCAATCCCGCCTTCAGCTTTGCAAAAAATCCCGCCATGACGATACCTCCGTTAATTTTGATAGTCCTCTAAGTTGACCGACACCATGCGCGATACGCCGCGCTCCTCCATCGCCACGCCATAGAGCGCATCACAGCGCTCCATCGTGCCCTTTCTGTGCGTGACGACGACAAACTGTGTCGTTTCTTTATATTCCGCCAGATAATCGGCAAAATAGGCGATGTTCGCCTCGTCCAGCGCCGCCTCGATCTCGTCTAAAATACAGAACGGCGTGGGCTTGAGCTTGAGCATGGCAAACAGGATGGCGATGGCCGTCAATGCCCGTTCGCCGCCGGACAAAAGCGACAGGAGCTGGAGCTTCTTTCCGGGCGGCTGAGCGATGATGTCAATGGCGCAGTTCAGCGGGTCATCGGGGTCAGCCAGACGAAGCTCCGCCTGACCGCCGCCAAAGAGACGGGTGAAGGTCTCGCTGAAATATGTTCCCAATTTTTCAAATTCACCCACGAAAACGCTGCGCATCTGTTTGAGCAGCTTTTCGATCAGCTCCGTCAGGTCGTCCTGCGCCTTTAACAGGTCGTCCCGCTGTGCGGTCAGAGTGTCAAAGCGCTCCTTCTCCTTTGCGTATTCTTCGATGGAAGCCACGTTGACCGTACCCATTTCGCGGATGCGCGCCCGAAGAGAGGCCGCCTCCTTTTCGCCCGCAGGCAGGTCAAAGGGCTCTTCGCTGCGCAGCTCTTCGGCACCTGCATAAGTCAGATCATAGGCGTTCAGGATATGCTCGCACATCTGATTCAGGTCGGTCTGCGCCTTGCTTTGCGCCAGCTCCGTCCTGTGCAGCTTGGCACTGTCCTGGTCATACAGGGCGTGCGTTTCATCCGAGATGCGGATGCATTCACGCTGACGGGCGGCCTTGGAAAGCCGCTCGGCCTCCATCTGCTGCACCTTTTCCTGCTGAGCGCCGCTGCCGGATCTCAGCTCCTCCAGCGTCTTCTTTCCTTCGGCGATCTGCTTTTCGATTTCGGCAAGCTGGCGGCTGCGTGCCTCCGCCTGTTCATCCATGCGCCGAAGCGCTTCGTCCGCACTCCTTATCTCCTCTTCCCGCCGGGAACGGTCGCGCTTTAAGGTATCCAGCAGATGCATTTCATCCGCAAAGGAAAGCTGAAGCGCCGTGACCTTTTCTCTCTGGGCATCGGCCTTTTCGCGGGTGGACAGCATGAGCCGCTGCATTTCGTCGGTTTTGTGCTCCATCGCCTCGCGGTCAACGGTCACGATCTGGGCGGCCTCCTGTGCCTTTTTCAGATCCTCATCGATTTCCAGAATGCTCTGCCGGAGCTGTTCCCGTGCGTTTTCCGTTTGGCTCAGGCGAAGGCACAGCGCCTCCAGCTCCGCGTGGGCGTTTCCGGCGCGCTCCGTTTCACGCGCAACGGCAATTTCCTCCTGATGAACGGCGTTCAGCGCGTCCGCCTGCTGCGCCTGCAATGCATGATAATCGTTCGTGATTTTTTCGAGCGACTTTTGCATATCGGCAAGCCGGGCGCGTTTATTCTCCACCTGTGTGCGCAAGTCCTTGATTTCGCGCTCGCGCCCCAGCAGGGAGGTGGCACGCCCCTGCGCCGTGCCGCCGGTCATCGAGCCGCCGGAATGCATGACGTCGCCCGTCAGCGTGACCAGGCGGAACTGATGCCGTCCGGCGCGCATGATGGGGATGCCATGCTCCAAATTGTCCGCAATCACCGTGCGCCCCAGCAGGTTTTCCACCACGCCGCGATATTCGGGCTGATAAGAAATCAGCTCACTGGCCACGCCCAAGCAGCCCTGCATGGACAGAAGCCGCCGCTCGTCTGCGTTCAGCACGCGGGAGCGCACGCTCGTCATGGGCAGGAAGGTGGCGCGCCCTAATTTATTCTGCCTGAGATAGTCGATAACGCCCTTGGCGGTGTCCTCATCGGTCGTGACGATGTTCTGCAGGGCGCCGCCAAGCGCCATGTCAATGGCCGTTTCCAGTTCACGGGGAACGGAGATCAGCCGCGCCAAAACACCGCGCACATTTTTGTTGTTTTTGGAAAAATCAAGCGCGCGGCGGACGGACTGCTGATAGCCCTCCATCTCCCGCGACATTTCTTCCATCAGCCGGAGCCTGCTCGCATCCGCCTGAACGGACAGGCTGAGCTGCTGGGCGCCGGCGGTGGTTTCCTTGGAGGACGCTTTCAAGGCATCCAGCGTCCGCTGTGTCTCCGCAGCATCCTCCTGCAGCTTTCGGAAGTTTTCTTCCGTCGCCTTTTTGACATTCAGCGCCCGCTTTTTAAGCTCCTCCAAGCTCACGCGCTGCGCACTCAGATCCGTGATGCTTTTTTCGATATCCGACAGGCGCGCCTGCATCTGTGTCCGAATGGCCTGCTGGCGCGTTTCCGTTTCACGGGCATCGCTCATGCGGTTGACCGCCGCCAGAATGTCCGCCTTATGGCGGTTCAGCGCCTCTTCTGCCTCATGCGCGGAACGATTGAGCGCATCCAGGGCAATTTGCGCTTCCTCCAGCGCCTGACGCGCCGAAAGCAGCCCCTGCTCCCGTGTTTTTTCGGTTTCGCCGCCCTCTTGGTGGAGAGCGAGCAGCTCGTTCCGGCGATTTTCCGTCTCCTGCCGCTGCGCGGAAGCCGCGTCCGCCGCATCCGAAAGCATTTTTTTCTGGCTGTCCAGACGCTCGCACTGCATTTGTGCCTCATGGAGCAGCTCGATTTTTTCGTCCTGCTCCCGGCGCGCCTCGGTCAGCGCTTCCTCCAGCGCCTGAATTTCGTTGTCCAGCATTTCGCGCTGCGCTGAAATTTCATTGATTCGCGCCTCATGCGAAAGCAGCACGTCACGCAGCCCCTCCATCGTTTGGGTCAGAGCCGTGACGCGCTCCCGCACCTTGTCATAGCGCAAAAGGAAGATATTGATTTCCAGCGTCCGCAGCCGCTCAAACAGCGTCTGGTATTCCCGCGCTACGGCGGCCTGCTCGCTCAAAGGACCTAAGCGGTTTTCCAATTCATGCAGGATGTCGTACACACGGGTCAGGTTTTCACCCGTGCGCGCCAGCTTGCGCTCGGCCTCCTCTTTGCGGACGCGGTAGGTCATGATGCCGGCCGCCTCCTCGAAGACCTGCCGGCGGTCTTCGCCCTTCTGGGACAGAATCTCGTCAATGCGCCCCTGCCCGATGAGCGAATACCCCTCGCGGCCAATGCCCGTATCGCGGAACAGCTCCACGATATCGCGCAGACGGCAGGCGGCCTTGTTCAGATAATATTCGCTGTCGCCGTTTCTGTAGACGCGGCGGGTGACGCAGACCTCTGCAAAGGCGCTTTTTAAGGCGTTATCCTCATTGTCAAACACAAGGGAGACCTCGCAGAAGGAGGCGCGCTTCCGCTTCTGTGTGCCGTTGAAGATGACGTCCTCCATCTTCGCGCCGCGCAGGACACGCGCACTCTGCTCACCCAGCACCCAGCGCACGGCATCGCCGATGTTGCTTTTGCCGGAGCCGTTCGGCCCGACAATGCCCGTGATGCCCTGATTGAAGACAATTTCCGTCTTTTCCAAAAAGGACTTAAAGCCCTGCAGTTCAAGCCTTTTTAGCCGCATGACGCTTCTCCGCCCCGCGATTTCAGGCTTTCCAGCGCACTGCGCGCAGCGGCCTGCTCCGCCTTCTTTTTGCTCAGGTCACGCCCGTGCGCGACATCCTGTCCGTTCACGTACGCCGCAACGGTGAAGATGCGTTCGTGCGCAGGACCTTCTTCCTTCAGCGTTTCATATTTGGGCGCAGCAATGCCGCGCGCCTGCAGATATTCCTGCAGCGCACTTTTGGCGTCCGCCGTCTGCGCGGCGGTGTGCGGCCAATATCGGTCGATGATTTTTGCGGCCGCCTCCAGCCCGCCGTCCAAATAGACGGCCGCCAAGACGGATTCCATGGCATCCGCCAGCACGCTGTCCTGATTTCGGCCGCCTGTCTGCTCACAGCCCTTGTCCATCCGAAGGTACTCGCCCAAGCCGACGGCACGCGCCGCCTTCGCCAAAGCACCCTCACAGACCAGCTTCTGCCGCATCTGCGTGAGCTGCCCCTCATGGAACGACTGGTAGTCCGAATAAAGCCTCCTGCTGATGACGATCTGCAGGACGGCATCGCCCAAAAATTCAAGGCGCTGATTGTTGTCCGCGCCAAGAGACGGATGCGTGAGCGCACGCTCCAGCAGCGACTGATCGTGAAAGCTGCATCCGAGCGTGCGCATCAGCTCGTTTAGATCCTTCATGAGGCTCTCTTTTCTTTGAGCGGCGGAGCCATGAAAGAACATTACTCCGCCACTTTTATGATGATTTACTGGTGTTCTTCGATGTATTTCACCACATCGCCGACTGTTTTCAGGGAATTGATGGCGTCATCCTCCACCATCATGTTGAATTCATCCTCAAGGTCCATGATCATGACCATGATGTTGGCGCTGTCCGCCTTCAAATCCTCCACCAGACGCTTATCCGGTGTCACATCCTTCACATCCAGCTTGAGCTGCTTGGCAATCAAAGCGGAAACCTTTTCAAATACCATGTTCGTCCCTCCTGAAATATTGTGATCGTTTTTTCGTCAGCGACGAGCCTGAGCCCGTCCGGTGTATCAAAGCACCGTCCGTAAAGATTCCGTGATTTTCCGGACGATGTCACCGTCGATCATTTTCTGCGCCTGTTTGATGGCGCAGGCGATGGCATGGGTATCGCTGGAGCCGTGCGCCTTGACCACGACGCCGTTCACGCCCAGCAGAGGCGCTCCGCCGATCTCGGAATAATCCATCTGCTTTTTGACGCGCCTGAATGCGGGCTTGGCGATCAAACCGCCAATCTTTCCGCGCAGATCCGCATACATTTCCTGTTTGATCATGCCCATGAGCGTTCCGGCCACGCCCTCCATGAACTTGAGAATGAGGTTGCCGGAAAAGCCGTCGCATACCACGACGTCCGCCACATCGGCGGTGATGTCGCGCCCCTCCACATTGCCGATAAAGCGGAAGGGAGCCTTTTCCATCAGCGGATACGCGGCCTTGCACAGCGCATTGCCCTTTTCGGCCTCGGCGCCGATGTTGACAAGGCCGACACGCGGCTCTTTCAGCCCCTGCACGGCCGTCATATACTCGCTGCCCATGATGCCGAACTGCGGCAGATAGGCCGGCAGACAGTCCACATTCGCACCGCAGTCGATGAGGCAGAAATAGCCCTTCCCGTTGGGAAGAAGCGGCGCCAGCGCGGGACGCTCCACGCCGTCAATGCGTCCTAAACGGAACATGCCCCCCGCCAGCGTTGCGCCGGTCGATCCGGCGGAAACGAAGGCATCGGCTCTGCCCTCGCGCACGGCCAGCATGCCCAGTACAACGGCGGACTGCTTCTTTTGCCGCACGGCCATCACGGGCGCGTCATGATTGGTGATGATGTCCGGCGTTTCCAGCAGCGTCACACGCTCCCGCACATCATCCGCTTCCTTTAAATACGGCTCCATAGCGGAAACAGTGCCCGCCAGCGTCACTTTCAGACTGCTGTCCCTCCGCAGCGCCTCCACTGCGCCCAGTACGGTGCATTCAGGCGCATGATCGCCGCCCATCGCGTCCAGAAAGATATGCGACAAAATCGTCATCCCCCTATATCCGATGCTCCCTCGGCTTGCTTTTTTATACAAACCGACGAACTATCATAACATAAATTTTGACGTAATTCAAGCATCGCATCAATAAGCCACGGAAATCAATTTTCAAGGATCAACGAAAGGCGGTCAGGTTCAAGGAGGCAATCCAGCATCAGTTTGGACATAGCTCTGCCGGAAGAGGTTCTTGCTTTGTATTGT
>CAVFWQ010000100.1:0-6790 GCA_963626285.1 bacterium | reverse complement strand
ATTTATTATACCACAGCGTCGACTAATTGGCTAGATTGAGATGAGAAAAGTATTAGAGAGAAGCTGCCGTCAGCGCAAAACCGAAAGGCGGAAGCGTCAAAAAGCAAAATCCGCGTCCTTCACGCTCCGCTCTTTGTGCTTGCCTGATAGCCCTCGGCGGCTTCTCCGTCTTTTAATATTCTGAGCAGTCCTTGGGTCAAAAACACGGTCATCACAAAGGTGGTCGCATCGGCGATCGGCTGAGCCAGCTGGATGCCGACCAGCCCGAAGAGCTTCGGCAGCACCACGATAAGCGGCAGGAAGAAAAGCCCCTGCCGAGCCAGCGCCACGACGGAGGCGCGGAAGGTCTGCGCGGTCGTCTGCATCATCATGTTGGCGATGGTGATGTACCCCGTCAGCGGCAGCGTGATGCACTGCAGGCGGAGCGCCATCGCGCCGATGTCCGCCACCACATCATCGCCCCGCTGGACACGCGCTATGAGCTGCGGCGCAAACACTGCCATCAGCACGGAGCAGGCCGCCAGAAAAATCATGCCGTATTTGATGCAGAAGAAAAAGCCCTCGCGCACGCGATGATACTTTTTCGCGCCGTAGTTAAAGCCGCACACGGGCTGGAAGCCCTGCCCGAAGCCGATGACGGCGGAGCTGGCAATCATCATCACGCGGGAAACAATGCTCATGGCGGCCACCGCCGCATCGCCGTATACGCCGGCGGCCAGGTTGAGACAGGCCGTCGCCACGCTGCCGATGCCCTGGCGGAACAGGGACGGCAGACCGCCTTTGAACATTTCGCTTAAAAAATATCGGTTGGGGGTGAAATTGCGGATGTGGATGTTCATATTGTCTGAGCGCCGCGTCCCGATGAACAGCAGGACGAAGGAGAAAAGCTGGCTCAGAATGGTCGCCAGCGCAGCGCCGGCCACGCCCATATCAAGGGCGAAGATGAACAGCGGATCCAAGGCGATGTTCAGCAGGCCGCCGGCGGTAATGCCGACCATACCGAAGAGGGCGTTGCCCTGAAAGCGGAGCTGGTTGTTCAGCACAAGGGAGGCTGCCATCCACGGCGTACCGATCAGGATCCAGCGCACATAGTCAACGGAAAATACCTCGCTGGTGTCTGTCGCACCTAAAATGCGCACGAGCGGCCTCAAAAAAATCAGTCCCAGCGCCATGATGACAAGGCCTGCCAAAAATGCGGAGACAAAGCCGGTCGCCGCCATGCGCTCGGCCTCTTCCGTCTCCTGCCGCCCCAAAGCGCGGGAGATGAAGTTGCCGCTGCCCTGCCCGAACAGGAAGCCGAACGCCTGAATGACCGCCATCAGCGGATAGCCGACGCCGACCGCCGCCGTTGCGCTGACATTTTCAAGCTGGCCGACAAAAAAGGTGTCCGCCGTGTTATAAATGGAGGTAATCATCATGGAAATGATGGTCGGGATGGCCAGCCGGACGATCAGCCGTTTGACGGGCGTTTCCGTCATGGTTTGATATTTTTCCTCCGTTGTCTGAACTATCTTACGCATAAACCCGTACCTCATATGTGTATTTTACCTATGTATTATATGCCAAAACGGGTGAAAAAACAAGAACATTTCAGCGTGAAGAGCGGAGCTTGACACCGTCTCTGCCTTTACAAAAGGCGCTTGACTTTTGTCCCAAATCGGACTATAATCTCATTCTGTCCGATTTCGGACAGAAAAGGAGGAGGCTATGGACGGGCAAGTCGACCGCGTTCTGATGGAGTACAACAACAGCACGAAGCAGCTTGACGAAATCTACCGCAATGTCGCCAAGTGCTTCACCCTGCCTGAATGCACTTTTTGGATTTTGTACACCCTGCGCATCGAGCAGCGGAGCTTCACCCAGACGGAGATATGCGATTTTCTGTATGAGCCGAAGCAGACGGTCAATTCCGCGCTCAAAAAGCTGGAACGGGAGCAGTGCATCGCGTTCAGCGCCGGAGACGACCAGCGGAGCAAGAAAATCGGCCTGACGGAAAAGGGCGTTCGGCTTGCGGGACAGACCGTTGACCGCATCATCAACGCCGAAACGGAGGCGCTCCGGCAGATGTCCGAGGAGGACAGCAAGCAGCTCATCCGCCTGACCCGGCAATACTGCCGTTTATTAAAGACACAGTTTGAACAACTGTAAGTTTTGTAAGTTTCATTAAGGAGACTGTGCCGCAGAAAGGCACAGACAAGATGTATGAAAACGCAAATTCAGCTTTCCGACCATTTTAATTATCGCAAGCTTCTTCGCTTTGTCCTGCCGTCCATCGTGATGATGGTGTTCACCTCCATTTACGGCGTGGTGGACGGCCTGTTCGTTTCAAATTACGCGGGCAAGACCTCCTTTGCCGCCATTAATTTGGTCATGCCCTTTATCATGGTGCTGGGCGGCCTCGGCTTCATGGTCGGCACGGGCGGCACGGCGCTGGTGGCCAAGGTGCTGGGCGAGGGCGACAGGGCACAGGCCAACCGTTATTTCTCCATGATGATTCTGTTCACCCTGCTCTTAGGCGTTGTGCTGACGGTTTTCGGCATCGTCTTCATGGAGCCTGTCGCCCTGTTTTTGCAGGCGACGCCGGAGATGCTTCCGGACTGCATGACCTACGGCCGCATCGTCATCGGCTTTACGACCGCGTTCATGCTGCAAAATGTGTTCCAGAGCTTTTTGATCGCCGCCGAAAAGCCGAAGCTGGGGCTGATCGCCACCATCGCGGCGGGCGTGACGAACATGGTGCTGGATGCGCTCTTTGTCGCCGTGTTCCGTTGGGGCGTGGCCGGTGCTGCCGTGGCCACGGGCATCAGCCAGTGCGTGGGCGGTCTTTTTCCGCTGATTTATTTCATGCGCCCGAACACGAGCCTGCTTCGCCTCACACGCACCAAGCTGGAGGCACGCCCCATCCTTCAGGCCTGCGGCAACGGCTCGTCCGAGCTGATGAGCAATATCTCTTCTTCCATCGTGAGCATGCTCTATAACTTTCAGCTCCTCAAATATATCGGGGAGGACGGCGTTTCGGCCTACGGCGTGCTGATGTATGTGCAGTTTATCTTTGTGGCGATTTATATCGGCTATTCCATCGGCTGTGCGCCCATCGTGGGCTATCATTACGGCGCGCAAAACCATAGCGAACTGCAAAATATGCTCAAAATGAGCGTCCGGCTGATGTGCGGGGCCGGCGTCGTGCTGTCCGCATCGGCGTATCTGCTGGCTTCCCCCTTGGCGAAGCTCTTTGTCGGCTATGACGAAAATCTGTACAAGCTGACCTGCCACGCCTTCCGGCTTTTCTCCTTCGCCTTCCTGTTTGCGGGCTTTAATATCTATGCTTCCTCATTCTTCACCGCACTGAACAACGGCGCTGTCTCCGCCGCCATTTCCTTCCTGCGGACGCTCCTTTTCCAGACATCGTCCGTTATGATTCTCCCCCTCGTGTTCGGCGTGGACGGCATTTGGTACGCCATCACTGCGGCGGAAATTTTCGCGGTCATTATTTCGACCGTCTTCCTGTTTGCAAAGCGGAAGAAGTACCATTATATGTAATCCGCTTTTTTAAACAAGAAGAAAAGAGATACAGATGGTTATTCTTCTGCCGCCGGAACATGAGCGCGGAAATTTGCGGGCGTTTGTTCCGCGCCTTGACTTTTTTTCCCTAAACACATACAATATATTGGAAAATTTTGATTCTGAGGGCGGCGCCCTTTTGCGGAGGCGGTTTTTCATGGCGGACAAGAAGACCTTTTACATCACCACGCCCATTTACTATCCCAGCGGCAATATGCACATCGGGCATACCTACACCACCGTCGCTGCGGATACGATGACGCGGTTTAAGAAGCTGACCGGCCACGACACCTATTTCCTGACCGGCACGGACGAGCACGGGCAGAAGATTGAGCGCAAGGCGGAGGAAAAGGGCGTTTCGCCCAAGGCGTATGTGGACGAGATAGTTGACGCCACCAAGAAGCTCTGGGCGCTGATGGAAGTCGAATACAGCGACTTTATCCGCACGACCGACGAACGCCATGAGAAGGCCGTGCAGAAGATTTTCCGGCGTTTCTACGAGCAGGGCGACATCTATAAGAGCGAATATGAAGGGCAGTACTGCGCCCAGTGCGAGGCGTTCTGGACGGCGACGCAGCTGAAGGACGGCAACCTCTGCCCTGACTGCGGCCGTCCGACGGAGCTGGTACGCGAGGAAAGCTACTTTTTCCGCATGAGCAAGTATCAGGACTGGCTCATGGACTATCTGAAGGAGCATCCCGACTTCATCCAGCCCGTTTCCCGCGCCAACGAGATGATTAACAATTTCTTAAAGCCCGGCCTTCAGGACCTGTGCGTCAGCCGCACGTCCTTCAAGTGGGGCGTTCCCGTGGACTTTGACCCCAAGCACGTCGTCTATGTCTGGATTGACGCGCTGAGCAACTACATCACCGCCCTCGGTTATACGACGGAGCATGACGAGCTGTTTAAGAAATATTGGCCGGCGGATGTCCATCTGGTCGGCAAGGAAATCGTCCGCTTCCACACCATTTATTGGCCGATTATGCTCCATGCGCTGGGTCTGCCGCTGCCCAAGCAGGTGTTCGCGCACGGCTGGCTTCTCTTCGGCAACGACAAGATGAGCAAGTCCAAGGGCAATGTCGTGTATGCCGAGCCGATCGTCGCCCGCTACGGCGCGGATGCGCTGCGCTATTATTTGATGCGCGAGATGCCCTTCGGCGCGGACGGAAATTATACCAACGAGGCTCTGCTCACCCGCCTGAACGCGGATTTGGCGAATGATTTGGGCAATCTGGTCAGCCGCACGGTGGCGATGATTGAAAAATATTTCGGCGGTGCAATGCCGGAAACGGGCGTGATGACAGAGATAGACCTGCCGCTCAGGGAGCACGCGCTCCGGCTTCCCGCATTGGTCGAAAAGCAGATGGATGCGCTCCAGTTCTCCAATGCGCTTCAGGAAATATGGAAGCTCATCGGCGAATGTAACAAGTACATCGATATGACGCAGCCGTGGGTGCTGGGCAAAAATGAGGCGGATAAGCCGCGGCTCGGCACGGTGCTGTACACGCTGGCGGAGTGCGTCCGCTTTGTTTCCGTGCTGATAGGACCGTTCATGCCGAAAACGCCGGAGCGCATCTTTGCGCAGCTCGGTGTGACGGATGAGGCGCTCAAGACGTGGGAATCGCTGACCGCCTTTGGCCTTTTGCCGGCGGGGACGCTCGTTTGCAAGAGCGAGGCCATCTTCCCGCGCATTGACATCAAGAAGGATTTGTCGGAGCTGGCGGGCGGCAGCGAAGCGGAAAAGCCCGCTGAAAAGAAGCCGGAAAAAAAGCAGGAGAAGAAGCCCGAAAAGAAGCAGGAGCTGCCGGAGGGCTGCATCGGCTTTGACGATTTTGAAAAGGTCAGGCTGCGCGTGGCGCGGGTGGAGACCTGTGAAAAGGTCGAAAAGAGCGATAAGCTGCTGCGCTTCGGCCTGTCCCTTGGCGAAGAAAAGCGGACGGTGCTGTCCGGCATCGCCAAGTCCTATCCCGACCCCTCCGTGCTGGTGGGCAAAAAGCTGGTGCTGCTGGCCAACCTTGCGCCGCGAAAAATCATGGGCGTGATGTCCGAGGGCATGCTGCTGTCCGGCTTGGATGAAAAAACAGGCGCTCTGCGCCTTTTGACCGTGGACGATCCGGATGCCATGCCGGACGGAGCGGAAATCGGTTGATGGTATGATTTCGGCGTGCCGCTCTGTTTTCAGGGTAGCACGCCGCTTCTGCTTATCATGATAGAGGAAAGCCATGAAAAAAACTAATTTGTTCCTGCTTTTGATAGCATTATCCCTCCTGTTATGCGCCTGCGGCGACAACACGCGGCAGCCTGCCGAGGTGACGGCGGCGCCCGCCGCGCAGACCCTTGCGCCAGATGGCTCGAATGCCGCGCAGGTACTGTCGGACAGTATTTTGGCCTCAGTCAGCGACATTACGCCGCTGATGACCGCCGCGCAGAAGGCATTGCCGGAGGCGTATACCGCCCTGATTCCGGCGCAGGCGGCACAGACGATGGCAGACGCGGTTTTAAACGCCGAAACGCTGACATTGACCGACGGCGAATATAAGATATCCCTGTCCAGCGGCGGGGATTTTGAGTACGAAAAACCGTATTCCTCGCTGATTTACGGCGACAATGTGGATGAATATACCATCGAATCGGACGACGGAACGGTTGAGGAAACGGTGGAAAATGTGTACCATGACCCGCTGTCCTACGTTCTCTCCGGCACGGGCGGCGGCGAATTTTCCTATGCCTCCTATTACCTTGTCCGAGCGGACGGACAGCGCGGAAAAAGCGAGACCGTCTCCCGCCTGAACGCTCAGATTACCGGCTTTTCGCATACGGAATTTGCCCGCTCCGGCAGCGCATTTTACTTTGTCGATGCTCAGCTCAGCCTGGAGGCCAACCAAACGGACGGGCCGTACACTTGGACGATTTGCGTCGGTGTGGCCTCTGCCGATGCCGCCGATTTGTTTGAATTTACCGCCGTTACCCAAACGCTTGCCCTGCCGGCCATCCTGCCCGCCGTCTATGAGCAGGGAACGGCCAGTGCCGAGGTCTTCGCCGAGACCTACGCCGAGAACCTCGTTTCCCGCCTCACTATCAGCGGAGGGAAGGCAACGCTGAAAACGCAGGACGGGGAACAGAAGGCGGAGCCGGCCGATCAACAATAACGAAGCCGTCGGCGCCTGCACGCTTTGGACCGTTCCCCGTTTAACGGACAGTAGAAAAAAGAGACCTCCTGTTGTAGAAT
>CAVFWQ010000099.1:0-6909 GCA_963626285.1 bacterium | reverse complement strand
ATTTATTATACCACAGCGTCGACTAATTGGCTAGATTGAGATGAGAAAAGTATTACATATCAAAAAAAGCGCCGTGCGGGGCGCTTTTTTGATGCCGGTGTTGTTAAAAGGGGAGAGGGAGACAAGTCCCCTTGCCGCACCCTCTGATCACTGCGGCGTATAGGAATAGGTATAGCGGCCGATGAGCCAGGGCTTGCCGTTGTACGCGCCGAAGGCGTCGGCGTAGACGCGCAGGGAGTCGCCCACCTTCCAGGTATCGTTTGATTTGTTTTCCAGCAGCACCTGACGGGAATTGTCGTCCGTGCCGGTCTCCATGAGCGCCATCTGCGGGGAGGCGGAGATGATCTCGACGATCGTGCCCTTGCAGACATACACCGTCGTATTGCGGACGCGGGCGGCTAAGGTCTCAAGGTACTGCGTGTAGTTGTAGGCGTCCATCGGCCACGCGGTGCGGGTGTAGTTGGTGGCGGAGGGGACGTGGTACACGTCGAAGGTGACGGTGGTCGTCTCTCTCCCCGGATACGAAGCCTGAATGATGACCGTGTTCGTGCCGATCTTGTTAAACAGCGCCGTAAACGAGAAGCGGCCGGTGGTCAGCAGCTGGCTCGTGTCCAGATCCTTGTAGGGGGAGAGGACGGTGATGGTCGCCTTGTTCAGGGTCGTGCCGCTGATGGTCATTTCGCTGGATACGTTGTAGCTGGTGCTCAGGGTCGAATCCAGCTCCAGCAGGATGTCCTGCGGCTCTCTGTACAGCACGAGGGTGACGGTGTTTTTGCGGTAGTATTTGGTCTTGCATTCGATGGTGATGACGTTCTCGCCGATGGCCTGCACGGTGGCGTTGTAGGAGATGAGGCCGTTCTGCGTGCTGACAAGGTCGGACATGTTTTCGCCGTTGATGGTCACGGTGCTGCCGCGCTCCACCTGAAACTCCACCTGATAGGTCGGGCGGCTGTTGACCTCCAAATAGGTCACGTCCGGCGAAATCAGCGTGAGCGGGGAGAGGGGGATGTCGATGTCAAAGTGCAGGGTCTCCATCAGCTTATGCTCGCCGGAGGCGGTCTTGAGGTACGGGGTCATGGTGACGGTGTAGGTCTCCACGTCGATGTCCTCGTTGTCCTCATACCACACATAGTCCGCGACCTCAAAGGTGGCATAGCCGCCGATGACGGCGTTGGACAGGTGCAGCTCCTTGATGTAGATCTCCGTGCCCTCCTCCGCAGGGATCTTGATGATGTGCGCGGGCAGGTCGTCATAGATGGAGGCGGAAATGATGGTGCGCTCCTGAAGCGGGGCAAGCTTTTCCGAGCCGAACAGGGGGCGGTAGAGGAGAAAATAGCCCGTGAGACCGAGCCCTGCCGCCAGCAGGAGGATGATCATCACGCGCAGAAAGCGGTGAATGCCGAAGCTGCGGGCGGCGCGCATGGGGCGCATGGTCATGGCGCCGGCGTTCGGGGAGCGGGCGGGTCTGGCCTCGCCCGTCAGCGGCTGATAATCGGGCGGGAGAGAGCCGGAAAAGTCGTCGTAATCGGCGCGCTGGGCGGTGTAAACGGGGGCGACATCGCCGCGCACGGCCCCGTCCCGGATGGTCTCGTCATACGCGCTGGGCGCGTTCGCATCGGTGAAAATGACGCGGCGGCGGGAGGTAGTCTGGACGCGGCGGCCGGTGGAGACGGAGACCAAAGGCTCCGTGTCCTGCATCCGCAAACGGCGCTGGTTCTCCTCGCCGCGCTCCTTGCGGGATTTCAGGGACTGCATTTCCGCCGCGACGGAGTCCCGCACGTCGGGCGCGCTGGAGGTGATGTTGCCGTCCTCATCGACGTCGATATAGGTCTTGGGGCTGAAGCTCTCCGCGATCTCCTGCTGCCATTCGGGGGCTTCGGCTTCATTGCCCTCCCTGGGCAGCGGAGCGCCGCAGGAGAAGCAGCGAGGGAAGGAGGCGCGGTTCCAATGACCGCATTGAGGGCATTTCATACTGTTGACCTCCGGTTCAAATGAAGGTACATCGAAACATGCTTTCATTCGGTTTGCGGATTTTCCCGTTGAAGAAAAAAACGGATCTGTCCTTCACGGACGGAACATCCGATGGGAATGCAAAATCTCTCCGCATCGCAAACGATTCGGGGAGCGTGCGTCCATATGCATACATACGCACATTAAATGCTTTCGACCGCATTTCCCTTTTTCCTGCTTTGCGGCTGGATTTTTTACATTTACAAAACGCAGCCCGGCGGGTATAATAATGGTTCGGGGCTTTGCACCCACGAACAGACGGCAGGGGCGAAAAAAGCGGAGAATACGGCGGGAAACGCGGCAGCGCCTCACGCCGGTACTCTGCCCGCTCCTTACGGGAACGGCTAAAAGAGGGGACGAAGGGATGGACTTGCGCGACATTCAGTCGCCGGAGACGCTCAAGCGGCTTCGGCGGGACGAGCTGCCGGATTTGGCGGAGGCGATTCGCAAAAGGGTGATAGAAACCGTCGCCAAAAACGGGGGACATCTTTCGTCCAATCTGGGCATCGTGGAGCTGACGATCGCCCTGCACCGCGTATTTGACTGCCCGAAGGACAAAATCATTTTCGACGTGGGGCATCAGTGCTACCCGCACAAGCTGCTGACGGGGCGGGACCCCCTGTTCGACACCCTGCGCACCTACGGAGGGCTGTGCGGCTTTCCGAGGGCGGAGGAGAGCTCCTGCGACGCCTACGACACCGGGCACGCCTCCACCGCCATTTCCGCCGCCGTGGGCATGGCAAGGGCGCGGGATGTGCTGGGAGAGGACTACAACGTCATCGCCGTCGTCGGGGACGGCGCGATGACGGGCGGGATGTGCTATGAGGCGCTCAATGACGCGGGCAGCGCCAAAATGCGCATGATCGTGATTTTGAACGACAACGGCATGTCCATTTCCGGCAACGTCGGGGCGCTGACCAAATACCTTCTGCACCTTCGCACGAGCAAGGGCTGGATGAAGACCAAGCAGGCCGTGGCGCAGGCGCTGCTGAAAGTGCCGGTCTGCGGGACGATGCTGCACGACCTTTTTCAGCGCATCAAAAATTCCATCCGCAATATTTTTATCCGCGACAATTTCTTTACCGCCCTTGGCTTTCATTATTTCGGCCCTGTGGACGGGCAGGACGCGGCTGGGCTTGAGCATATCCTGCGGCGCGTGAAGACGCTGGACGAGCCCGTGCTGCTGCATGTGGTCACGAAGAAGGGCTTTGGCTACACGCCGGCGGAAAATATGCCGGACGTGTTCCACGGAACCCCGCCCTTTCAGGTGGAGAGCGGCCAAAAGAGCGAAGAGCCCAAAGAGCGATCCTTCGGCGAATACGCGGGGAAGGTTTTAACGGACATGGCGGACAAAGACCCGCGCATCTGCGTCGTCACGGCGGCGATGACGGGCGGCACGGGCATGGAGGGCTTCCGAAGGGCGCATCCGGAGCGCCTGTTTGACGTCGGCATTGCCGAGGAGCACGCCGTCACGATGGCGGCGGGCATGGCGCGGGGCGGCTTAAGGCCCGTGGTCGCCATCTACGATACCTTCATGCAGCGGGCGTTTGACCAGCTCACGGAGGACGTCTGCCTGCAGGATCTGCCCGTGGTGCTTCTGATGGACAGGGCGGCGCTGAACGGCGCGGACGGCGCGACCCATCACGGCGTGTTCGGGCTTTCGTATTTGAGCCCCATGCCGAATATGAAGGTGTTCTGCCCGCGCTCGTGCGGGGAATTGGAGCAGATGCTGCGCTATGCGCTCTCCTGCGCGCATCCCGTCGCCATCCGCTATCCGCGTTTTGAGAACGGCGCGGCGCATTATCCCCTGCGGCATCCCTTTGCCGTCGGGCAATGGGAAACCGTCATGGAAGGGAAAGACCTGACGCTTCTGTGCGTCAACCCCATGCTGGAAACGGCGCTTCGGGTGCGGGAGATGCTCAGGCAAAGCGGCCTGTCCGCCGCCGTCGTCAATGCCTCCTGCGTGAAGCCCCTGGATGAACAGATGCTGCGGGCGCTGGCCGGAAAGCCCGTGTTCACCTTGGAGGAGCATGTCCTGCGCGGCGGCTTCGGCAGTCAGGTGAACGCATGGTATGCGCAGCACGGCCTTCCGCCCGTCGCCGGTGCGTTCGGCCTGCCGGACAGGTTCATGGCGCACGGGGACAGGGCGTCCCTCCTTGCGGAATGCGGGCTGGACGCGGAGAGCATCGCCCGAAAAATCATCAAAGGAGAAACAGCGGCATGAAAATGCGGGTGGACGCGGCGCTCGCGGCACGCGGGCTGGCCAAAAGCCGCGAGCAGGCGCAGGCGCTGATCATGGCGGGGCAGGTCTATATCGGCGAAAAGAAGGTCTTGAAGGCCTCCGAGCAGGTATCGGAAACGGACGGGCTTATCGTCCGCGGGGCGGCGGAGGACTATGCCAGCCGCGGCTATCACAAGCTGGAAAAGGCGATTTCCTGTTTTCACGCGGACGTGCGAAACCTTGTCTGCATGGACATCGGCGCTGCGGCGGGCGGCTTTACGGACGTGCTGCTGAGAAACGGCGCTGCCCATGTGTACGCCATTGACGTCGGCTACGGGCAGCTGGACTGGCGGCTTCGCAATGACGGGCGCGTCACGGTCATGGAGCGGACGAACGCCAGAACACTAACGCCGGACATGGTGCCCCTGCACCCGACGCTCACGGTCATGGATGTGTCCTTCATCTCCATCCGCCTGATCCTGCCGGTGGCGGCAGGCATCATGGGGGAGACGGGACGCTTTTTGACGCTCATCAAACCGCAGTTCGAGGCCGGGCGCGGGCAGGTCGGCAAGAACGGGGTGGTGCGCGACAGCGCCGTGCACGAGCGCGTCCTGCGCGGTATCTGCGATTTTGCGCCGACCTTCAGCTGGCATGTGGAGGGGCTGACCTTTTCGCCCATCACGGGGCCCAAGGGCAACATCGAGTTTCTGGGCGATATCCGCTTCGGCGAAGGCGCGCCTGTCACGGACGCGGCGATCCATGCGCTGGTCGGGGAAGCCCATGCAGCGCTTCGCAAAAATGACGGATAATTGTAAAAAAACCGTAATAAGTTCGGCGAAAACATTGCCTTTTCATTGCCGATATGGTATGATATCGCTGTTACAGGAGGTGCGCTGCCCATGAAAAACAGAGGCTTTCTTTTAAGGGCTTTGGCTGTCCTGACGGCTGCTTTGCTGCTGCCGTCCTTTCCCGCCCTTGCCGCGGAAAAAACGGTCTTCAACTTTTCCGATATTCGGGCGCAGCTGGCGCTTGATACATCAAACTTTGACGTGGTTTTAACGCCCGAAAACCTGACCGAGAATTATTCATGGCTCACCGAGAACGGCTACGAGCCGGACAATGTCGAGGCGGATTTTCAGGACAGCGGCATCCTGATGCAGGCGTTTGACTCCGCCAACGGCCGCACCCTGGTCATCACCGCCAAGGCGGATGTGGACGCCGAGACCTACTTTGACATCAACACCGTGGAGGACGACGTCCGCAAGGCGTTCCGTCAGGCGCACACGAACGGCAGCACCTACAGCCTGCTGGGGTACGACTATTCGAGCGCCACATGGAAGAACTACGGCAAGAACCTTCTGCGCTTCCTGCGCCTCCAATACGTCCTGAAATACGGCGGCGAGGAGCAGTACAGGGGCTATCAGCGCCGCACCATCCGAAACGGCTATACCATCACCTTGGACCTTCAGGTGAAGGGGCGCAAGCTCAAGACCGCCGATGAAAAGCTGCTGGACGAGATTTTAAAGGGCATGACCTTCACCGAGGTGCTGACCGCACCGCCCGGCGCCTGCAAGCTCATCGTTTCCGAGCCGCCGTCCGAGGTCAACGACGACGACCTGACTGTTTCCGGCACAACGGACGCGAACGCGAGTGTGACCCTGGCGCTCATCTCCATGACCGGCAGCGCGGGCGGGACATTCACGGACAAGGCGGGCTCGAAGGGCAAATTCTCTATCAAGGTGAAGTTTCCGGAGGCGGGGACCTATTCAATGGTGGTGACCGCATCCACCGAGGACGGCCGCACCACCCAGCGCTCCTTCTCCGTCATGTACCAGAAAAACTACATCCCCCTGAACTTCACCTCCGCCGTGCCCGCGCAGCTGACAAGCGATTCGCTGACCATTTCCGGCACGACCATCAAGGGCGTGAAGACGCAGGTCTCCGTCTCCGGCCCCGTGACCTACCAGAAGGCCTCGACGAGCAAGTCCTTCTCCTTCACCTTTGACACCGACAAGGAAGGAACATACCAGATTCTGATCACCGCGTCCAAGAAGGGCTTGGAGACCAGAACGGTGGCCTATACCGCCGTGCGCACCCTGACGGACGCCGAGCGCATCCAAAAGACCAAAGACAGCGCCCAGAACACGGCGTACAAGACGTTAAAGAGCGACCTGTCCAAGTATGTGGGGAAGACCTTCGCCTACACCGGCTATGTGCTGGAGATCACCCCCTCCGGCAGCGAGTGGACGGTCAAGTTCGCCCTGACCAAGTCCGGCACCACCTACAAGGACATCGTATACCTCATCTGCAAGGAAGAGCCGCAGTACGCCGTCTTTTCCAAGGTCAAAATGTACGGCACGCTGAGCGAGAACACCTATATCGAAATCGTGGAGGGCAGCGGCACGAGCGAATATCCGCGGTTTGAGCTGCTGTTCTTTGAAAGCGTGGCGGAGTGATTGTACGGGGCGGCGGCTTTTCGCACAAAGCCCCGCCCTTTGCTTTTTGGAAGGCCGCAGGCCATGGCGGAGCGCACGAATGTAAAAGAACAAAAAAGCCCTTGCGGGCGGCGGGATTTTCTGGTATTATCGATTTGATGAAGTGGATGGAGGAAAGACAGGGACATTTTGCGAAAGGGGCTTGACAAGCATGAAGCCGAACCCCATAATTGACACGACACG
>CAVFWQ010000098.1:0-6920 GCA_963626285.1 bacterium | reverse complement strand
TTTTCCCTCTCACCAGCTCTGCTGGTGGTTTTCTTTTTTCGCTGAAGCGACAATGCAACAGCAGGAGAAAAAACTCCTGCTGTTTTTGTATTCCGAAACCCGCCGCTATGACGGGATTTTCGGAATACAATGAAACGGGCTGCCGCACAGCTGCACGGCAGTCCGTCTGCATAGACAAGAGGTTTATTTTTGCTTGAAGTAACTTTCCGGATAGCTGGCGCGGAGGGCGGCTTCATCCACCTTGTAACGGGAAAGATGGTCGCTGAGGACAGCGTGCGCCCGTTCCGTATCGCCGTACTTCAGCGCCTCGTAGATGGCGCGGTGGTCGGCGACATTTTTGTTGTTCTTGACCGCCGTCAGGGACATGTTGCGGACGCGGTCGAAATGTACGGTGAAGTCGGTCATCATCTGCCATGTCTGCTCCATGTGAGCGGCGGAAAACAGAAGGTGGTGGAACTCGTTGTCCAGCATCCACAGGCCTTCCAAAGCATCCTCCGGCGCGTCCGTTTTCAGGTAATATTCCTGCAGCGCCACGTTGTTGCCGATGGCCTGAAGCTGCTCCGGCTGCATACGCTCGCCCGCCCGCCTGACCACCGCGCATTCCAGCACATGACGCATGAAGCACGCCTCTTCAATGAGGTCATAGTCAATCAGGGCAACGGCGCTCCCTCGCTGGGGGTAAATTTCCACCAGTTTGATCTTGCTTAAGGCCTGCAGCGCCTCGCGGACAGGCGTCCGGCTGAGGCTGAGCTGCAGCGCCAGCTCGTTCTCGCTGAGCATGCTGCCGGGCGGAAGCCGCAGATGGATGATGTTTTCCTTCAGAACGCGCAGAGCATAATCCTTACCGGTCTCGCGCATTTTCCAAGCAGGCAGCTCCACGTTTTTTCACTCCTATTTTCCGTGTTATGCCAAATATCGTTTCAGCGTGTCTCTGACAGCGCCCGTTCCCCTGAGCATTTCGGCGAACATGGTTTTGACCTTGTCGGCAAGGGCGACCTTGTTCAGGTCAATGCCGAAGAGAACCTCGTTTTTCAGGATGTCGTCCAGAACGCCTTCGGCGCTGTCGGGACGGCCGAGGGTCACGCCCCTGAGCGCGTCCTGAAGCTGCGGAAGCATGGGGTCGGAGCTGACGGCCATCTCCCTGCCTTCATCGTCAAGCCCCAAGAGATAGCGCAGCCAGCCGGCCAAGGCCAGCGGCAGGGCGACCAGGGCGGACGCATCCAAATTGGGGCGGGCGGCATAGCTCTTCAGCGTTTCGCCGAAGCGCACGGGGATTTTCTGGCTCGTATCGGTGGCAATGCGCTGCGGGGTGTCCGGCATGAAGGGGTTAGGCAGACGCTGCTCCACCACCTCGTCCAAGAAGGCTTTGGGGCTTAGAATCTTCGGGTCTGTCACCACGGGCAGTCCCTCCCGATAGCCGAGCCGCCTCACCAATTTGCTGAGCTCAGGGTCATGCATTTCATCGGCGATGAGCCGATACCCCAGCAGACAGCCGTACACCGCCAGCGCCGTATGCAGGGGATTTAAGCAGGTCGTGACCTTCATGCGCTCTGTGTTGTTGACGGTATCGCGGTTTGTCATGTATACGCCTGCCTTTTCCAGCGCGGGGCGGCCGTTCGGAAAGCTGTCCTCGATGACGAGGTACTGCGGGGCTTCCGCGTTGACAAAGGGCGCGATGTATGTTCCCTTTTTCGTGACGACGGGCGCCATGTCCTCGAGACCCAAGGCTGTGAGCTGCCGCTCGATCTCAGCCGACGGTCTGGGCGTGATTTTGTCAATCATGCTCCACGGGAAGCTGACCTTCTGCTCGTTTTCCAGCCATTCAACGAATGCGGCGGGAACAAAGCCGTTATCCAGCCAGCCGCGGGCGATTTGAAGAACGCTTGCACGCAGCTTTTCGCCGTTGTGACTGCAATTATCCATGCTGACCATCGCAACAGGCGTGCCGCAGACCGTGAAGCGCCTGAAGAGCAGCGCCGTCACCACGCTCATGGCATGACAGGGGCTTGAAGGACCGTTCGCAATGTCCCTGGCGGCGATTTCCTGCATTTCTCCGTGCATATTGTACAGCGCGTAGCCCTTTTCGGTGATGGTGAAGCTGACCATCTGCAGCGCCGGTTCTTCAAATGCGGCGCACAGGGAACGCCAGTCCTTCGGGAAACGCGGGCTTGCCCTCAGCCCTTTTTCGATGGAGGCGATGACCTTTTTGTCCGTTGAGCCGTCCGGCAGCAGCGTGACCAGCAGGGTCATGGCATCGTGGGGCTCATAGATTCTATCGATGATTTCATCATCAAAGGTCTCCGCAGCCACAATGCCCGTGTTTTCCGCGCCCTGTTCAAGCAGTGTCTGCTGCAGGCCGGCAATGAAGCCGCGGAAGATGTTGCCCGCGCCGAAGTGAACCCAGTGCGGGGCATCGGCGGTTTTTTGGCACATTTGCGCTCGGTCAAAGGAGGGAAGCGCAATTTGCGCTTCCCGCCAAGCCGCAGCATTCAGAACACCCTGTTCATTCAGTTTCATTTGGCATTCTCCTTGCAGATGGCCTCCCACAGGCCGTTCAGATAGGCAGCGCCCAGCGCACGGTCATACAGGCCGTAACCCGGCCGTCCCTTTTCGTCCCAAATCATGCGCCCATGGTCTGGACGGACATAGGTATTCGGGCAGAAATCGTAGATGGCCTTCATGATGGCGTACATATCCAAGTCGCCGTCTGCGGACAGGTGAGCCGCTTCTCTAAAGTGATGATAGCCCAAGTGCTTTACGTTGCGGACGTGCATCGCGCCGATGCGTTCCATCGCGCCGAAGTGCCGCACCAGCTCCGGCACATCGTTGTTCGGGTCAGAGCCGAGAGAGCCGGTGCAGAGGCAGAGCGTGTTCGCGGGCGAATCATGCAGGGCGACCATCTTATCAAAGTCCGCTTGGCAGTGCGCAATGCGCGGCAGGCCGAAGATCGGCCAGGCGGGGTCGTCGGGATGGCAGGCCATTTTGATGCCGACCTCCTCGCACACGGGAATCACGCCGTCCAGGAAATAGCGGAAATTTTCGCGCAGCCTGTCGTCCGTCATGCCCTCGTAGCCGCGCAGGGTCTGCTCCAGCAGGCTCAGGCGCTCCGGCTCCCAGCCGGGCAGGGTGAAGCCGCAGGAAGCCTCGGCCGTGCGCCGCACGATTTCCAGCGGACCCATCTCGCCCAAGTCTTTTTCATCAAAGTACAGGCTGTTCGAGCCGTCTTCGGGAATCACGCGGGCCAAGTCCGTCCGCAGCCAGTCGAACACGGGCATAAAGTTGTAGATGATGACCTTTACGCCGTATTTCGCCAGACGGCGGATGGTCGTGCGGTAATTTTCGATGTATTGGTCACGGGTGGGCAGGCCGAGCTTGATGTCCTCATGGACATTGACGCTCTCGATGACCTCTAAGGCCAAGCCCTCGGCGTGAACCTCCTCCGTCAGCGCACGAATCTCGTCTTCTTCCCAAGCGATGCCTGCGGGCTTATCCAAAAGCCCCATCAGGCCGCTCATGCCGGGTATCTGCCGGACATAGCGCAGAGGGATGGGGTCATCCTTGCTGCCATACCAGCGGAAAGTCATTTTCATGAAAATTGCTCCTTACTGCATGAACAGGCGCGGCAGGAACAGGCTGATTTCGGGAATGAAGGTAATCAGCAGCAGCGCAACGAGCATGCAAAGATAGAAGGGCAGGGTCGCCTTGACCACGCGCTCCATCGGCACTTTGGATACGGCAGAGCCGATGAACAGCACGGAGCCGACGGGCGGGGTCAGCAGGCCGATGCCGCAGTTCAGCATCATCATAATACCAAACTGAATTTTGTCGATGCCGATGCTCTCGGCGATGGGCAGCAGGATGGGGGTGGCAATCAGGATGATTGGCGCCATATCCATGATGCAGCCGAGGATGAGCAGGATGAGGTTGATCAGCAGCGCCAGCACGATGGGGTTGCTGGAAACGCTGGTGATGAGATCGGCAGCGAACTGCGGAACGTGCAGGATAGTCAGGCAGTAGCCGAAGGCGGCGGAGGTGGAAATGAGGATCAGCACGATGCTCAACGTCTCCACGCACTCGTTCAGCGCCTTCCAAACGCCCTTCCAATTCAGTCCCTTGTACACATAGACGCTGACGAACAAAGAATAAAGGACGGCGATGGCGGCGCTTTCGGTGGCGGTGAACACACCGGCGACCACGCCGACGACCACAATCAGGATGGCTGCCAAAGCCCAGAAGGACTGCTGACACTGCTTGAGAAATTTGATAAGGCTGAACGGTTCGCCCTTGGGGTAGCCGCGCTTCACGGAGATGATGTAAGAGCCGACCATCAGGCAGATGCACAGGATGGCGCCGGGAATGTAGCCGGCCATGAACAGCGCACCGACGCTCACGCCGCCGGCGGAGGTGGCATAAATGACCATGTTGTGGCTCGGCGGAACGAGGATGCCTTCCACGGAGGACGTGATGGTCAGCGCCGTTGCAAAGTCGTCATCGTAGCCCTGTTCGACCATCATGGGGATGATGATGGAACCGAGGCTCGCGGTGTCCGCCGCGGCGGAGCCGGAGATGCCGCCGAAGAAGTAGCTGTCCACGCAGTTGACCATCGCCAGGCCGCCGCGCATCCAGCCGACCAGAGAATTGGCTAAGGCGACCAGCTTATCGGATATACCGCCTGAACCCATCAGACAGCCCATTGTGATGAAAAAGGGGACGGCCATCAGGCTGTACGACCAGATGCCCTTGACCATCTGAATGGGCAATGTTGTGAGGCCGGTGCCCATATTCAGGAAGCAGAGAACGGTGGAAACGCCTACGGCATACGCAATCGGTACGCGCATGATGATGAGCAGAAGGAAAGAACCCAGCAGCAGAGTGATCGATACGACATCAGGGGTCATACGCCTTCCACCTCCTGTACGTCAGTTTTTTCTTCCTCCACAAAGAAGGAGCGAAACGTCTGATAAATGGCTTCAACTTCAAAAACAATCATGCCGATGCCGGCAATCGGGACGGGCAGATACATCCACAGCTTGCTTAAAGTCGGGATGGATTCGTATTTGCCGAATTTGGCGAGCGGGCCGGTGCAGACCTGCGAGCCGTACATGACCATGACCACGCCCAGAGCCAGAACGATCAGGTCACTGATCAAGTCGGAGATTTTAATGAAGGTCTTGGGGAAATATTTGTCGAACGCCGTCATGCGGATGTGCGAGCCGCGGCGGATGGCGATGGCTGCGGACAGCACGGCCATGTAGACCATGAACGTCAGCACCATCTGCTCGCCCCACGGCATGGCAGGGAAAATATAATTGGGGACATAACGCTGGATAACGGTCAGTATGGCGATGATAATATCTGCAATCAACAGCACCTTGCAGATGGTCATCAGGATTTTATCCGTAATGTCATAGACAATTTTCAGCTTGTCCAAAGCCTTAAAGATTTTCGGCATTGTCTAACGACCCCTTCCAGATTTTCTTATCTTCATTTTCGGATGCCACAAGATAAAGGAAGAACCTTATCACCTTGAAGAAAGGGGAAGGAGCAGGTCTTCCGCTCCTCCCCCTGCAGAACCAATCAATGTTCAGCTTAGATGTCTGCTTTGAGAAGATTACTCCGCATACTGCATATCGACGAGCTTCTGATAAAGCTCAGCCTGATCCGCAGTGTTCTTTTCGATGGTGTTCTTGCAGGTTTCAGCCCAAGCGCTCTTGTCTTCGACTTCGATGACATGGACGCCGTCGGCTTTGAGCTGCTCAAGCACCTTTTCTTCTTCGGAGGCGCTCAGCTCGGCGTTGTACGCCTGGGTCAGCTTGCCGGCTTCCATGATGGCGTTCTGCTGGGATTCATCCAGCTTCGCCCAAGCCATATCGGTGATAACAATCTGGATGGCGCCGAGGGTGTGGCCGTCCAGCATCAGATAGGGAGCGACCTCCGGGAAAGCGTTGGACTTGTAGTTGGCGATGGGCTGCTCAGCGCCGTCCACGACGCCGGTCTGCAGCGCGCTGTACAGCTCGGTGAAGGAAACCACGGTGGGGTTCGCGCCAAGGTCGGTGACCATGCCGGTCATAACGGGGTCTTCGGAAACGCGGATCTTCATTTCCTTCAGGCTGTTGATGTCAGTGACTTCCTTGCTGAAGAAGAAGTGACGGAAACCTTCCTCGCCGTAGCAGATGCCGCGCAGGGGCAGGCCGACTTCCTGCGGCTCATTCAGGAATTCCTGAGCCAAATCGCTGTTGGCGAACTTCCAGAAATGTTCGCGGCTGACAAAGGTGTAGGGGATGGAGAGCAGGGTGGCCTTCTTGCAGCCGTAAGCGGTGAACTGGAACGCGGAGAAACGGCCGATGTCAACCGTGCCGCTGTTGCTGAGGATGCCGTCCAGCACCTGCGCCTCAGTGCCGAGAACGCCGGAGTGCTGAATGTTGATGATGACGGTGCCGTTGGTCAGCTCTTCGACCTTTTCCTTGAAGAAGGTCGCGGTCTTGCCGACGATGGTATCGATGGGGTTGACCTCGCTGTAGGTCAGGGTGACGGTGTCGGCCAGCGCTGCGGTGCAGCCAAGCACGAGTACGAGAGCCAGAGCAAGCGCAAGAACCTTTTTCATAGATGAAGCCTCCTGTTGTTTTCTTTATGCTTTATAAGGAAAAATATGCCCCTCATAAAACATCTATTATCTGCATTATAACATGGCAATTTTCATTTGTCTACTAGTATACAAGTTAAGATTTTGTTAAGATTAGAAAAAATTGAGAAATTATACTCCATAAACAACATTTTTAAGCTCCGAGCGGATGGAAAAAGGTGAATCGAAAGGGCTGCTCATGATTGCCGAGCAAATATCGTTCTGCTTGTCATTTTCGCTCAGCACACGGAAATCAATTTTCAAGGATCAACGAAAGGCGGTCAGGTTCAAGGAGGCA
>CAVFWQ010000097.1:0-7022 GCA_963626285.1 bacterium | reverse complement strand
CTTAAAGTACAGCTTGTTTGCCGCTAAGCACCAGACAGCACAGACAAACGTCTGTCCGCAGAAAACGGCGAGCACCGGCCAGACGGGCAGCAGGCGCAACTGGATTAGGCAGGTAAACACATAGGTGATACCGTTGCTGAACAGATTGGCGAGCGTTTGTGCGTAGAAAACTTCCTCCGTCCGAAAGATGCCAATCTTGTAGGCGTTGTATGTTCGAAGCAAAAAAATGGAAAACACCATATAACAGGCGCAGACAGACAAACTCACGGTTTGTGCATTGCGTGCCTCCAGCAATGGTGCACACCAGGCCAACCAAGCCGCAAGCATAATCCCGGTGATCAGCATGAAATGCAGAAGGTTCATTCCTCTCATCTGAATGGATTTACGCATTTTTGTCATATGGGAATCACTCACCCTGTTTTTCTTCTGTTCATACAGGTAAAAACGTTTAAGAAGATAATGGCTTATCTTATAATGAAGACATCCCAACGAGGCGCCGGGCGTATTGTGCGCCGAAGCGTTTTGAAAGAATGGTATAAGCATTTTTCATGCAGGTTCTGCGCGTCCGGCAATTATGGCTGTCACTGGCGACAAAATCAATCAGCTCATCCCGAAACCATCTGCGCACCTGCATGCCTCTGAACAATCCCTCTCCGTCAATGACAGTGCTGCAATTGACCTGATAGAGAGCAGAACTCCGCTCTCTGAGCCGATAGATGTTCAAGCCTGCCAGCGCTTTATAACGCTCGACATGAGCAAGGATGGGAACGTAGCCGTTTCGCTCCAGCAAACCGACCGCAGCCGATATTTCTTCAAAAACAATGGACGGTACGAATTCGAGCAGCACATGCTGCGAATCTGCCAGCACGGGCAGAGCATGTCGGCTCATATAAGATTCCAACGCCGGTGTATACAAAACTTCTGCGCCGACGCAGAGGTTCAGCGAATAACCGCGGATCTGACAATAAGCACGAGCCTCGGCCAAATGCCGCCGGAAACGCTCCTCGTTGAAGGGGTGCACGCCGGGCGTCACATGAGGCGTAGCGATCAGACAGCCCACGCCGTCTGCTACGGCCGCATCCAGCATGGCCTCCATGTCCTGCATCGTCTGAGCGCCGTCGTCCATGCCGTAGACGAAATGGGAATGGATATCCGAAAATCTCATCATTTATCCTTTGTCTTGGAAGATGCATTTTTTCCGCGATGCGGGGTCTTGTCGTAGGCGTCGTATCCATACGAATAGTAAGATTTATAATAATATTTCTTGCTGAGATAATTATCGAACTTTACCATGTTCAGCACGGTGCCCAGAATGGGGCATTCGGTCTGTTCCAGCTGTTCTTTTACATTGATCAATTCCTGTCGGCGGACGCTGTCATAATTGACCACGATCAGCGTCCCGTCACAGGATTTGGCAATTTCAGCCGCGTCAATAATCGCGCCCAGCGGAGGCGCGTCTACGATGACATAATCCGCTTTCTTTGCCAAGCCGGTCAACAGTTCGTCAAAGTGCGGCGAAACAAGCAGCGGCAGGGAATTAGATACTTCCCGCCCGACCGGAACCATATATGCGCCCGGAATATTGGTTGAATACACAATTTCATTTTCCGAAGCCATACCGACAAGATAATGCGCCAAACCGGAAGGCTGCTCCTGTTCGAACTGCAAGGCATACTTGGAGCCAATCATGCTGCGGCGCAAATCAGCGTCCACCAGCACGACGGTTTTCCCCAGATTTGCCATCGTTCGCATCACATTCATGGACAGAAAGGATTTTCCCTCCGAGGCATGGCAGCTGGTAATCATGATTTTCCTTACATTTTCGCCTGCAAAGGACAAATTGGTGCACAGCGTATTCACCGCTTCGCTGCAGGCGTAGCTAAGGGGCGGAAAGCGTCGGATCGTCAGCATGTGCATCACTTTCTTTTTACCGCCCTTCCGTTCTTGTTCTTTCTTGAGTCATTTTCATTTTCAATCGGAACGATGGCCAGTGTGACCAGTCCGGTATATTTGCGGATGTCTTCGGCCGTTTTATATGTATCATTCGTGAGCATGTGTAGGACGACAATACCTGCGCCCAGCATAAGACCCAGTATCATGCCCAACAGGATATTTTTCGTTTTATTCGGACTTACGGGATTCGCAGGAACAAGCGCTACGGACATGATGTTCGGTTTATCCGTAGCCATCGTGTCGGCAATATATTGGCTGGCAACCTTCGCATATTCGTTTGCGATGGCCGCGGCTTCCGAAGGGGACGGCGAGGTGACGGTGATATCCAGCATACGCGTATTGTTCTCATTGACAATGGAAAGCATATCGCGCATCTGCTGATAGGTGTAGGACAGATTCAGGTTGGAGATAACCTCCTCATGCACCTCCCACATCTTGAACACTTTAATATAATCGCTGGTCAGCGCTGTGCCGATTTGCAGATCCGACATATTGATGGCGGAATCTCTGCGGCTGAGAACGTAGATCGTTGACGTGGCCTGATACAAGGGGGTAACAAAAAACGAGGTATAGACCCCTGCCGCAACGGCAAATGCCAGCGCAAGGCATACGAGCATTTTCCAGCTGCCCAGAAGATGATACATCAATTCCACCAGATCGATTGTCGCAGCCGCATTGTCGGGCTGCTGTATCCGGGAAGCAGCGGGGGCTTTGTTTCGTTTCTTTTGCTGATCCGCCATGTTTCGTTTCTCCGTTCTGTCAAAGAAAATGCCGAAAAAGGGAGACGCTGAAAAGCCGAACGATCATTTACTGTCCTGCGGCTTTCCGGCGTCTCTCTAACCGGCTGCTTCAGCTTCAGTCGCTGACAACTGCCAGCAGCGCAATGCCGTTCTGAATCGCCAAAACGGTTTCCGCGTCCAGCTCCACCTGAATTCTGCCGACTTCTTCGACCTGCTCGGCAGCAATGCCGATGCCCCCAAAGGCGTTCCAATCCACGGTGAGAGTCCCATCCGCATTCTCGGTCACCAGACCGACCATCACGGCAACCTTTTCACCCGCTTCGTAGGGTGTGGAAAACAGCATCTTAGCCGTAACTTTGCCGTAGGCAGCATCGTAATCACCGGCAATGACGGGCTTGAATTCAAATACGTTCAGAGAATCGGCGGCGACGATGGCCTTCAAATCAACATCCTTGCCAAAGTAAGCTTCAACGCTGTCAGCCGCAGCCAGTTTTGCGACTTCGGCTTCGCAGATGTCCAGCAACTCCCTGTATTCCGTCTCTTCTTCGTTGATTAGGCGGATGAAGAAGCCGGAATCTGCGGGCAGATTTTCAGCGGTCACTTCAACCTTCGTCAGGTCGGCGGTCGTCTTACTGGGTGTGGACTCTGCCAGCGCGGCAACGGAGGTCAGCCCCAGCAGGAGCGCGAGCAGCATGCAGGCAAGCTTTTTCATAGGGAATCATCCTTCCTTTTTTCGGCGTGGATTATGCCGCGCCATCTATCGCAAATGCCCTTGATGGGCACTTACTTCACTTCTTCATAAAACAGATCAAGCACCGCTGCATACAGCGACGCTTCATCGGCATAGAACTGCATGAACCCGTCGCTGCCGATTCTGTGCTCACCGACGATGCTCAGCGGCTGCGGCCGCGCATAGTCTTTCGCCAGCCACACCATGTTCATCAGCCGGCCTCGGTCAATGTCAGTGGTCAGGTAGGGCGACAGCGTATCAAACATCGTTCCCGAAAAGTTCTGCTCGCTTCGCATCTGCGCATCCAGCTGCGCAAAAAGCTTTGCAACGTACTGTTCCTGCCGTGTCATGCGGGCTTCATTGGTGCCAATGCCCACGCTCATGCGGCTGCGTACATAAATCTCCGCCTGCTCGCCGTGCAGCGTCAGCGTGGCGCCCTTTATCATCGCAGGATCCAGCGTGGAAAAGTCGTCCGCCAGTGTTACGGTGACGCCGCCCGCCATGTCGTTCAGTGCCGCGATGCCGTCCATGTTCATGGCCATATAATAATCAATTGACACGCCCAGCAGCAGGTTGGAAACAGCTTCTACCGTCAATGCACAGCTTTTTTCTTTTCCGTCGCCAAAGCCATGGGAAAGAGAAACCTGCGCCGTGCGCACGCCAGAGCGATTGCCCAGCACGCCAAGCACCGTGATGGGTGTCATGGTATCCCTGTCTATCGGCAGGCGTTTCACGGTTTCGGCGGTATCGTCAATGACCAGCAGCTGCAAAAAATCCGCCTGCCCGCCGCTCTCTCCGCTGTCATGGTCAATGCCCATAAGCAGGACGGAGGTCAGTTTTTTCCGCTGCCGATAAACCGTGCCGTTATACGTTACCGTCGCTTCGTTCGCTTTCCGTTCATGATAATTTCCGCGCGGTTCGGGGTTGTTTCCCCGTGTTTCCAGCCATCGTCCGCCAAGGTACAGCCCAAACAGGACAGCGGCAGCAATCAGCAGAACACAAACAGCCTTCAGCTTTGTTCCGGGCTCTTTGGTACACTGTTTCAAGCATATGCCTCCCGCATTACTGAATCGTTTTAATCAGTTCGAACCCCAGCCACACAGGAATGTCCTTGCCGTAAAAAGAAAGAATCACCTGCCCGCTGCATCCGCGTTTATCTACGCGGGTGACCCTGCCCTCCATGTCCTTAAGCGGTCCGGATACGATTCGTATCCTGTCGCCTTCCCTGTATGCCTGTGAAAAGCCCAGAAGCCCGTCATATCGGAAAAGCCATTGGACAAAGCGTTTGTCCTCCCCGGTCAGCTGCCACCTGCCGTCATCCAGCGTCAACACGCGGATCAGGTTTTGCCGGGGAAATTGGATGATCGGTTCAGCATCAGAAGGAGCCTTGAAAAAAACGTAACTTGGAAGGACGATGGCCTCTTCCCGAAATTTTTCTCCGCTGCGCGTTCTGTATTTCAGCCGCCGCATGGTCACGGCGCGCACATCGGGACAGGCCGACTGAATTCGATTTGCCACCCGCTGCTCTTTGCCCGTGACGCAGAACGCGCATCCGTATACAGCGTTCTCCTGCTGCCCGCCCCTTTCGTCAGCAGGCAAGGCATCGCCAAAGCATTCTTCGCGCATAGCTTCGCCCTCCGATCTCACAGGCTGCTTTTTGCGGCAGCCGTCTTCGGCAATTCGCTCCTTCATATGCTTCATCGTCCTCCGCACCGCTGAACCCAGCCGTGTGTTTCGTCGGATGATTTGTGTCCGGCACAGAGCCGCCTGATCCTGCAGCTTCTCCCTTCAGCAGAAGGCTTATGCTGTATTCTCCGGCGCTGCGCTCAGTCTGTGCCTTTGAAATTGCTGTCACAAAATTTTGTACTTTGCGGCAGGGCGAAAACCCTTGCTGCGCCGTGTTTTTCAGAACCGCATTACGGCTTTTGACGGCTTATCCCGAAATATCAGCAGGCGGCAAGCAGAGAAGCTGCATACAGCTGTTGTTCCGACAGGCTGTGGCCGTAGAAATCCAGCGTGGTCTTTGCCGACTGATGACCAAGCAGCGCACTGATCGTCTGAATATCGACGCCCAGCTCCATCAGGCGCGTGGCAAAGCTGTGCCTGAGCGTATGGAAATGAACGCCGGAAAGTCCAAGCGTCTGCGTCATCCGCCGGAAATGCCGCTGCATGGTGCGCGGTTCCGCGGCGCGACCGATCTTGCCAAAGATATATGCATCTGTCTCCGCAGCGGCAAGACCAGCCTTCTTCAACAGTGTGAACAGAAAATCCGGAATGGGCAGCACGCGGTGAGAACGTTTGGACTTGGGCGAGCCAATCATCAGCAGTGTGCGCTTGCCCATGCTGTTTTCTATGCTCGCCGTTCGCTGCACCGTTCTTCTGACTGTGACCGTTTTCTTTTCCCAGTCGATATCCGACCATTTCAGCGCGCACACCTCGCCCAATCGCATGCCGGTATACAGGCTCAATAGCGTGGGCAAATCATCCTGCGCCGCTGCTGCTTTTCGCAGCATTTCCTGCTCGGAACGGCTCAATATCCGCTGTTCATCTGCCTCTTTCGGCTGAACCCGAATCCTTTTGCAGGGATTTTTGAGAATCAGTCCTTCCTCCTGAGCAGAGCGCAGCGCCGCGCTCTACAGACGGAGCGCGCCCTTGACGGTGCTGTTCGCAAGCCCTGCGCCTTCCATCTGTGAGACAAAATCGTAAACGACAGCAGGAGTCACCTCAGACAGCGAAAGGTGTCCGAGCGCGGGAAGCAGATGCACGTTGATTTGCCTGAGATACGTCTGGTAGGATGACGCCTTCACGCTGCCAAGCAGCTCGTTTTCCGGCCAGCGCCGCAGCCAATCACGCAAAAGCACGCTGCGGCAACGGACAGTTTGACTGTCTGTCTTTAAAAGTTCAGCTTTTTTCCGAAGCAGTTCATTTCGCACTTCCGTATACTGATAACCATAGACATATCCGAATCTGGTTTTCCCTGCTGCGGTTTTTCCGATAACATAGCGGCCTTCATAGCGGCCATCCCTGCGCTTATAAATGTTTTCTCCGTGTCTGGGCATATGATTTCTTCCTCCTTGGTGACGTATCTGCAGTTCTCCCTTCTGGATTCAAGATACTGCGTTTTTTGACGGCTTCTTTGACGGCTTATAATATTGCGCCGTTTTGCTGAGCTGTCTGTAAGATAATGGCCTTCGATAAACCCTGTCTGAATCAGTTTTCCGCATTGAACGCCTGAAAAAAGGAGACAGGCGCTTTTAAAGCAAAATTAATGTTGACAAGGTAAAGCTTTTCATATATAATATAGCAGATGATGAGACGGAATTTCCAAAATACCTGCATCTCATCTACTGCCGCCGCAAAGTACAAAATTTTGCGACATCTTCATGGATGCCGCATTTGAGCAGGGACAAAACTATAGAAAAAGCCTGATTGCCCGCATAAGAACAGACTATCAGGCCTTTTTGTTATTAGTATTTATTGTCGATGCTCACATTTCATTCCATTTCTAAAATAGAATTCAATGCACCCATCGTGCTGGATGATTACCTTATCCACCAGCGCCACGAACATCCCCGGCTCAAAGCCTGCGCACTCTTTCT
>CAVFWQ010000096.1:0-7372 GCA_963626285.1 bacterium | reverse complement strand
CAATAAAAGCCATCTTTTCGGTTCATTCCAAGCAAATAACCGCCGTCCCGTGCCGGGAGGCGGTTATTTCTTTTCTGTTCGTCATCATGCGGAGGCGCAAAGAATCAGCCTTCAAATTCCTGCGCTGCAACGGCGGCAACCAGTCGATAGGTCGCCAGCATCCCGTCAATATGGGTGCGCTCGTATCCGTGCGAAGCGAACACGCCCTGACCGCACAGCGCAAAGCGGGCATCCAGACCGGCCGTGCGGGCAGTCGCCGCATCGGAGGAATAGCGCGGATAAATGTCCACGGCATACGGCAGCTTGAGACGCTTGGCATGGTCAATCAGCTCATTGGTGAAGTCATAGTCAAACGGGCCGGAGCTGTCCTTGGCGCAGATGGACACCATGTCCTCGCGGCAGTTCAGGTCATCGCCCACACAGCCCATATCCACCGCCAGCATATCCTCAAACGGCAGATGATAAACACTTGACGCGCCGTGGCCGACCTCCTCGTAGACGGTAAACAGCAGCGTCACCTTGCGGCTTAATCGAACATCGCCCTCGCTGACCGCACGAGCCAGCGTCAGCAGAACGGCGCTCGAAGCCTTGTCGTCCAGATGGCGGCTCTTGACAAAGCCGCTGTCCGTAATGACCGTGCGCGGGTCAAAGGACACAAAATCGCCCGGCGCAATGCCCAGCGCCTCTGTTTCGGTCTTTGACCGGGTCTTTTCATCCACGATGATTTCCAGCGTGTCGGGCGTGCGGGCTTCCGCGCTCTTGTCGCCCCAAACGTGGCGGCTGGCGTGGATGGACTGCACCGTGCCGGAATAGGTCTTGCCCTCGCGGGTATGAATCAGCACGTTTTCATTTTCAATGGCATTGTCGCTGTAACCGCCCACCTGCGTGTAGCGCAATGCGCCGTTCGGCTTTACGGAGCGGACAATCGCGCCCAAGGTGTCCACATGGGCAGAGAGCAAAAGCGGATGCTTCTCGCCGCCCAAGGTGCAGATGACCGCGCCCTTGCGGGTGCGCTCCGGCTGAAAGCCGAGCCGCGCCAGCTCCTCCAGCAGATAATCCGTGGCCGCCCGCGTCATGCCCGTCGGACTGGGACGGGAGGTCAGCGCCTTGAGCTGTTCCAGCAAATAAGTCTTTGTATCCATTGCAATGTTCCTTTTTACAATACGATTTTATCGATGAGGCTCAGCTCCTCATCCGTGAAGCTCGTGTTTTCGGCGGCCTTCACATTTTCGGCAATCTGTTCGGGACGGGAAGCGCCCATCAGCACAGCGGTGACATAAGGCTTATTCAGACACCATGCCAGCGCCATCTGCGCCAAGGTCTGCCCGCGCTGCATGGCCAGTGCATTGAGCGCCCGAAGCTGTTCAAGTTTTTTCTCTGTCAGCGCCTCCTCCTTTAAGAAGCGTCCGTCCGTGCGAATGCGGCTGTCTGCCGGGATGCCGTTCAAATACCGCCCCGACAGCAGCCCCTGCGCCAAGGGGCTGAACACGATCAAGCCCTTCTGCGTTTCATTCAGTGCCTCGACAAGCCCGTTCTCCTCGATGCGGCGGTTCAGGATGGAATAGCTGTTCTGGTTGATGATGAACGGACAATGCAGCTCCCGCAGAATTTTTTCCGCCTGCTTCAAATGCTCGCCGTCATAGTTGGAAAGGCCGATGTACAGCGCCTTGCCCTGCCGCACGATATCCGCCAGCGCCAGCATGGTTTCCTCCAAGGGGGTCTCCGAATCCATGCGGTGGTGATAAAAAATATCGACATACGGCAGACCCAAGCGCCTGAGGCTTTGGTCAAGCCCCGCCGTCAGATGCTTGCGTGAGCCGAAGTCCCCGTAAGGACCGTTCCACATCAGATAGCCTGCCTTGGTGCTGACAATCATCTCATCACGGTACGCGCTCATTTCCTCGCGCAGAATGCGTCCGAAATTTCGTTCGGCATCACCGGGCTGAGGGCCGTAATTATCCGCCAAATCAAAATGTGTAATGCCGTAATCAAAGGCAGTGAAGCACATCCGCTTCATGTTGGCATAATCGCCCATGCAGCCGAAATTATGCCACAGTCCCAAGGACACGGCGGGCAACAGCAGGCCGCTTTTTCCGCAGCGCTTGTAGGGCATCGTCTGATAGCGCCGTTCGCTTGCGTTGTAATTCATATTTCCCCTTCAAAATTATAAGAAAGTAATGGTGTGCGCGTGAATCTTCTGTTTGCCGGGCGCAAGAAGGAGCATACCGGGCTTATGGGACAGCATATGGTCGCTTGTCGTGTATTCAGGCGGGTTTGTCCACGGCTCGATGCAGATGTATTCTGCGCGTGTCTTCTGCCAGACCAGCAGATAGTCAAAGTCGTCAAAGTCCACCCGCACGCGCTCCCTGCGCGCATCGCTTTCCAGCGTCACGCCGCGGGAATTGACCTGCATGAAGACGAGCGTCCCGTCCTGACGGAAATAATCCGGCTTTAAGCGGAGCGTATCGGAATTTCTCGTCAGTTCTTCAAAGCGGGTGGTAATCTGCGCGCCCTCCAGTACGGCCGTCCGCAGGGATTCTTCCTTATCAAATACCAATTTGCATCGGCCGATGCCTTCGGGACAGGCGTATGCCTCGTGCGAGCCGACGCCGTAATACATGGGCGTATCGCCGTTGTTGTTTACGATAAATTCCACCTTGAGCGCCGCGCCGCGCAGGGAAAAGCGGACGCGGAAAGCATAGACAAAGGGATAATCGGCGTTCTGCTCATCGAGCAAAAGGGTCACGCTGTCGCTTTTCTTCTCCTCCGTCCGAAAGACGGAAAAACGCGCAAAGCCGTGCTGCGGAAGCTCGTACCGCCGTCCGCCGTACATATAATACCCGTCCTTGAGCCCGCCGGCAAAGGGAAACAGCACGGGCGCACGCCCCGACCAAACCTTGGGGTCGCCCTGCCACATCCGCTCCACGCCGTTCCTGTCCACAACGCTCTGAATTTCCGCTCCCAGCGGGCTGATTTTCACAGACAGCTCTTCATTAAAAATGTGGATGTTCTCCATATCGCATCCCTCCTGCCACCATTGTAGAGGGGGAAGAGGGAAATGTCAAGAATCAAAAAAATTGCCGAAATTTAACGCAATTCCGCTCATTCTCATTCTTGCGTTATCGAGTGCATTATGCTATAATGCATCCATACCGCCCAAAATAAAGCTGGATATGCGGCTTTTATGCCGGCCGGATGCAGTCAGGCGGATAAACGGGGGCTTGGATCGTATGACGCTTCATGAACACATTTTTCTAATCGGAATGGCCGGCTGCGGGAAAACCAGCCTTGGGCAGCGGCTGGCGCAGAATATCGGCGTCCGCTTTGTCGATACGGACCAGCGCGTAAGTGAAATGATGGGCATGACCGTCAATGACATTTATTCCGCGCTCGGCGAGGAATTTTTCAGAAATGCCGAAACCGCCGCTTTGGTTGAGCTGGCCGGCGAAGACCCCTGCGTTGTTTCCACCGGCGAGGGCACGGTGCTGACGGAGGAAAACATCACCATCATGCGCAATCACGGCATCATTATCTTTATTGACAGACCGCTCGATCAGATTCTGTCCGATATCAAGATGGATCGCCGCCCGACCCTGCGCGGCGGCACCCATGAGGATGTCATTCAGCAGTATAACCATCGCATCGGCTATTACCGCTCCGCCTCGGACTACCGCTTTGATAATTCGCACGGCTTTGTCGTAGGGCTGAGCGAACTGACGGCGCTGGTCGAATCCATTCAGCCCTGAGCGAAAGGGAAATCAGCATGAAGCACAGCTTTTTCCTGTTGGCCGTTCTCGTGGCGGTCATTCTTTTTTGTCCGTCCTTTGCCAAAGAGCAGGCCGTCGAGCTGACCCCGGACTGCTCCTTCTCCGCCGATGCGGATGCAGAGCATATCACGCGCTCGGCAGACGGCCGCTACGACCGATATTGGAACGGTACGGGCGGTGCATTGGAGGTCACCCTGCCAAGCGGCGCGTCCTGTCAGGGCATATCACTTTCCTTTTTCGGCACAGCCGTTCCGCTGGCGGTAGAAACGCAGAATGAAGCCGGTGAGTGGACGGAAATCGCACGGTATACGGATAGTTTCCTGAACGCCTACATTCCCTTTAAAGCGAGCGGAACATTCCGCCTTCGTGCCGTGGCTGAGGGTGACGAATATAAAATCAGCGCCCTGTCCGTTTGGGGCGAAGGCACTTTGCCGGACAGCGTGCAGCGCTGGGAGCATCTCAACGAGAACGCCGATTTAATGCTTATCGTCACGCATCCGGATGACGACCTTGTCTGGTTCGGCGGCTTACTGCCGACCTATGCGGGCGAATACGGAAAAAAGTGCATGGTCGTCTATCTCGTGGGCGAACCATCGGCGCAGCGCAAAAATGAGTTGTTGGACGGTCTCTGGACGTGCGGTATTCGGTATTATCCCGAAATCGGTCCGTTTTATGACCTGAATGTCAAATCGGTGGAGCTGGCCAAATCCAAATGGGGCGGCGAAGATGCCGCGCCGACCTATATTGTCCGGCAGCTTCGCCACTATAAGCCATTGGTCGTCGTATCGCAGGACATCAAGGGCGAATATGGTCACTGCCAGCATTTGGCGGCGGTGGAGGCAGTCATCCGCTCGGTCACGGAATTGAGCCATGACGCCGCCTTTGACCCTGCTTCCGCCGAAGCATACGGCACTTACGCGCCGCAAAAATTATATCTGCACAGGCTGCGGAAAAATGAAATCACCTTTGATTGGACGCAGCCCTTGAGCGCCTTTGACGGCCGCACGGGGCAGGAGGTCGCCGCAGAAGCCTTCAAAAAGCATGTTTCCCAGCAGAAAACGCATTATCACATCTATATGGGCGGCTCATATGATTCTCAGCGCTACGGCCTGTATTATTCGACGGTCGGATTGGATGAAGCAAAGAACGACCTGTTTGAGCATGTTTCCGAGCGATAAGCAAAAGCAAATGCCCGACTGTTAACATTGCAGTCGGGCATTCATTGTCATGCTGTTATTTGCCTTCCAGCGTTTCCAGCGCGGAATAAATCAGCTCCAGCTCGTCCTCGTTGGTATAGCTGAGGACGATACGTCCCTTTTTTCCGTTGCCTGTCATGGCGGTACGGACGCCGACGGCGGACTGCAGGCGCTCCTGCATATCGCGCAGCTCCGGCGCAAGCTCATGCGGCCGTGCCTTCTTGGGGGCAGAGGGCGTGTCCTCCGGCTGAGCGGCCAGCGCCTCCAGCGCACGTACGCTTAACGATTCCGCCACCGTCCGCCGAAACAGCCGCTCCTGCCGCGCCGCATCTTCGATGCCGCACAGCACGCGGGCATGCCCGGCGGAAATGGTGCCGGCCATCACCGATTTGCGGATTTCTTCCGGCAGGCTCAGCAGCCGAAGCGTGTTTGCCACGGCAGAGCGGCTCTTTCCCAGCCGCCTGGCGGTCATTTCCTGTGTGTATCCGCACTGCTCCATCAGCGCACGGATGGCCGCTGCCTCCTCAATGGCGTTCAGATCCTCACGCTGCAAATTTTCAATCAGCGCGGCCTCCATTTCCTGCTGCTTGTCCATGTCGCGGACGATGCACGGCACGGTCTCCAAGTCCGCCAGACGGGCCGCGCGGAAACGCCGTTCACCGGCTACAATGCGGTAGCGTGCACCCGTTTCAACCACCAAAAGCGGCATCAGCACACCGTTTGAACGGATGCTGTCCGCCAAAGCCCTCAGCGCTTCCTCGTCAAACTGTCTGCGCGGCTGGGCAGGGTTGGTGTCAATATCGGCAAGCGGAAGCTGCGTGACCCGCTGCTC
Source organism: bacterium (assembly GCA_963626285.1). Classification (GTDB taxonomy): domain Bacteria; phylum Bacillota; class Clostridia; order Christensenellales; family Aristaeellaceae; genus CAVDRM01. The sequence continues at coordinate 1,577 of CAVFWQ010000096.1, read as the reverse complement.
ATCTGTTTCACTGTCCGGCAGCAGGACATCCAAGCCGCGGCCGAGCCCCATTTTTTTCATCATGCGCATATGCCCCTTTTATTTCTTCTTATTGTTGTTAATGACCTCTCGCGCCAGCGCCGCATATGCCTCCGCGCCGGAGGAACGCGCATCATAGCGGTTGATGGGCAGCCCGTGGCTGGGCGCTTCGCCGAGCCGCACATTGCGGGGAATCACCACCGAAAACACCTTGTCCCTAAAGTGCTTCTTGACCTGGGCGACCACCTGAAGGCTGAGGTTTGTCCTGCCGTCAAACATGGTCATCAGCACGCCCTCGATTTCCAAGGACGGATTCACCGTGCGCCGCACCCGACGAACGGTGTCCATCAGCGCGGTCACGCCCTCCAAGGCATAATATTCGCACTGAATGGGAATCAGCACGCTCTGCGCGGCGGCCAGCGCATTGATGGTCAGCAGTCCGAGGGAGGGCGGGCAATCGATAAAAATATAATCATAGTCGTCCTTCACCTGAGACAGCGCGGCGCGCAGACGGTACTCCCGCTGATCAAGCCCCGCCAGCTCTAATTCGGCGCCGGCCAGACGAATATCTGACGGTGCGACGAACAGATGCGTCAGCCTCGTTCCCTCAATCGTTCCAGTCATCTCGCACTGCATCAGCAGTGCCTCATAGACTGTCTTTTTTCCGGCACGGACATTCAGCCCGCTGGATGCATTGCCCTGCGGGTCAAAGTCCACCAGCAGCGTTTTCTTGCCCGTTTCCGCGACACAGGCCGCCAGATTGATGGCGGTCGTCGTCTTCCCCACGCCGCCCTTCTGATTGGCGACAGCAATCAATTTGCCCATCGTATCCCTCTGCATCTTTGTTCGTTTGCACCGTTTTAAGAAAGCCACTGCCGCCACCGAAACGCGGGATGGCACGCCTGCGCCACACGCTTGAGCGCCTGCAGCTCCTGCGGCGTCTCGTAATCGGAAAATCTTGTGTACAGCACACGGATGGCCGAAAGGCTCTCCATGCGCATGGAATAATCCCTGAGCAGCATCAAATGCCGCGCATCCAAGGGAAAGCGGGAAAACAGCAGATACATCAGATCGTCCGCCATCATGGGAAAATCACTCACATGGACGCGGACATAGCTCCCGTCCGGCAGGCAAATCAGCATTTTTCCCGCCGTCGCATCACGCACGGACAAGTACAAAAGGCTGTCCAAGCCCTGCGCAAGGGCTTTCAAATCCGTCTGTGCCGGCACAAAGCAGGAAAGCCTGCGCTGGATATCCGGGCAAAGGCCGGGAAGCGCATTCAGCAGCGCACTGCCAAGCCACGGCGTCAACGCCGCGATGACTTCGGAAAGCGCGACCATGTCTTTTCCCCCTCCTTGCCAAAACGCTTTTTCAAACGCCTATTTACGATACCACAAATCAGAAAAAAAGTCCATGCATACAATGGGGAAAAACATAATTCTGTCCATTCGCACGGAAATCAATTTTCAAGGATCAACGAAAGGCGGTCAGGTTCAAGGAGGCAATCCAGCATCAGTTTGGACATAGCTCTGCCGGAAGAGGTTCTTGCTTTGTATTGT
>CAVFWQ010000095.1:0-7419 GCA_963626285.1 bacterium | reverse complement strand
CCTTGAAGGTCTTGGGCAGGTCGTCGGCGCTCTTGAGGTCGGGGTTGTAGGCCAGCACCATGTTGCAGACGCGGACGGGATACCAGTAGCCCTCTTTGTCATAGTCGAAGCGGAGGTTTTCGGCCGCATCGGTCATATAAGAGTGCAGCCAGCCGCCCTCCTTGAGCTCCAGGCTGTACGCGGGCTCGGCCACGAGCATCATGTCGCAGCCCAGCGTGCCGGTCTCCATTTCGCCGGCCAGCTTGTTCTGCAGTGTGCCGGTGCCGCCGTAGAAGAAGAAGGAGCCGTTGTTGCCGGGGGTCAGATTCGGGAATTCCGCCTTGAGCGCCTCGTCCATCATGTCGATAACGAACTGATACATGGAGGTGTAAATCATGACGGTGCCGGTCACGTCCTCATTGACGGCCAGCGCGGCGGGCATAATGCCCAGCAGCATGGCGATGCACAGGGACAGAGCGAGAATCTTCTTCATAAAGTGGGAGCCTCCTTGATGAAAATAATATGTTTACATCGGCATATCGCTTGCCAATGTAAAGACCAATCCTTTTGCGACCGAAAAGACCATGCCCGATGAGAAAAATATTTTTGAAAAATCCTGCTTCCATCGAACATTATACAAAAGTTTTTCCGGCTTGGCAAGTGCTTTTTCCGCATCTTTGCAAAAAATTTATGCCGAATCTATATGGAGCTTCGCTATGCCCTGTATCAATACCCGCATGAGCAATCGGCGTTAAAAGGAGAGGGAGCGTTCCGAAACGTCCGGCGGGTGAAATGCATTGAACCCGAAAAAGAGATGATCCCGTCGATTTTTTCTTGAAAATCGGTGTCGGAAAGCCCGTGATTTGCTTGACAAACGTTCCCCGCAACAGCTATAATATTGATTTGGAAAATACGCTGTATTTTGCCCTTTTTGCATAAAAAGCAGGACAAAATGCTGTGTAGCGACGCAGCGGGGCGAAGGCGTTTTCGTTCGGCTGCCGCATATGAATCAAGGGAGGTTTTCAAATTGGCCAGTAAGATCACCATTGACGGCAACGGTGCCGTCAGCCACGTCGCCTATGCATTCAGCGACGTAGCCGCGATCTACCCCATCACCCCCTCCTCGACGATGGCCGAATACGTCGATGAGTGGGCTGCCCAGGGCCGTCTGAACATGTTTGGTCAGAAGGTGCATGTGGCGGAAATGCAGTCTGAAGCAGGTGCGGCCGGCGCCGTACACGGCTCTTTGGCTGCCGGCGCTCTGACGACGACCTTCACGGCCTCTCAGGGCTTGCTGCTGATGATTCCCAATATGTACAAGATTTCCGGTGAGCTGCTGCCCGGCGTGTTCCATGTGTCCGCCCGTGCGCTGGCCGCCCATGCGCTGTCCATCTTCGGCGACCACAGCGACGTGATGTCCTGCCGTCAGACGGGCTTTGCGATGCTCGCCTCCTCCGGCGTTCAGGAAGCGGAGGACATGGCGCTGGTGGCGCATCTGTCCGCCATCAAGGGCTCTGTTCCCTTCCTGCACTTCTTTGACGGCTTCCGCACCAGCCACGAGATTCAGAAGATCGATGCGTATGACTACGATGAAATCGCCAAACTGGTGGACTGGGACAAGGTCAACGAATTCCGTGCCCGCAGCCTGAACCCCGACCATCCGCATCAGCAGGGCACCGCGCAGAATCCCGACATCTACTTCCAGAACCGTGAAGCGGCCAACAAATATTATGAAGCAATTCCCGCCATCGTCGAAAAGTACATGGCGAAGGTCGCCAAGCTGTCCGGCCGCACCTATCATCTGTTTGATTACTACGGCGCTCCGGATGCCGAGGAAGTCATCGTTGCCATGGGCTCTTCCTGCGAGACCATCCACGAGACCATCGACGCCATGCTCAAGAAGCACAAGAAGGTCGGCGTCATCAAGGTTCACCTCTACCGCCCCTTCTCCGTCAAGCATTTCCTGGCGGCCATCCCCGAAACCTGCAAGAAGATCGCCGTTCTCGATCGCACCAAGGAGCCCGGCTCCTTCGGCGAGCCGCTGTTTGAAGACGTCTGCTCCGTCCTCAAGGAAGCCGGTCGGTCCGATATCGTCGTTGTCGGCGGCCGCTACGGTCTGGGCAGCAAGGAATTCAACCCCACGATGGTCAAGGCTGTGTACGACAACCTGAAGAAGGCCAATCCGAAGAACCACTTCACCGTCGGCATCACCGATGACGTGACCAAGACCAGCCTGCCGCTGGGCGCGCTGTTCAACGCGGCTCCCAAGGGCACCGTGTCCTGCAAGTTCTACGGCCTCGGCTCCGACGGCACCGTCGGCGCGAACAAGAACTCCATCAAGATCATCGGCGACCATACCGATAAGTACGCTCAGGCGTATTTCGCCTATGACTCCAAGAAGTCCGGCGGCCTGACCGTTTCCCACCTGCGCTTTGGCGACGTGCCTATCCGCTCGACCTACCTGATCGACGCGGCGGACTTCATCGCCTGCCATAACCCCGCCTATGTGACCATGTACGACATGGTGTCCTCCCTGAAGGACGGCGGCACCTTCCTGCTCAACTCTCAGTGGGAGCCGGAGGAAATGGCCGAGCATCTGCCCGCCGCCATGAAGCAGCTTCTGGCCAAGAAGCATGCGAAGTTCTACACCCTGAACGCCATCAAGCTGGCCGCGCAGGTCGGCATGGGCGGCCGCATCAACACCATCATGCAGGCTGCGTTCTTCAAGCTCGCCAACATCATCCCCTATGAGGATGCGGACAAGTACATGAAGGCGTATGCCAAGAAGACCTACGGCAAGAAGGGCGACGCCGTTGTTCAGAAGAACTGGGACGCCATCGACATCGCCATTTCCGGCCTGAAGGAAGTCAAGATTCCCGAAGGGTGGGCGACCACCACCGAGGGCGCCGCTCCCATCAAGGTGGAAGCGACCGAGCACTTCGAAAAGGTCATCGCGCCGATTCTCGCGCAGGAGGGCGACCAGCTGCCCGTCTCCGCGTTCGATCCCCGCGGCTTTGTGCCCACCGGCACCACCAAGTACGAGAAGCGCGGCATCGCCGTCAAGGTTCCCAAGTGGCTGCCCGATAACTGCATCGAGTGCGCTCAGTGCGCGCTGGTCTGCCCGCATGCCTGCATCCGTCCCATCCTTGTGAAGGAAGGCACGGAGAAGCCCGAAGCCTTCGTCACCAAGAAGGCCATCGGCAAGGAAGTCGCCGGCTACGAGTACCGCATGCAGGTCAGCCCGCTGGACTGCACCGGCTGCGGCAACTGCGTCGAGGTCTGCCCGGCCAAGCAGAAGGCGCTGGAAATGGTGCCGCTGGCCGACCAGCAGTGCGAAGAGGGCAACTGGGAATTTGCGATGAAGCAGCCTGAGCCCGACATCAAGGTCAACAAGGCCACTGTCAAGGGCAGCCAGTTCTTAAAGCCCCTCTTTGAGTTCTCCGGCGCCTGCGCGGGCTGCGGCGAGACCCCGTATGTCAAGCTCGTTACCCAGCTCTTCGGCGACCGTATGCTCATTGCCAACGCCACCGGCTGCTCCTCCATCTACGGCGGCTCTGCCCCGACCTGCCCCTACACCGTCAATGACGAGGGCCACGGTCCCGCCTGGGCGAACAGCCTGTTCGAGGACAACGCCGAGTTCGGCTTCGGCATGAATCTGGCCATGAGCCAGCGCCGCAACAAGCTGGCCGAGACCGTCAAAAAGCTGATTGCCGTCGAGTGGGCGCAGGTCGACATCAAGGCAGCCGGCGCCGAGTGGCTCGAAAAGATGAACGATGCCGAGGGCTCCAAGGAAGCGGGCGCCAAGCTGCTCGCCGCCTGCAAGGACGGCACCGACCTGACCGGCGTTGTGTTTGAAGGCAAGGATATGACCGGCGTTGACTGCCAGTGCGAAGCCTGCAAGCTGGCCAAGGAAGTCATTAAGAATGCGGACCTGCTGACCAAGAAGTCCATCTGGATTTTCGGCGGCGACGGCTGGGCCTATGACATCGGCTACGGCGGACTGGATCACGTTCTGGCGCAGGGCGAGGATGTCAACGTGCTCGTGCTGGACACCGAGGTGTATTCCAACACCGGCGGACAGGCCTCCAAGTCCACCCCGACCGGCTCTATCGCCAAGTTCGCGGCTGCCGGCAAGCGTACCCGCAAGAAGGATCTTGGCCTGATGGCGATGAGCTACGGCTATGTGTATGTGGCGACCGTGGCCATGAGCGCCAACCCCGCTCAGCTGCTCAAGGCCATGAACGAGGCGGAAGCCTATCACGGCCCGTCCCTCATCATTGCCTACGCGCCCTGCATCAACCACGGCATCAACATGTCTCAGTCTCAGGCTGAAATCCGCAAGGCTGTGGCCGCCGGCTACTGGCCGCTGTACCGCTTCAACCCCGATACGGGTCTGACCGTGGACAGCAAGGATCCGACCGAGTCCTATCAGGACTTCCTCCGCGGCGAAAACCGCTACGCATCCCTGCTCAAGCAGTTCCCGGATGTCGCGGAAGAGCTGTTCCGGCATAACGAGACCGAGGCCGAAAAGCGTCTTGCCATGTACAAGAAGCTGGCCGAGAAGTAATTTCCCTGATATGTACCCTGCCGCCGCGTTCAAAAAAAACGCGGCGGCGTTTGCATAAGGAGGGAGCGCTGCGCGTGCAGTCGGACAGGCGTGCTTTGCAACCGGGGGAGTTGCGAAGGCACGCCTGTTTTTGGTATAATACATTTGGAATACGGCACAAAACGGAGCGGACGAAATGGAAACGAAAAGAAGGCTGACAGTCGGGCTGCTGGCGCATGTGGACGCAGGGAAGACGACCCTGTCCGAGGGGATGCTGTTTAAGAGCGGCGCGCTGCGCAAACTGGGGCGCGTGGACCATCGGGATTCCTTTTTGGATACCGATGCGCAGGAGCGGGAGCGCGGCATCACCATCTTTTCCAAGCAGGCCGTGCTATCGTGGCAGGGCGTTTCCGTCACGCTGATGGATACGCCGGGGCATGCCGACTTTTCCGGCGAGGCGGAGCGCGTCCTGTCCATTTTGGACTGCGCGGTGCTGCTGGTTAGCGGCGCGGACGGCGTGCAGGGACACACGATGACCCTGTGGCGGCTGCTCCGGCGCTATCGGGTGCCGACCTTTCTTTTCGTCAATAAAATGGACCAGCCGGGGACGGATAAGGCGGCGCTGCTCACGGAGCTGAAGGCGCGCTTTGGTGCGGAGTGCGCGGATGCCGAAGGGGACGAAATGGCGGAGACCGCCGCGATGGGGCACGAAAAGCTGCTCGACAGATATCTGGAGACGGGCACGCTGCCGGACGAGGCCGTTGCGCAGGCCGTGGGGGAAAGGGCGCTGTTTCCGTGCTATTTCGGCTCGGCGCTGAGGCTGGAGGGCATTGACGCGCTCCTGTCCGGCCTTGTCCGCTTTACGCCGAGTACCGCGTTCGGCGATGCCTTCGGCGCACGGGTGTTCAAGATTGCACGGGATGGTTTGGGGACGCGCCTGACCTATGTCAAAATCACCGGCGGCAAGCTGCGGGTGCGCGATACGCTTTCGGGCGGCGCGGGAGAGGGTGCGTGGGCGGAAAAGGTCGCCCAGATACGCATCTATTCGGGCGCGAAATTTACCGCTGCGGAGGAGGCGGAGGCCGGAACTGTCTGCGCGCTGACGGGGCTTGACCATACCTGTGCGGGCGAGGGGCTGGGCGCGGAGCGGGGGAGCGTGCAGCCGCTGCTGTCGCCCGTGTTCACCTACCGGCTTTTGCTGAAGCCGGATGAGGATGTGCATACGGCGCTCGACCGGCTCCGCCGTCTGGAGGAGGAAGACCCGCAGCTTCAGGTGGCGTTTGAAAACAACGCGATTCATGTGCGGCTGATGGGCGATGTGCAGCTGGAGATTTTGAAGCGGCTGCTCAAAGACCGCTTTCATCTGGAGGCGAGCTTCGGCGAGGGCGCGATTTTGTTTCAGGAGACCATCACGGATACCGTGGAGGGCATCGGCCATTATGAGCCGCTCCGCCATTACGCGGAGGTGCATTTGAAATTAGAGCCGGGTGAGCGCGGGAGCGGCCTGAGCTTTTCAAGCGCCTGCCGAACGGATGATTTGGACATGAACTGGCAGCGCCTCATCTTGACGCATCTCATGGAAAAGCGGCACAGGGGTGTTCTGACGGGCGCGCCGCTTACGGACGTGAAGATGACCCTGATAGCGGGCAGGGCGCATATCAAGCATACCGAGGGCGGCGATTTCCGTCAGGCGACCTACCGCGCCGTGCGGCAGGGGCTGATGCAGGCAAGCTCCGTCCTTTTGGAGCCGTGGTATGACATGCGTCTGGAGCTGCCGACGGAGTGCGTCGGACGGGCGATGGCGGATATCACGCAGATGGGCGGCACGTTTGAGCCGCCTGAGACGGACGGCGGGGAGACCGTCCTGCGCTGCGCAGCGCCCGTGCGCAGGGTGCGGAATTATGCCCGCGAGGTAACGGCTTACACCCGCGCCAGGGGCAGGGTGAGCCTTTCCCTGCGCGGCTATGCGCCGTGCCGGGATCAGGAGGAAATCGTGCGGGAAATCGGCTATGAGCCGGAGCGCGATGTGGAAAATACCGCGGATTCCGTGTTCTGCTCGCATGGGGCGGGCTATGTCGTGCCGTGGCGCGAGGCTGCGGCGCACGCGCATATTCAGACGGGGCTGACGAAGGAAAAAAGAGAGAGCCAAACCGCCGCGCCCGTCCGAAGCGATTTCGCATACACCGCATCGGCGGAGCAGGACAGGGAGCTGATGGCGATTTTCGAGCGAACCTACGGCCCGGTAAAGCCGCGCTCCTTCATGACGCCGCCGCCGCGGGTGCAGCAGCAGGAGCCGGAAAAGCGGGAAATCGTCCTTGCGCCGGAGGAGCCGGAATATCTATTGGTGGACGGGTACAACATCATTTTCGCATGGGATGATTTAAAGCGGGCCGCTCAGCAGGATCTGAACCATGCGCGGGATTTGCTGGCGGACATATTGTGCAATTATCAGGGCTTTCATCCGTGCCGAATCATTTTGGTCTTTGACGCCTACAAGGTCAAAAACAATGCAGGCAGCGCGGAGCAATATAAAAATATCCGCATCGTCTACACCAGGGAGGCGGAGACGGCGGACAGCTATATCGAAAAGGCAGCCTATGCATTGGGCAAAAACAACCGCGTGCGCGTGGCGACATCGGACGGGCTGGAGCAGCTCATCATCCTGGGAAACGGTGCGCTTCGCCTGCCCGCACGGGAGCTACGGCGGGAAATCGAGCAGGCGAATGTGCAGATAGACGCCATCCTGTCCGCCAATAATCGCGCACACAGAGCGCCGCTGATGCAAAGCGCCCTGCTGGAAGCAAAGGGCAAGATAAAGACCTGATCTTTATCTTGCCTCTGGACCGTTCCCCGTTTAACGGACAGTAGAAAAAAGAGACCTCCTGTTGTAGAAT
>CAVFWQ010000094.1:0-7532 GCA_963626285.1 bacterium | reverse complement strand
AATAAACAGCACCCCGCCATCAGACAGCATGATATGCCGAATGATGCGGGGTGCCGTTCAATGAAGGACGTTCTTTAAAACGTTTTACTCAGCCTTCGGGCCGGCAGCGACCAGCGCCTTGCCTGCCTCGTTGCCCTCGTACTTGACGAAGTTCTTGACGAAGCGGGAGGCCAGATCCTTCGCCTTCTCTTCCCAGACGGAAGCATCGGCGTAGGTGTCACGCGGGTCGAGGATCTTGGAATCCACGCTGGGCAGCTCGGTGGGCACTTCAAAATCGAAATACGGGATCTTCTTGGTGGGCGCCTTCAGGATAGAGCCGTCCAGGATGGCGTCGATGATGCCGCGGGTGTCCTTGATGGAAATACGCTTGCCGGTGCCGTTCCAGCCGGTGTTGACCAGATACGCCTTCGCGCCGGAGGCCTCCATCTTCTTGACCAATTCCTCGGCATACTTGGTGGGATGCAGCTCAAGGAACGCCTGCCCGAAGCACGCGGAGAAGGTGGGCGTCGGCTCGGTGATGCCGCGCTCCGTGCCGGCGAGCTTGGCGGTGAAGCCGGACAGGAAGTAATACTTGGTCTGTTCGGGGGTCAGGATGGAAACGGGCGGCAGCACGCCGAACGCATCCGCAGACAGGAAAATCACATTCTTGGCAGCGGGCGCGGCGGAAACCGGACGCACGATTTTTTCGATATGGTCGATGGGATAGGAAACGCGGGTGTTCTCGGTGACGGACTTGTCGGCAAAGTCGATCTTGCCGTTCTCGTCCAGCGTCACGTTTTCAAGCAGGGCGTTGCGCTTGATGGCGTTGTAGATGTCCGGCTCGGAATCCTTGTCCAGATTGATGACCTTCGCATAGCAGCCGCCTTCAAAGTTGAACACGCCCTTGTCGTCCCAGCCGTGTTCGTCATCGCCAATCAGCAGACGTTTGGGGTCGGTGGACAGGGTGGTCTTGCCCGTGCCGGAGAGACCGAAGAAGATGGCGGTGTTTTCGCCGTTCATGTCCGTGTTGGCGGAGCAGTGCATGGAGGCAATGCCCTTGAGCGGCAGGAAGTAGTTCATCATGGAGAACATGCCCTTCTTCATTTCGCCGCCGTACCAGGTATTGATGATGACCTGCTCACGGGAGGTGATGTTGAAGGCCACGCAGGTTTCGGAGTTCAGACCCAGCTCCTTGTAGTTTTCGACTTTCGCCTTGGAAGCGTTGTAAACGACAAAGTCCGGCTTGAAGTTTTCCAGCTCCTCCTTGGAGGGACGGATGAACATGTTTTCAACGAAATGAGCCTGCCAAGCCACTTCCATGATGAAGCGGATGGCCATGCGGGTGTCATGGTTCGCGCCGCAGAAGGCATCCACGACGTACAGGCGCTTGTTGCACAGCTCCTTGGTCGCCAGGTCCTTAACGGCCTTCCAGACCTCTTCGCTCATGGGATGGTTGTCGTTCTTGTATTCGGGCGTCGTCCACCACACGGTGTCCTTGGAGTTTTCGTCAACAACGATGTACTTGTCCTTGGGGGAGCGGCCGGTGTATACGCCGGTCATGACGTTGACCGCGCCCAGCTCGCTGACCTGACCCTTTTCATAGCCCTCCAGACCGGGCTTGGTCTCTTCCGCAAACAGCATTTCATAGGAGGGATTGTGAACGACTTCCTTGGTGCCGGTAATGCCGTACTGATTGAGATTGATGTCTGCCATTTTTATCGAACCTCTTTCCTTTCAAATCAGGATTCCATGAGCGCCTATGCAGCGCTCGTTTCAAGTAAGGCCCTGCTATCCGTATGATAGCATATCGATTATATCAAAAACGATAAAAAAATGCAAGGACATCATGCACAAAAATTGGAGCGAAGCTGTCAGCCCGAAGCAAAAACGCTCCGGGCCGCAGGCGGTGCACATTACAGCTCAGAGCGTTTGGGACGATATGTATCTTCCCGAATCCGCTTACTGTGAAAGGAACACGGAAAACCGTTCTTCGGCGTGCAAAGCATGGTTTCCCATAAAAAATTGAATTTTATCTGCTCTTTATGCCGAAGATGCCGAGGATGTTTCTCGTGACGGTGCGGCCGACCTCACGGCCGGCGCTGGTGGTGACGGAGCGGGCAAAGGAATCGGCCAGCTTCTGTCCGTAGGATTTTTCCTGCTTATCGGCTGCCTTGGAGACCTTTTCCACCGCCTGCCGGACGGCGTCGCCCGCCTTCCGGGTGAGGGTCTGCTGCGGGGCGGCCGTCTGCTGCGCGACATATTGGCCGAGGCCTGCATCCCAGACGAGCACCGGCGGCTGCGCCTGCTGCGCGGCTGCGGGCTGCACGGCGGTCTGCACGGCGGGCTGCGCCTGCAAAACGGGCTGCTGCATCTGCGAAAGCGCGGACTGCTCATATTGCCCGGTCTGCGGATTATACACGCTGAACGTCATCGGCGCGTACTGCTGCACGGGTTGCGTCTCCTGCGCGTACACGGGGGCGGACGGCTCGGCGGCAATCGGTTGGACGACCTGCGTCTGCGCCGCACCCTGCGCATGATAGCGGGCGGAAAGGATCTCATAGGCGCTCTCGCGGTCGAACGCCTCGCCGTACTTGGCGGCAAAGGCGGAGGTCTCCACAAAGGTTTGGCGGAGAGAATCGGAAATGGCGCCGATGGCGCTCTGCGGCGGCAGGATGGTGGCGCGCTGCACGACAGACGGCTCGCCGTTTTCCATCAGGAAGGAGATGAGTGCTTCGCCCGTCTTGAGGGCGGTGAGGGCTTCCTCGGTGTCAAAGGCCGGATTGACGCGGAAGGTCTGCGCAACGGCGCGGACGACCTTCTGGTCCTGCGGGGTAAAGGCGCGCAGGGCGTGCTGGACGCGGGCGGAAAGCTGCGAAAGCACGGCGGACGGCACGTCCATCGGATTCTGCGTGACAAAGAACACGCCCACGCCCTTGGAGCGAATCAGGCGCACGGTCTGCTCGATGCGCTCCATGAGCGTGCGGGAGCAGTCGTTGAACAAAAGATGCGCCTCGTCAAAGAAGAAGACCATGCGCGGCAGGTCGCTGTCGCCGACCTCCGGCAGCATTTCGTACAGTTCGCCCAGCATCCACAGCAGGAAGGTGGAATACAGCGCGGGCTTTCTGAACAGCGTTTCCGCCGCCAGAATGTTGATGACGCCGCGGCCTTCCTCATCCCGCGCCAGCCAGTCGCCCATATCCAAGGCCGGCTCGCCGAAGAAGCTGTTGCCGCCCTGGTCTTCCAAAATGGCAATGGCGCGCTGAATCGCCCCGACGGAGGCTTTGGTGATATTGCCGTAGTCCAAGACATACTTGGCGGCGTTGTCGCCCGCATAGGTCAGCATGGCCTTCAGATCCTTGAGGTCAATGAGCAGCATGCCCTCATCGTCCGCAATGCGGAAAATCAGATGCAGCACGCCCACCTGCGTATCGTTCAGGCTCAGCATCCTGCCCAGCAGCAGCGGCCCCATTTCGCTGACGGTCGTGCGCACGGGCACGCCCTTTTCGCTGAACACATCCCAGAAGGCGACGGGGCTTGCGCCGAAAGAAAAATTCGATACGCCGCAGGCATTCAGGCGCTCTTCGATTTTTTCGCTCTGCTCGCCCGGCTTGGAAAGACCCGCCAAATCGCCCTTGATGTCCGCCAGGAAAACAGGGACGCCCAGACGGGAAAAGCCCTCGGCCAGCACCTGCAAGGTGACGGTTTTGCCCGTGCCGGTCGCGCCCGCAATCAGCCCGTGGCGGTTGGCCATCTTCGGCAGCAGGGAAACAGCGCCCGACGCGCTCGTACCCACCCAGATGTTGTTGTTCAGAAGCATAAAACGACCCCTCTCACTCATTGATTCAGGCGTCACGACCGTGCGCCTGTCATTTTCATTATTCGCCGAAAGAAATCCCGACGCTTCGCGCCAAAGACACCATCTGATGGTCCGGCGGGACGAGCTTGGGAACGCCTGCGATCTCGGACAAAAGGTTATGCGTCACCTGATTGCCCACCAGCGCCACGGACACGCCGTATTCGCCGCGCTGAATCAGCTCCGCCGCATGAACGCCGAACTGCGTCGCCAGCACGCGGTCATAGGCGCTGGGGCTGCCGCCGCGCTGAATGTGCCCCGGCACGACGGCTCTCGCCTCGACCCCGACCAGCTCGGAAAGCTGCCTGGCCACACGCTCGGCAATGCCGTGGAAGCCCTCCGCCTTGCGTGCGGCCTCGCGCTCCCTGCGCTTCATTCCGGCTTCCTTTTTGTCCATCGCGCCCTCAGCCACCGCCAAGATGCTGAACGCCTTGTTGACGCTGGCGCGTTTTTCGATGATTTTCGCCACTGATTTGATGTCATAGGGTATCTCCGGCAGAAGGATCACGTCCGCTCCGCCCGCCAGGCCGGAATACAGCGTCAGCCAGCCCGCCTTATTGCCCATGATCTCAATGACCATGCAGCGCCCGTGGCTGGCCGCGGTCGTATGGATGCGGTCAATGACCTCCGTGGCGATATCGCAGGCGGTGTGGAAGCCGAAGGTGAAATCCGTGCCGTAGATGTCGTTGTCTATGGTCTTGGGCAGACCGATGACATTCAAACCCTCCTCGGACAGAAGGTTGGCAGTCTTGTGCGTGCCGTTGCCGCCCAGGGTGACAAGGCAGTCCAGCTTTAAATTATTGTAGGTCTGCTTCATGGCCTTGACCTTGTCCACATTATCCTCTCCGATGATGCGCATTTCGCGGAACGGGCGGCGGCTCGTGCCCAAAATCGTGCCGCCGAGCGTCAGAATGCCGGAAAAGTCCTCGCGCTTCATGGCGCGGTATTCGCCCTCGATGAGTCCGCGGTAGCCGTCCATGATGCCGATGATTTCCGCATCAAACATTTCATAGGATGCACGCGCCACACCGCGGATGGCCGCGTTCAAACCGGGGCAGTCCCCGCCGCTGGTCAAAATACCGATTCTGCGTTTCATGAGCTTGAGTGCCTCCCTTAGCCTGTTTTTTCAATTTCTATTGTTACGGATCGTCTTCCGATTCCCCGCACGGCGGCGCCAAACGACGGCCTGCCGGGCGCATACGGCTCTGCCCCTCCATTTTAACAAAAATCACCCCGTAAAGCAAGCACAGGCAGGAATTTTGTGTTTTTTTGAGAATATATAAACGAATATGCGGAAAAAGTGTCCCGACCGAACTTTTCGGAGCCTTGGAGGTGTGATGGATGGCCGATTTTTTGCAGCGGAGAATGCCGGATGAGGAGCTTCGGCTGCTGACGCTGTACACCCTGTCCCGCTTAGGGCCGTGTACGGATATGAACCTGCTGGAATTTATGACGCAGAATGATTTGATGAATTATTTTGACCTGATGTTCGCCCTCACCGACCTTTGCCGTCTGGGGATGCTCGTGCGGCAGGAGAAGGACGCGGCCTGGCACTATGAAATGACGCCTGCCGGTCAGGACGTGCTGGCGATGTTTGAAAAGCGGGTGCGGGGAAGCTGCCGTGATACGGTCGACCGGCAGGCCGCCTCGTGGAAGGAGCGGCTGACGCGGGAGCGCTATGCCGATGCGCAGATCACGCAGACCGAGCGCGGGGAGTTCGAGGTGCGGATGACGCTGAAGGACCAGACCATGCCGCTCATTTCCGTGACGCTGTATCTGCCGACCAGCGACATGGCGCACAAGATGGCCGACGGCTGGCGGCATCAGGCGGGCGGCGTATATCAGACCATTTTGGGGCTGCTGAAGGGGGAGAACGCATGAGCGCGTTTGCCGTGCTGGTTTGCGGCGGCAGCGGGACGCGCATGGGCGGAAGCGGCAATAAGACCCTGCTGCCCGTCGCGGGCGTTCCCGCCTGCATCCGCGCCTATCGAACGCTGACAAGCGTCCTGGACGGCGCGGTTGTCGTCGTGCGGGCGGGCGAAGAAGCGCTGTTTCAAAGCACTTTTGCCGCTTACGGCGAAGCGCCTTATCAAATCGTGGCGGGCGGCGCGGACAGGCAGGCGTCCGTCTATGCGGGGCTTTGCGCGCTGCCGGAAAGCTGCGCCGAGGTGCTGGTGCATGACGGAGCGCGGCCGCTGGTGTCCGAGCATACGGTACGGGCGGTGCTGAGCAGCGTGCGGCAGTTCGGCACGGGCGTGGCGGCCATGCCCGTTCGCGATACCGTCAAGCGGGCGGATGCGAAGGGGCGCGTGCTGGAAACGCTCGACCGCGCCGAATTATACGCCATGCAGACCCCGCAGGGCTTCCGCAAAGAAACGCTGCTCAGAGCGCACCGAACAATCAAAGCGCGGATGACGGACGACGCGGCGCTGGTGGAAGCGCTGGGCGTGGAGGTTCGGCTGGTCATGAGCGAGCCTTCCAACATCAAGCTGACAAGCGGGGAGGACGTCGTGATGGCACGGGCACTGGCGGGCGGCGGCGCACTGCGCATCGGGCAGGGCATGGACGCGCACAGGCTTATCGAGGGGCGGAAGCTCGTGCTCTGCGGCGTGGAGATTCCGTATGAGCGCGGCCTCCTGGGGCATTCGGACGCGGATGCGGCGCTTCACGCGCTGGCGGACGCACTTTTGGGCGCGGCGGCGCTGGGCGACATCGGGCGGCATTTCCCCGATACGGATGCGCGCTACGACGGCATTTCTTCCCTGATCTTGCTTCAAAAAACGCGGGAGATCTTGGCAGAGCACGGCTTTTCCCCCGTCAACTGCGACGTGACCGTCATCGCGCAGGCGCCCAGGCTGGCGCAATACATCGACCGAATGCGGCAGAACATCGCCGATGCGCTCCGCATGGACATGAACGCCGTTTCCGT
Organism: bacterium; assembly: GCA_963626285.1. Lineage (GTDB taxonomy): Bacteria > Bacillota > Clostridia > Christensenellales > Aristaeellaceae > CAVDRM01. Next base: position 771 of record CAVFWQ010000094.1, on the reverse strand, counting down.
CAAGGCCACCACCACCGAGCGCATGGGCTACGAAGGCCGCGGCGAGGGCATTTCCGCGCTGGCCGTGGCGATGATACGGCAGGACTGAGCCCCTTCCGAAAAAATATTTTCCCGCAACCCGAATTTTTTTCATTTTTTCTGTTTCACTCTGCGAAAGGCTGGATATAATCCATATTGTTCCCCGAAGCGGCGGCAGCAGGCCGAACGCCGAGGGCGGCCATCCAATCTATCACAAATGAAATCGGAGGAAGACAGCATGAAGTGGATTTGCAAGGTTTGCGGTTATGTATACGAGGGCGAGCAGCCGCCCGTCCAGTGCCCGTTGTGCAAGGCGCCCGCGTCCAAGTTTGAGCAGATGGCGCAGGAGCGCGCATGGGCGGCGGAGCATGTCGTCGGCATCGCCAAGGGCATGGACGAGCGCGTGGTGCAGGGTCTGCGCGAGAATTTCGTCGGCGAATGCTCCGAGGTGGGCATGTATCTGGCGATGGCGCGGGTCGCGCACCGGGAGGGCTATCCCGAAATCGGCCTGTACTGGGAAAAGGCCGCGCATGAAGAAGCCGAGCATGCGGCGAAATTCGCCGAGATGCTGGGCGAGGTCGTGAGCGACTGCACGAAGAAGAATCTCGAAATGCGCGTGGAAGCCGAAAACTGCGCGACCGCCGGCAAGTTCGAGCTGGCCAAGCTCGCCAAGGAGCTGGGCTATGACGCCGTGCATGACACCGTCCACGAAATGGCCAAAGACGAAGCCCGTCACGGCAAGGCCTTCGAGGG
>CAVFWQ010000093.1:0-7596 GCA_963626285.1 bacterium | reverse complement strand
ATGCATCCTGATGCAACATGCAGAAAGGTAGGACAACAGCTTGGCTTTGACAGCCCCATATTTTTTTAGTCTTTGCTTAACACCAGCAAATCCACCGTGACATGAAAGAGATTGCTGATTTGGATCAGATTATGGATATCAGGATATGCCTGTCCTGATTCCCACTTGGCTACAGCCTGTCTGGAAACATTCAAGTTTTCTGCGAGCTTCTCCTGCGTCATGCCTTTGCTTTTGCGAATGATTTGCAGCTTTTCCGAAAATATCATTGTATGCCACCTCCACAATCAGCATACCGGATTTCCGTTCATACGACCATATACCGCCGATTGCCCTTTGGCAACTTACGGTATGCAAGGCACTGCTTATTGCTTGGACAAAAAAGCAATATTTTCTATATGCTCTGTATGCGGAAACATATCCACCGGCTGAGCGGAGAGCAAGCGGTAACCGAATTTTTCCAAAATGTCAATGTCGCGTTTCTGCGTGGTGACATCGCAGGAAATATAGCAGATTTTCTTCGGAGAAAGAGTACACAGCGCACTCAGAAAGGCTTCATCGCAGCCGCTGCGCGGAGGGTCAAGCAGGACAGCATCCGGCGCGTCCTTCAATGTCGGAAGGATTTTTCCTGCATCGCCCTGTAAAAATTCGATATTGTTCAGATGGTTTAGCGCGGCATTTTTCTTCGCCATGCGGATGGCCTCGGCATTCAGCTCGATGCCGATGACCTTTTTTACCCGCTGCGCGGCAATCATACCGATAACGCCGATGCCGCAGTATGCGTCCACGACCGTATCATTTGGGGAAAGCTGCGTCATATCAAGCGCTTTTTGATACAGAACGGCGGCCTGGCTGCTGTTCACCTGATAAAAGGAACGGGAAGAAATCAACAATCTCTGCCCGCACAGCATATCCTCGATTACGCCGTCGCCCAGCAGGATATGCTCCTGAAAGCCTAAAACGGCACTGCCTGCCCGCGGATTGATATTCTGAACGACTGTCCTCACATCGGGGCAGGTCTTTTTGATTTGCGCTGCAATGTCGTGTGCAGCGTGAAACTGTTCATTGACCGTAACCAAGGTAACAAGCGCCTGCCCTGTTGCCTGTGCATACCGAACAACGGCAAAGCGGAGCAGTCCCGTTTTTTTATTTTCATCATAGGCTTTTATCTTATAAGCAGACAGAATATCCCGCACGGCACAGACAATCTCATCCGCTCGCTTATTTTCCAGGAGGCATTCATCGACCGGCAGCACATAGTGCGTCCCGTAGGCATACATGCCGCTGAGCAAGCCGCTTTTATTGAACGCAAATGCAGAAATGACCTTGTTTCTGTAATGCACCGGCTCATCCATGCCGAGAATGGATTTTGCGCAGGGAAACAAAGCGCGTGTTTTTTCCGTTTTAAATTTCAGTTGATTCTCATACGGAACGGAAAGGCGGCTGCACCCGCCGCAGCGACGCTGCTGCAAAGGACATTTCATTTATTCTCCTCCACGCTTTTCCGTTTCGCGCTCTTCGAGCCATGCATCCAAAATGCGGGCTGCACCCGCCACAAAATCGGCACACGGACGGCGCTGATAAAAGGCTCGGTCCCGTTTTGTCGGCGTAGGCTCATACGGACCGGCCGGAAGCGCCAGCAGCTCCCGACAGATATATGAGCCGAATTCTGTTTTGAAGGATGTACATAACCGTTGAATCAACGCATAATGTGCGGCCTTCTTGTCCGGCGCTTTTGCCTCCGAATAGCCGGCAACGGCACCGGCGACCATCGCCATGCCGCTGACCGCACCGCATACCTCGCGCAGACGGCCAATGCCGCCGCCAAACGAGGAGGAAAGGCGAAGCGCATCCTCCACGTCAACGCCTGTCACATCACAGAAGGCCGCATAAACAGCCTGTGCGCAGTTATATCCTTCCAGAAACAGCGTTCTTGCTTTCTCCTCATGCTTTGTCATGCTTTTTTCCTCCGTTATTTCATGTCAATCGGCAGATCCGTATCGGTAAACGGGTCTTCCTGAGTAAAAGCTTCATTTTCGGACTGCACCGGTTCATTGTCATCATACAGTCCGGCGGTAGGCGTATGCATATGAATCCGCAGTTCACCATCGCCGAAAGTCAAATCCGCCCGCTCTCGCGGCTTGGTCATGGCCAGTATCTCAGTGTATTTTGTCCGGCCTCGGCGAGCGTATTCGATTGCCACTTCCGGCCGCTCCTGCCAGTGCATGGGAATGACCAAGCGCGGCTTCACGGCCATCACAAAATGATTGATGCCCGCATCGAACATCCCGCCCAAACGCGGATCAAGCGGGAACATACACAAATCAATCGGCTTGTCACGCAGCGGCTCACAGGCATCATAAAAGGCTTTTTCCGCATCGGCAATCTCGCGCAGCGTACTTTCGTCACGCCAATGCCACAGGTTTAAATCCCCCGCATGAAATATTTTCAGCCCGTCAATGTCTACATAAAAGGAAACGCCTAAATCCGTGGAGGGACAGGCAGTCACCTTCATATCGTCAAATGTCAGCGTATCGCCAACGGCCATTCGCTTTCCGCGCTTGCCGACAGGAATATCATCGGAAACGATATAGGTGATATTGTATTTCCCGATATTCCATGTGTAAATCACTTCGTCAAAATGGTCTGGATGACTGTGCGACACAAAAACAAACACGCGCTTGAAGGGTTTAAGATCCTCCTCCATCATTCGCGCCTTCATGGGCAGAGCATTCCCTTCGCCGCGCCAATAATCAAACACCAATAATGTATCTTCAACGGCTGCCATAAAGCCCGAATGGTGCAGATAGGTGACAGTGACCTGATTGGTCATATGGATTCCTCCTTTGATGCGGCAAGGGCTTCCGTCAGCACACGGCCGTCTGCGTTCGGCATCGAAAGCCGCAAAACATGCGCCAATGTCGGGGCGATATCGACAATTTCCGCATCCTCTATCTCGACATTTTTCTTGAAGGGGCGCCCGGCCAGCCACAGAAGTGTCCGCCCGCCCGCACGGTTCAATGAAAAGCCATGTTCGCCGATGTGCGGCTCACCCGACTCATCACCATCCGAAAAACGGAAGCCCGCTTCCGCTTCGACCGCCAAATGAACATTCTTCGGTGCCCGGAATGAGCGCAATTCTTCGTCCGAATAAATATGCGAGATGTGCCATGCGTTCTGATTTTTTGTAAGCACAGACAGCGCCTTAGCTTCATCACCGAAAATATATGCGCCCATGCCGAGTGTTTGCGCCCGCGCACCGCATTCGGTCTGCAGCAGCGCGTCTAACCGTATCGAAGCCTTTGCATCCTCCTGCCCATGATCGCTCATAATGCAGAGGATGGAGTCATCATATAGGTTTGCTTTTTTTAGTGCATCCGTAATTTCCCGCACCCGTGCATCCAGCCGCTGCATGGCCTCATGCGCCTCTAAGCTGTCTGTTCCGTACCAATGCCGCATGGAATCACAGTCCACCAAATGCACGGTCAGCACATCGGGCGTACGCCTGGACAAAATCAGCTTCTCGCACAGCAAAGCGGCATAGTCATCCAAATCCGGCTGACGAATGCTCCTGCGCTGCTTGCCGTACAGACACTCCATCCGTAAAATCCAGAACGGCGAGGCGTATTTCAGCATTTTTAAAGTGGCATTTTCTCCGGGAAGCGGCAGAATTTCCGGAAAATTTCGGCGGATGATGCGTCCGGCGCGTCCAGATACCGGCCAGAGTATGGAGGCGACATCCAAGCCTTTTTCATGCGCGGCCTCCCATAACGTCTTTTGTCCGATTTGCCCTATTTCCCAATACCATGCCCGCATATTTGGACTTTTATCCGGCTGAAACGGCTGATTATGCGCCACGCAGTGCTTGTCCGAATAGCAGCCGGTGATGGCAGAGGCATGGATAGGATAGGTTAAGGTCGGATAAACGGTTTTGACATTTTTGCAGAATACGCCCTGCTCCTTTAACGCGGAAAGCGCGGGCAGACTCAAAAGCCTGTCCGCGTCAGGGCGCGCCACAGCGTCCAGAGAGATTAAAACAAGACGCATACGCCTTTACTTCCTTCAATTGATAATCATCTTCTGCGCGGCGGATGACGAAAATCATGTCTGCCGCCTCTTTTCTTCTTTTTTCGACCAAATAGGAAATACAGAATGACCAGTACCAGCAGTGCTTTTTTCAGACTGAAGCCTGTGCTTTTTTCTTCTCTGTCGATGCCGTCATTTTTGCTGTCTGTATCGGCTGAATCCGAAAAAGCAGAGGAAACAAAGTCAGACCAGCTAAAAGAAGCCGTTGGCGCTTTGGTCGGCTCAATGACTGATGTACCGAACAGACCGGATGTATCCAGGCTTGCGCTAAGCTGTGAGGCCATCCTTGATGCCATTTCGGGCAGCAGCGTATTCAGCGCCTCGTTATAGCTGCGCGCAAGATAGCGCGTGCGGAAGTATGTGCCGAGAAGCACATCCCCGTTTTCGCCGCTCAACGCTTTTTGTACATTGCTGCCGGATGAAAGCGCATAGGTCTCCTCGCCGATGACCATCAGCAGCAGCGCGTCATTTTCTCCGAGCTGCCAGCGTGTAAACAGACCGTTTGCATATTCCTTAACGGACATACCGCCCAAAAAATGACAGGCATAAACATAGATATGACCGCCGAATGCCTTTTCCGTTCGCTCGTTTAATGCGTCAATCTCCTTACTTATCTGTTCCGAAATGACGGAAGCCTGATCCTGCACATACGCTCCCTTATCGGGATAGTTGACGGCAAGAGCAGGATTAACCGACGCGAGCAGCAAGACAAAGCAGAGGAGCAAGGCAAAAATTTTCTGTTTCATCTATGCTTCTCTCCTTTATACAGCGTCATACAACTCTGCCCGATGCACGCCCATGAGCCGAGCCAAAAAGCCGCTGAAAAAGTTTTTGCCGAGACGCTCGTTAAACCGATTCGCCGCCGTGTTGTACTGCGCGGCGGCTTCCTGAACGAGCAGCTCGCTGGAGGACAGCATCTGCGGTAGCAGCTCATTCACATACATACTGTCGCGGGAATCAGCTTTGACCGTCTCCGTTTCACTGAGTGTATTCAACAGCGCCTTTGCATGTTCATGAAACGCATCAGCCGCCTTCGCTTTTTCGTGAAGGCCGGCCTTGCCGCTTTCAAGCGTTGCTTTGCACTCGGTCAGTGCCATCATCGTTTTATCGCTCGTATCCATATGCCGATGCGCCACGGTCAAAATGTTATTGGACGTTTCCACGCACGTTTTTAACGCCTCGTCCAGCGGCAGCGCAGCCGTCTCCGTATCGGCGCGTTCCTTTGTCCAGCCCTTATATGCACCCACAAACAGTGCAGTGACGAGAAGCACCAGCATCACGACAAACGCAAGTGCATTTTTTGCTTTCATGGCCACTCCCTTTGCTTATTTACATATTCAGCAGCTTTTGTTTCAATTCGTTCTCCATCTGCGCAAGCGTCTTTTCAGCCTCTGCACGCTGCTGACGACCCTCCTGCTGAATGCGGACGACCTCATTGATGGTATCAATCAGCGACTGATTGGTCTCCGTCAGCGTTTCCATATCGATGATGCCGCGCTCCGCTTCCTTGGCCGTGTCTATTGTGCCCTGTTTGAGCGTTGCCGCATTCTTCCTGAGCAGCTCATTGGTCATGTCCGTAACCGCCCGCTGTGCCTGCATGGCCTGCTGGGAATGATGCAGGCCGAGGGCAAGCACCATCTGATTCTTCCAAAGCGGAAGCGTGTTGACCAAGGTGGACTGAATGCGTTCCACCAGCAGAGAATTGTTATTTTGAAGCAGACGAATCTGCGGCGCCATCTGCATGGAAATCTGGCGCGTCAGCTTCAAATCGTGCAGTTTCTTCTCAAAGCGGTCGCACTGCGAAGCCAAGTCATTCGCCGCCTGTGCATCCATCGCATCGCCGGATTTTTCGGCCTTTTCCTTGAGCGCAGCCAAGTCCGTCTCTCGCACCTGCTTTAAACGCTTTTCGCCGGCGACAATGTACATGGTCAGCTCATGGAAATAGGTCATGTTCATATCATACAGATGATTAAACATCGCCACATCCTTGAGGAGCTGCACCTGATGCGCCTCCAAGCCGGAGGAGATCTTCTCCACATTGGTGGCCACATCGTCATATTTTGCCTTGATCGTGGCAATCTGGCGCTTGGAGGAGGAAAACAGCGCACGAATACCCTTCGGCTTTTCCGTCACGCCCTCAAAGCCCTTCAGCTCGCTGATAAGCTGGATGAGCATATCCCCCACATCGCCTGTGTCATCCGTCTTCACATCGGACAAAATCGTATCGGCAAAGGAAGAAACCTTCTTCTGCGCGTCCGCACCGTACAGCATCACATGGTCGGGATTCGTCAGGTCAATCTTCTCTGCGAAAGCCTCGATCTCGCGCATTTCCTCTTCGCTCAACGAGCTGTCCCATTGGCTGACGATTTCAGCCGCCTCCTGCGGGGCGGGCGTATGGGCGTATTCCTCCAGCATTTTTGCGGTATTTTCCAGCTGCGCTTTATCGGATGCCTGAGAATTCAGCGTCAGTACCGATTCCTGCGTTGCCTGTGCCGCTGCCTGCGCATTGTTCTGTTCGCTCATCGTTGATATCCTCCTCACAATATTTATCAAAAATTATTGATTGTTCTTTTCATGCAGACCGCTGTCAATCAAGCCGTCCTGTTTAAGCAGGGTCTCCAGCACGTCAATGTCGGTGGAAATATCCAGCATGTCATCGTGATACATCTGGTCAAGCTGCTTGTCAAACGCAGCCAGCACCACATCCATCGCATCCTCGACATTCTTTTTCATGGTCTGCGCATTTTCACCCGTGACATTGCGCTCATCCACCTTGCGGTAGCCGGTCAGCATTTTCAGCGTCGTCGGCAGATAGTATTCCATAAAGCGGCGAATCTGCGGGGCTTTGGCCGGATGTTCCACGACCGTCAGAAAGATTTTATTGGATATATCCTCCAGTTTGTCAATCTTGGCGGACAGTTCCTCATCGGGAATCAAATCGTTTTCCGAACGGATTTTTGAAAGCATCTCCTGCCCGCGCTGCACAAGCCCGTCCACCGTCTGGTCTCCCGTCAGGGGAATCTTCTTTTGCGGCGGCGCTTTTTTGCTGGTGTCCACCCCGCCTGCCATCACAAAAATCAGCCGCGCCAGCAACAGCGCGACAGCCGCGCAAATCAGATAGTCCATGATGCGGTAAAACGGAAAAACTGCCGAGTAAAGCAGCGTGACCAAGCCCGCCGTGATGAATGCGGCAATGTAGGCGTACTTTGAGCTTTTCTTTTTCATGGACAGGAAAATTCCTTTCTTTGCGTAATTCGCTTCGATAATTCACAGATTCAGCATACCGCATTTCGGAACCATCCGCAAGCCTTCAGCCATCCAAGCATACAAAAGAACGTCTGAAAGATACGGCTGCTCTGCGCATCCTTGCGGGTTCATTCATGACGCAAAGCCGTCTCATACGGCACAAAACATTATACTATATCTTTTTTCCTATTTCAATGCAGCGCAAGCCTTTTTTCACGGTTTACGCATGAATTGACAGCAGCACATCCGCCAGAAATTGGTCGTCAT
>CAVFWQ010000092.1:0-7897 GCA_963626285.1 bacterium | reverse complement strand
ATGAAGGGGCGGCAGCCCCTTCATATTTTATCGTATCGACCGGCTTTGCCGGTCGTGCGGGGCGATTTTTCGGAGCGTCAGCTGAGGAAAATCATGTCCGCAGTCTTGTCATGCAGAATAAAGTTCTTCATCCTGCATGGAGCTTATCAAAAACGCGGTTTTTGGACACCCAGAGGATTTATCGCGCCGCCCCATGTGTGCGGCGCTGCCTTTTCCGGCGCTCACACCCGCTCGGCTCTGACCGTATCGATCAGGCGCTCAAAGAGCTGCCTTGTGCACAGCTGCGTTCCCTCGCGCATCAGCGAGCCCTGTGCCAGCGCGATGCCCGTGCACAGGGTGCGCTCCGTGCTCCAGCCCTCGATGCGGCCGATGCACAGGCCGGCGACCAGCGAATCGCCCGCGCCCTGCATCCCGCGCACCTCCACGGACGCGCCCGGCGCATACCAGCGCTCTTTCCCGTCCAGCAAAAGCGCGCCCTTGTCGCCCAGCGACAGGCACACGGCGCCAACGCCTTCGTCCAGCACCTTCTGCGCCTCCTCCAAGGCGATCTCGAGCGTGTCCAGCGTGCGCCCGCACAGGGTCTCCATCTCAAAGCGGTTGGGCTTGATGATGTCGGGGCCTGCCTTGATGCCCTCGCGCAGCAGCTCTCCCGCCGCATCCAGCACGGTGAACGCCTTAGCCTCCTTCGCCCTTTGAATCAGGTGGGCGTATATTTCTGCGTCCACACCGGGCGGGACGCTGCCGCTCAGCACCAGCACGTCCGTGTCAGACAAAAGCGCGTCAAACCGCTGCAAAATGCGCGTCATCGTGCTCTGGTCGATGGGCGAGCCGGGTTCGTTGATTTCCGTCATCTCGCCCGTTTCCGCGTCATAGAGCTTCAGATTTTCGCGCAGACGGCCGTAGGCGGGCACCAAAACGCTGGGAATGCCCAGCTGCAGCAGCCCGTCGGACAAAAGCGTGCCGCCGTCCATATAGTCAAGGCACAGTACGCGGGTGGCATAGCCCAGGGCGTGGGCGACGATGCTGACATTGATGCCCTTTCCGCCCAAGTCCGTTCGGGAGCGGCTGACAAGGTTATAGCCGCCCACCTTCAGGTCGGATATATGCACGCTGCGGTCAATGCAGGGATTCAGAGTGACTGTCGTAATCATGGCGTCTCCTTGCTGCAAATCAAAAATGTATATCAAAAAGCACGGGCACTTTATACTCCGTTTTCTCTTCTCTATTGTACGCGCCCGCGGCGGTTTCGTCAAGTGCGAATTCTTCCATATATTCCCATTTCCCTTGCAATTCGCAGAAAATCCGCCGGTTTTGCACGGGTGTCTTCCTGTATGATGTTCGTGCGGGGATGCGGGAATGCGTCCCCGCGGAAAAAACATCATGGAAGGGAGAATCACTTTGGCCGAAAGAAGAATGCTTTCCAGGTCCGTCGTGGAGACGGACAGATTTCGGGATCTGCCGCTGGCGGCGCAGGCGCTGTATATGCATCTGAACATGGGGGCGGACGACGACGGCTTCCTGTGCAGCGCCCGCAGCACGGCGCGCTCCGTCGGCGCGGGCAGGGAGGAGCTGGAGGCGCTGGTCAGCGCCGGCTTTCTGCTCTGCTTTGACAGCGGCGTGGTGCTGATTCGCCACTGGCTGGTCAGCAATGCCCTCCGCGCCGACCGACACCGCAGCACGGCGTTCATCGACGAGCGGGAGATGGTGACGCTCGACCGCAGCGGCGTGTACCGTCTGCGGACGGAGGAGGACAGGGACAGGACAGCCGAGACAGGCGCGGACGGGCATGACGCGGACACCTGCCCGCCCTTTGCCGCCATGACGGAAGATAAAAGCGCATCGCCAGCGGACAACGGGCAGCCGTCCGCCGCCTTTTCCGCGCACTTGACGGACAGCTGTCAACCGGCTGACAACCAAATGCCGCAAACCGACGACCAAACGCCGCCGACTGACAACCAAATGCAAAAAGCTGACAACCGTTTTCCGTCACAGGTCAGGTTAGGAGAGGGTAGGTTAGGGAAGGTCAGGTCAGGAGAGGAAAAAGAAAAAGAGAGAGAGGGGAAAGGGGACGCTCCCTCTCAAACCCTTGAGGCTTTTGGTATGCCTTCGGCGGACGGCAGGGCCGATGTGGGCAGGCGGGACGCTCCCTCCGGGTCTTCCTCCCCGCCCTTCACCCCGCCGACAGCCGACGAGGTCGCCGCCTACTGCCGAAGGCAGGGCGCGGACATCGACGCGGAGCGCTTTTGCAGCTTTTATGCGTCCAAGGGCTGGAGGGTCGGCAGCCAGCCCATGCGGGACTGGCGGGCATCGGTGCGGACGTGGATTTTGCGCGAGCGAAGCACGCAGAAAAATCAGCCGGACGCAAAGCCGGCAGTTGAAATTCCGGGCATGATGAGCCTGTAAGGGAGGTGCGGACATGACGTTTGACGAAATCATGCAGGGCTGCGGGGAGCGCTTCGGCGACAAGCTGCCGGAGACGGACGGCACGTTGGAGGCAATCACGGCGCGCAACCGGAAGGTTTTCGCCAGGGAAATCGAGCAGATGCAGCGGCAGCACAGGAGCGTGAAGCAGCGCGAGGAGGTCTGCCCCCTCTGCGACGGCACGGGCTTTGCCTACATCGGCGATGCGTTCCCGGACGAGCGCGCCGGCTATCCCTTTGTCTATCCCTGCGTCTGCCAAAAACAGAGGCAGGCGGAGCGCCTGCTGAAGGAATCCGGCCTTGATGCGGCCGTGCGGGAAATGACGCTGGAGCGCTTTCAAACGCTCGAACAGTGGCAGGGGCAGCTCCTGGACATGGGCAGGCACTATATCGGCGCGCTGCTTGACAAAAAGGCGGGGCGCAGGCCGTGGCTGTATGTGGGCGGTCAGCCCGGCTGCGGCAAGACGCACCTGTGTACGGCCGTCTGCGGAAAGCTCCTGGCGGCGGGGATGTCCGTCCGCTATGTGCTGTGGACGAAGGAGGCGCGGATGCTGAAGGCGCACGCCGCCGAGCCGGACTTTGAGACGCTCCTTGCGCCGCTGGCGGATGCGCCCGTCCTGTATCTGGACGATGTGTTAAAGCCCGTCGGCGGCGACAGAGCCATCACGAGCGCAGACCTAAGGCTGCTGTTTGAGATCGTCAACCGCCGTTATATTCGGGATTTGCCGACCATTTTCTCCGGCGAGTTGTCTTTGGCGGACATCACCGCCGCGGACGAGGCCATCGGCTCGCGCATCACCGAGCGCACCCGCGGCTTCTGCTGCCACGTCGCAAACGCAAAGGGACGAAACTGGCGGATGCGGGAGAGCACTTAGCGGCGGGGCTTCGGGCAAGATCACGAAAATCACACGAACGGAAAAAATATGGCTCGCGGTCTTGCGGAACAAGGCCGAATGCGGTATAATAGCTTTGCTGTGCGGCAGTGTCGGAATCGGCATACGAATCAGACTTAAAATCTGACGCTCTCTGAGCTTGCGGGTTCAAGTCCCGCCTGCCGCACCAAGCTGATATGCTTTTGCGTCTGAAGACGCCAAAAAAGATCCGAGCCGCTTTTTCCTTTCGGGAACGGGCTCGGATCTTTTGCTGATTTTTTCTTTGCGCCGCACGGCGAATGGAGGATGAAACTTAGGTCAAAATCTTCCGGAAGTCCTCGCCGGAGGCGGGGTAGACGAGGAAATTGCGGACATCCAGCCGCACCTGCCGACCGACCTCGACGCCCATACTCTCATACGGGTCGCCGATGACGCGCAGCTCCCTGCCGCAGCCCAGATCAACGCGGCTGTCGTCCACATCGCCCAGATAGAAGTGGCTCTTGATGGTGCCCTGCAAAGCGCCCTGCCCGTCGTCCTTTGCATATTTGACCTGCTCGGGACGGATGCCGACGATGACGTCGCCCTTCATGTCGCCGTCGTACGGCAGGCGCTGGCCGCAGCCGTCGAGGGTGATGAAGCCGTTTTCCGCCCTGCCCTCCAAAAATTCGATTTTGCCGACAAAGTCCGCAATGAAGGGGTTGGACGGCTCGTTATAGATCGTCTTCGGGGTGCCGATTTGCTGAATCACGCCGCGGTTGATGACGACGATGCGGTCGCTCATGGCCATCGCCTCGGTCTGGTCATGGGTGACGTAGACGACGGTGATGCCGTATTCCCGCTGGATCTCCTTGATTTCAAAGCGCATGCTCTCGCGCAGCTTCGCATCCAGGTTGGACAGCGGCTCGTCCAAGAGAAGGAGGGCGGGCTCTGCCACCAGCGCACGGGCCAGCGCCACGCGCTGCTGCTGGCCGCCGGAAAGCTGGCTGGGGATGCGGTCGCGGTACTGCATCAGGTGAACGACCTCCAGCACGTGCTCGACCTTCTTTTTGATGGTCGCCTTATCTACCTTCTTGATTTGCAGCGGGTACGCCACGTTTTCAAACACCGTCATGTGCGGCCAGACGGCGTAGCTCTGGAACACCATGCCGATGTCGCGCTTTTCCGGCGGAATGAAGACCTTGTCGGAGGACACCACGCGCTCGTCAAACAGCACGCTGCCGGAGGTCGGCTTTTCAAAGCCGGCGATGATGCGCAGCATGGTCGTTTTGCCGCAGCCGGAGGGACCCAGGAGGGTGACGAACTCGCTGTCCGCAAACACGGCGTTGAAATGGTCGAGCACGACGACATTGCCGAAGCTTTTGGTGATGTTTTGAATGGTTACGCTGGACATGCTTCCAACTCCTTTGTGAAAGAATGAGCGGTTTGATCAAATGGAAAATTCGCCTTTTGTCAATTTATTCAGCAGGAAATTCAGCCCCACGACGATCATCAGGATGCCGAACGCCATGGCGCAGCTCTGCGGCTGGCTGGTGAACGTCCAGTATTCATAGAGCTGGAAGCCGATGGTCTTGGTGGTGTTGGAGTACAGCAGCGTGGTCATGCTCAGCTCGTAGAAGCTGGGAATGAAAATCAGGAACCAGCCGGCTGCGATGGAGGGGAAAATCAGCGGGCCGGTGATCCTGAACATGGTGCGGAGCCACGTTGCGCCGGAGATCTGGCTGCATTCCTCCAAAGAGACGTGGATCTGGCTCATGGCGCTGACCACGGTGCGCATGCCCATCATCAGGTATTTGATGAGGTAGGCGATGATGATGATGGAGGCGGTGTTGTAGATGTTGACGCCGAAGCTGCCCTTCATGGTCATGATGAGCCCCAGCGCGATGACGACGGACGGCGTGCCGGAGCCGAGCGTGATCAGGAAGTCCGGCAGCTTGCGCCCGCGGATCTTCGTGCGCTGGAGGAGATAGGACATCGTGCAGGCGACAACGATGCCGATGGTCGCCGTTATCGTGCCGAAGATCAAACTGTTCTTTAAGCAGTTCATCGTTTCGGCGCGGGAGAAGATGGTCTCCCACTGGCCGAAGGTGAAGTTGCCCTCCGCAAACAGCGACTTGCCGACATCGATCTTGAACGAGGTGGTCAGGATGGTGGCAAAGGGGATAAGCACCACGATGACGGCGAACAGGCTGACGATGACGGTCAGCGGAATGCGCCATTTGCCCAGGTCAACGATATTCGGGCGGGTGGATTTGCCGGACACGGTGATGTACTGCTTCCGCGCCACCACAAAGTCCGACACATAGAGGATGATGATGGCCAGCGCCATCAGGAAGACCGCCAGACCCGTCGCATCGCTGATGCCCTGCGAGCCGAGCCCCATGTATTCGATGATGCGCGTCGTCACGGTGTGCACCTTGCCGGGCGCGCCGATGATGGAGGGAATGCCGTAGCAGCTCATGGCGGCGACGAACACGAGCAGAGCGCCCGCAATCAGGCTGGGGGTCATCATGGGGAGGGTGATGCGGAAAACCGTGCGCAGGGGAGAGGCGCCCGAAATGCGGCTGGCCTCCTCCAGGGACGGATCCATCTTCTCCATAGCGCGGGAAATCGTGATAAAGGCGTAGGGATAATAGAAGGTGGTCAGCACCCAGATAAGCCCGCCCAGGGTGTAGATGTTCAGCGGGCCGGGCGTGTCGCCCAGGCGAAAGAGCATTCGCAGAAATTCGTTGATCGTGCCGACATTCGGGTTCAGCAGCCGTAGCCACGCCATCGCGCCCACATACGGCGGCACCATGTAGGTCAGCACAAAGAGGGAGCGGAAGAATTTTTTGCCGTACAGGTTGGTACGCCCCACCAGCCACGCCAGCGGGAAGGCCAGCAGCGTGCCCAGCACCATGGTCGCAAACGCGGCGATCAGCGTGTTCTTGAGCGCGCCCAGATTCATGGAATAGGTGTACAGGCGCTCAAAGACATGGAAGGTGAAGGCGCCCTCGGGGAAGAAGGCCTTGATGACCAGATACACCATCGGCAGGACCTGGAAGACCAGCATAAAATCGACGATGGCGAAGATCATGACCCATTTGAAATCCAAATGCCAGCTGTGATCCCAATACAGCATCAGGGACAGCAGCAGAATATCCAATACCAGCAGGATGCCTATCAGCACGGCCGTGCGGCTGTGCGAAACGAGCAGCCGCGTCATCAGGGAAATATTGCCGCCGACCGCCATTTCATACGCCGTCAGCCGCGCTTCGGCATTGCGGACAGCCTTTTTCAGGTTGTTGACGGTCTCCGTCTCCAGCGGCTCATTGGCTTCGTTGGCGCTGACGAAAAAGAGCTGAAGCAGCGAAGAAGCGCGCTCCGTGCCCGTTTTGTCCCCGATAAAGCCCTTTACGAATTCGGACAGCTCGGCGTTTTCGCCCGTGACGGCGTGCAGCATGGCCGTGCGCTCCTTGGTGCGCTGCGCAGCCGTCCACTTGGCCATCTCCTTCTTCTCCGCGGAGACGACCTTCGGGCCGCTCATGGCATAGGAAACGGAGAGGAGCTTCAGCGCCTTTTCCTGAAGCGCCGCGCCGGAAAGCCCGGACAAATCGGCATCGACGCGGGCGGACTTATCCTCCTTCGCCGCACTGCTCCAGTTTTCCCTGAGCAGCGCAACGGCCGTCTCGGTCAGCGCATCGCTTTCTTTTTGGTCAAAGCCCTCGGTGATGGGCTGGATCGCGTCATGATAAAGAGCGCGGATGTCATTTGATAAACTGTTAATATATTTGTAGGCGTTTTCCTGGTCAAAGCCGGAGGCCTGATACTGCCGCATTCCCCAAAGGCCGCCAGCGATAAGCGCTGCGCCCAGCAGCAATAAAACGAGCAGCACGATTTTGCTGCGCAGCTCCTCCGGGTCTTTTCTTCCTTGTTCCTGTAGACGTGTCTGCATGAACAACACTCCTTAAAATACGGGGGAAGTCGCCGCAAGGACAACTTCCCCCATTTGGCTCGCGTATTGGTTATTTTCTCATTCGATCATGCATTACTTCTGAATGGTAACGGCTTCCTGGAACTTGGTGCGGATCTCTTCGCGGTTCTTGTAGCAGCGCTCCCAGTCAACGCCCATGTCCTTTTCGATCAGGCCGTCGGTGTCAACGGAATCATAGGGAACTTCGGCAAAGCCCTTCAGGACGGAGTGCATATAGCCCTCGATCATGAACTTCTGTCCTTCCTCGCTCAGGAGGTAGTCGGTGATGGCTTCGCAGGCTTCGATGTTGACGTTGGCGCTGCGGTCTTCAGCCACGGTCATCACGGTGGAGGGGATCAGGATGACGCCGTCATCGGGATAGATGCAGGCGATGTGGGAGCCGTTTTCCTTGCGCTCCTTCAGCACGGATTCTTCCAGAATCATGATGACGTCGCATTCGCCGGTCTGCAGCTTCGCCAGCGCGGTGGAGCCGGATTCGATCATCACGTCGTTGTTGCCCAGCGCGGTGAAGTAGTCATAGCCGTACTTGTCGCTCAGGCTGGCCACGGCCGCCATGGTGGTGCCGGAGGTCAGGGGGTTGCCCATGGAGATGCGGCCCTTCAGGCTGGTGTCCTCGGCGAACTCCTTGAAGGTCT
>CAVFWQ010000091.1:0-8159 GCA_963626285.1 bacterium | reverse complement strand
CTCTGTGATGGCTGGTTTGTTGCTACTTGCTATTCTACCACATGAGTTCTCTTTTCTCTTCCCTTTGGTGTTACCTATGTATTATAGCTCAACAATCCATTGCAAAATAGTTTGATTTTTTTCTTGCAAAACGCATCCTTCTTTGGTATAATGATTTTGTGGTTGAATACACTGTATTTTTTTCACGAGGCGATTCATTGAATTTAGTATTTGCGTTGAAACCCCATGAAAATGCACGCTATCAACAGGTGCTGCACAGCCTGTCTGTACATGAACTGGAATGCCTATTGGACAAAGCGGGGATTAACTCATCTGTCTCCCTCACGCATATGGGAGGCGCTGATTTTTTAGCCTTTTCCCTGCCAAATGACAGAACGGACGCTCTTGCGCTTTTATTCCGCCATTCCTGTCTTTACTTTGCCGCGGAAGCAGAGAACAGCGGTGCTTTGCGCCCTGTCGAGGTCTGCCGTTCCGCCTTTGTTCCCCCGCATATGCCGGATGTGCCGAAATACAAGGGCAAAACGAATGCCACCTTTACCCGCCTGCTCATCAATCTGGCACTCTGTGCCTGTAAAACACGGGCAGAAGCCCCGCTCACGCTGCTTGACCCCATGTGCGGCCGCGGAACAGCGCTTTTCTGTGCGCTGACCGAAGGCATGAATGCCGTCGGCTTGGATGCCGACGCCCGTTCTCTGCACGAGGGGATGTGCTACACGGAAAACTTTTTCAAATTTGAACGCATCGGCTTTTCCGTCAAGCACTCCTCCAAGACGCTGAGCCATGGCAGGAGTGCGCCGGAAACACGGTACAGCATCGGCGAAAAGGACAATCGGCGGTTTCTTTCCTTCATTCATGCGGATGCCCGAAGCGCTGTTCCGGCTGTTTCCAAGGAAACGGCGGACATCCTCTGCGTTGACCTGCCATACGGCGTTCAGCACGCGCCGACAAAGGGAAAAACAGTTGACGTCTTGGAATCTCTCCTTGCCGAGGCCATCCCCCTATGGAAGGCCGCATTAAAAAAAGGCGGCGGGCTTTCCGTTTCCTTCAACACCTACACGCTGAAAAGGGATGTGCTGGCCGCACTTTTGCAAAGCGGCGGGCTGACCGTCCTTGATGCGCCCTATACAGGGTTTGAACACCGTGTTGAACAGGCCGTATCCCGCGACGTTCTCGTCGCCCGCAAATAATTCTTCTATCATCTCATTTTCCCAACATTCAATTTTATATCGGAGGCATTGTCAAACATGAGTGAAAATTTTGAAAGCATGAGCGTATTGGAACTTCGCAGCTTGGCCAAGGAAATGGGCGTGAAGCTGGGAGCCGGCATCAACAAGCAGGGCATTGTGGAAAAATTGCAGGCCGCTGCCGCAAAGAACGCTGCCGCCGCACAGCCTGTCGTGCCGACCGCTTCTGCTGCGGAGTCCGCGCCGGAAACGGCCGCGCAGCCCCGCGTCCGTTCCGCATTCATCATCACCGATGACGACAGCGGCTGGAACGGTGATGATGATGTGCCCGTTTTGACGGCGAATGCCGCTCGTGCTTCCAAGCAGGAGGCTTCCTCCGTCCCTGCGGCAGCGGCCTCCGCCGCCCCTGCGCAGACCGCTGCACCGGCGCAGCAGCGCCCCAGCGTGTTAAGTTCCATCTCCAGCAAAGCCCCTGCCTTTACAATGGAAGGCGCCCGCGCATGGCATAATCCCCGTGCCTTCTCCCCCAGCAATTATCAGGCGCAGAATTATCAGAATCCTTCCTATCAAAATTCCGGCTATCAGAACCCGAATTATCAGAACACCGGTGCCGGCTATCAGCCGCGCACACCGGGACAGCAGCGTCCCGCCTACGGTCAGACACAAGCGCCCGTTCAGCAGCGTCCGACCTATCCGCAGACGCAGACCCCTGCGCCACAGCAGCGCTCCTATCCCGCACCGCAGCGCTTCGGTCCTGCCGACCAAAACAGCTATCAGCAGGACAACCCGCAGGATTACCGTGCGTCCGGCGGGTATGAGCAGCGTCAATCCGGCTATCAGGATTACCGCTCCTCTTATCAGCCGCGCAGCGCGGGCTATAACAGCGGATATAATGCGGGCTATGCCCCGCGTGACAATGCCGTGCAGCAGCGTCCCACGCTGAATGACCTGATGTCTGCCGGAGAATGCGTTGACGGCAGCGGCATTTTAGAGCCGCAGCCGGAGGGACACGGCTTCCTCCGCTCCAACGGCTTGCTGCCGGGCAAGAATGATGTATATGTATCCTATGCGCAGATTCGGCGCTTTCATCTGCGCTCCGGCGACTATATCGAGGGCAAGACCCGCGTCCCGCGTGACACCGACCGCTTCAGCAACCTCCTTTACATCACCAAGGTCAACGATGTCCCCGTCGATGATGTGGGCGAACGGCCGCAGTTTGACCAGATGACCGCCATGTATCCGCGCAAGCGCCTTGTGTTGACCCCGCGTGCAGCCGGAAACATCCTTCTGCGCCAAATCGATACGCTCTGTCCCTTGGGCTTCGGCCAACGTGCCTTGGTCGCCTCCCCGTCCGCTGCGAATCAGAATGCCTTCTTAAAGATGCTGACGGATACGATTTCTCAGCGTCACCCCAGTACCAAGCAGATGATGCTGCTGATCGACGAAAAGCCGGAGGAGGCCACCGCCCTTCGGGACAAGGTAAAGGGCGAAGTGCTGGCCGCCAACATGGACGAAACGCCCGAAACGCAGGTTCGCGTGTGCGAGCTGGCGCTGGAACGCGCCATGCGTCTCGTGGAGCAGAAAAATGATGTCGTCATCATTGTTGATGATATGAATCGGCTGCTGAACGCCTATGACATGGCCGCGCCGCAGAATGCCCGTCCCCTTCCCTGCGGAGTGACAGGCTACGCCTTCAGCCGCGTCCGCTGCTTCTTCGGCGCAGCCCGCCTGACCAAGGAGGGAGGCAGCCTGACCATCATCGCCCTGACCCGTGTCAATGGCGATGAAGTGTCGGAAATGCTGCTGCGCAAGCTACGCTCTGCCGCCAACGCGGTCTGGACGCTGGCCGATGACACCGAGAATGTTCAGCTCGATTTGGCCTCCTGCCGCACCCAGCGCGATGATTTGCAATTCACCGATGCTGAGGAAGCGCTGGCAGAAAAGCTGCGTCAGGTGCTGGCGCAAAAGGGTCAGCCTGCCTTAAATCAGCTCTTTGAGGATGCCATCGACCAGGAAGCGCTGAATGTCCGCGCAGGACTGCTGCTGAATCAGGAATAATTCTTCCTTAAAATATTCAGGACTGCCTGATAAACGAGGCAGTCCTTTTCGATACAGCCAAAAGCCGCTCCTTGAGCATTCAAAGAGCGGCTTTGGATTATTCGGACTTTGGATTATTCCTCATCGTCCTCATCATCATCCTCTTCTGCTTCCTCTTCAGGGAACAGAGGCTGATGGCAGTTGGGGCAGAGATAGTCCTCATCAAAATCGAAGTTATCGACCTCAAAGGTCATTTCCTCTCCGCAGTGCGGGCAGGTGTATTCGACGACATGGTCATCTTCTGCTTCGTCATCGTCTTCTTCGTCCTCATCGCCGTCGTGATGATGGTGGCCGCAGCCACAGCCGCAATCGCAGCCGTCCTCATCCCCATCGCCGAAGAGCGCTTCCTCCATCGAAGCCAAGTCCTCATCGATGGATTCCACATATTCATTCAGCTCGTCCAGATCCTTGCGCAGCGCGGCGTTTTCCTCCGCCATTTCCGCCATGACATCCAGCAACTTGGAAATCAGCTTGCCCTCGTTGGTGGCGGTGTCCAGCTTCATTCCTTCCGCCAGACCCTTGATGTAGGAGACATGATCCGTTAAATTGCTCATGTTGTTTCCTTTCTTTGATTTGGTTGTCCGGCATGACTGCCAGAGTAATGGGATACTGCCGCAAACCCTTGAAGCAGCACGAAAGGGGCAGCCCCTTCCTAGCAGTTCAACAGCAGCGGCGAGTTCAGCCTGTTTGATCGGCCTTACGCATAGCTTGAACGGTCAAAACACGATCTCTCTGTCATTTTTGACGCAGTCCGCAGGAAATCAATGTCAATGAAAGCACGATGTATCGTGATTTCATTTTCTGTTTTAGGCGCGGGACAGATATTCGCCGGAGCGGGTATCGATTTTAATCACATCGCCGATGTTGATGAACAGCGGCACCATCAGCTCGTAGCCGGTTTCCACGGTGGCGGGCTTGTAGGTGTTGGAGGCAGTGTCGCCCTTGAAGCCGGGCTCGGTCTTGGTGACCTCCAAGTCCACAAAGTTGGGCGCTTCCACGGAGAAGGCCTTGCCCTTAAAGTAGCGGATGGTCACATTGACATTTTCCTTCACGAAGCGGATGGCGTCCTCAACGGCCTCCTTGCTCAGCGGCATCTGCTCAAAGGTTTCGGGATCCATGAAATAGTACAGGTCGCCGTCATTGTACAGGTACTGCATTTCCTTGGTCTCGATGACAGCGCGGGGCATCTTGTCGGTGGGGTTGAAGGTGCGCTCCACGACAGCGCCGGTCATGACGTTCTTAATCTTGGTGCGGACGAAGGCCGCGCCCTTGCCGGGCTTCACATGCTGGAAGTCCACGATGTTCCAAACGCCACCGTCCCACTCGATGGTAATGCCCTTTTTGAAATCGCCAGCGGTAATCATATGTTCTCTTCCTCCATTTTATTCTTGATATAGGATGGTTGCATAAGCAGCTTACAGAATAATAAGCTCCTTTGGTGCATGAACTAAGGTGCGGGAGCTTTCGCGGCCGATGACGCAGGTATTTTCAATGCGCACGCCGCCCAAACCGGCAACATAAATGCCGGGCTCCACCGTCATGGTGACATTTTCCTCCAGTACGTCCGTACAGGTCGCAGACAGGCGGGGAGATTCGTGGATGTCAATGCCTACGCTGTGCCCCAGCCCATGACCGAAGCAGCCCTTATACCCGGCATTGTCAATGATGTCGCGGGCGATTTTATCCACATCGCAGCCGCGCAAGCCCGCATGGAGCGCATCCTGCGCCGTGTTCTGCGCCTGAAAAACGACATCATAAATCTTTTTCATTTCCGCGCTCGGCTGACCGAGAGCAAAAGTGCGCGTCATATCGGCGCAGTAGCCGCCCTTTTTTGCGCCGAAGTCCAATGTGACCATATCGCCCCTGCGGAGCTTGCGCGGGCCGGGAACGGCATGGCACAGAGAGCCGTTTTCTCCGGATGCCACAATGGTATCAAAAGCATTGCCGTCTCCGCCTAATTTGAGCATTTCAAAGTCCAGCGCGATGCGCAGCTCCTGCTCCGTCATGTCTTCCCTGACCATGCCGAGCAGCTTTTCAAAGGCACGGACGGAAATGTCGCAGGCCTCCTCAATCAGGGCGATTTCACCGTCCTCCTTGATTTGGCGCACCTTTTCGACCTCGCCGTGCAGTGCGGAAAATGTCATGCCGGCCATGTCCCGCTTGATTTGCTCAAATCCGGCCACCGTCACCTCATCCGCCTCAAAGCGGACGGTGCTGATGTGATGGTCGTGCAGCAGCTCATCAGCCAAGGCGTAATGCGACTGGCCTGTTTTGATTTCATACGCCTTAAATGCGGGCGCCTGACGGCCTGCCTGCTCCGTATAGCGGAAATCCGTCACAATGGCGCACAGGTCATGGGCAATCAGCGCGATTCCCTCGCCCGTATAGCCGCTGGCGTAAAAAATGTTAGACGGCTTGGACAGCATGACGGCTTCGCCGGACTGCAAGCCCGTTTGCTGAATGATTTTCTCGACTCTGGTCACGTCATTCACCTTCCCGCTTATGCCGAACGCATAAGCATAAATTATCATATCACAAAAGAGGCCGTTGCGCCAGTGGCAAATGACGCTTTTCGGCCTCTTTTTCAAATTTTTTTGACGAAGCGGCTTATGTATTGCGGGTGCGAACGGATTGGATGCTCTTATATTCCGCCAAGCAGGTCACGATATCCGTATAGGTCATTTTAGCGGGAAGATGCAGGGTATACAGATTGGTGTATACATTTTCGTCCGGCGTGCCGATATCGGCGGCGGATTCAATATGGAAGTCCATATCCAGCACCTTGATGCCCTGCCGGTCAAAGTAGTTGTTAATGAAGGGCAGCGTTTCGGAGCGGTTGGTGAATTTGATTTCCACACGCTTGATGGCGTTCACATGGATGATGCGCTGAAGCAGCATCAGCACAACCAGAATGATGCCGCAGCAGATGATGGCGACGACATAGTAGCCGAAGCCGACGAGCAGACCAAGGCAGGCGACATTCCACAGGCTGGCTGCCGTGGTCAGACCGGCGATTTTTTTCTGGGCGATGAAAATCGTTCCCGCGCCGAGAAAGCCGATGCCGCTGATGACCTGTGCGCTCAGGCGGCCGAAGGTCATGGTGACATTGCCTGTTTGACCGGTCATGTCCGTGCGCGTCAGGCATTCCAGCAGCGCAATCATGGTCGCGCCCAAGCAGACAAGCACATGGGTGCGCATACCGGCCGGACGGTTTTTATATTCGCGTTCGATGCCCACTGCCCCGCCGATGACAACGGCCACGAAAATGCGAATCAGAACCTCCGCCCATGAAAATTCAAATAAAGGATGCAGCATTTGCACGCCCTCCCTCAAAATGTAGAATTTGGGTGAACATATTATACTACATTCAAACCGCTTTGAATAGTCCTTTTGATGTAAAAAGTCAAATTTTCGTCAAATGATTCATACTGTACCTTTCATGCTTCACAAAAGATATGTTTCCCGATTATCCGATGCTTATAATGACTGAACCGAACCGGCAACCCAATCTTTTTTACTGATAAGCATCCATCGCCTGCTTTGCGGCACGGACTATCTCGGTCAAGATGCGCGCCTGCGCAGCATCACAGCCATTTATAATAGAAGAAATCGCTTGCGCGGCGGCGCTGACGCTCTCACGCGGCCTATCATATAAAAGGAAATCGGTCTGCACCTTCAGCGCAGCGGCAATGCCGACAAAAACAGACAGGCTGAGCTTGGTATTTCCCGTTTCAATGTGACTCATGTGCGTGGTGGAGATGCCGACCTTTTCGGCAAGCTGCTCCTGAGAAAGCCCACGCGCCTTGCGAATTTTGCGGATTCGCTGCCCGATGTCATAATAATCCATGCCGTCACCGCCTATACAGAAAAACTACCCTTGTGTGCTCTTATACATCAAAAAATCAACATAGCTTTTCAGTTCCGGCATCATGTCGGGCGGAAAGGCGGACGGCAGGCGAAGCACGGGCGCAGTGCAGGCAATCGGTGCGGGATGATCGCTCACGCCCAAAAGATAATCAACGGACACCTGAAAATATTTGGCAATGGCTATCTTGATGTCCTCCGGCGGCTCGCTCTTATTTCTTTCATAGGAGGAAATAGAATGCTTGTTGATATTCAGAATGATGGCCAAATCATCCTGCGTCAAATCTGCGTCCCTGCGCAGCGCCGACAGCCTTTCCCCCATCATGCGCATCGCCTCCTTATCGAAACTATTTCTTTGTTGAAATTTTCATCATTCATCCGTCATATGCTTTTCCTGTTCGTAAAAGAGAAAGGCTTCAAAGCGCTTCAATAAGGCGAGATTTTTCGGCGTGAGCGCTTGCTGTTTACGCTGAGCAAAAATCGGGTCTTCATCTGTCAGCCCGAGCAAATAATCGGCGGAAATATGGTACAGCCGACATATGGCCACCAGCGTGTCATGGCTGGGGTCGCTCTTTCCCTGCTCCCAGCAGCGCACGGCATACAGCGATGCGTGCAGCTTTTCCGCCAGTGTCTTTTGGGTGTCGCCGTTATCCTTGCGGATTTCCTGAAGCCGTTCGCCGATCATGCTCTTTCCCTCGCCTTTCTTTTCATAAATAGTGTATAAAAAATGATTACTTTCAGAAAATATTGATAATAATATTGCTATTTATAGAAATATGTGATATTATTTTTATGACACATTCCGCGTTGCACCATATCTTATGAGGAGGTTCTTTTATGAACAATCGGCAAAAGTGGGTCATCTGTTTACTGGCGGCGGCAATGCTGGCCGCGCTGTTCCTGTCCGCGCAGGCGGCGGCAACGGGCAAGAACGGCCTGTTCAGCTACGAAATGAAGGGCAACGGCACGCTGCGCATCACGGACTTTGACTGGAGCAAGTATACCGAAAATTCT
>CAVFWQ010000090.1:0-8216 GCA_963626285.1 bacterium | reverse complement strand
ATACTTCCTCATTCCTAACCTTCATGGACGACCCGGATGATGATACCATCGTCCGTGCACGGGTCGGGTATGAAGCGTATTTTTTCAAACCATGACCTGTCTGCCGACAGGCAGACCACTAAACGGCGGCGATGCCTGCCGTGAGATGCAGAGCATAGACGGCTTTTGGCCGGATATGCGAAGACGTAGAAAGGAGAAAAAAACATATGCCTACCACCACACCGCCTGACAGCGCATTAAGCATGGTCTCCGCCGTGAGCGCCGATACCTTCAACAACACCGTATTCAATGCGGGCATCCTCATCCATGACGTGGACATCTCCACCGCGACCGATGCCGCGTCCCTGCTCACGCTCATCACGAGTACCGAGAACAGAAAGAAATGGTTCGGCGCAACGCAGGGCGGCGTGAACATTCAGGAGAACCGCACCTACTGGAAGCCGGACATCGACGGCCTGCGCCTGCCCTTCAAGGGTCAGTATCAGGTGGACACGGTCGAGCCGAAAATGACCGGCACACTGGTCGAGCTGACCCCGGAGAACCTGAAGGCCGTCTCCGGCGCTGCCGATATGACCAGCTCCGGCAATATCACCACCGTACAGCCCCGCGCCACCATCAGGGAGGGCGACTATTTCGGATCCGTCACCTTCATCGGCAATCAGGGCAGTGACGGCCTGTTCGCCTGCGTGATGGAAAACGCGCTCTGCACAACGGGCGTCAACAGCCAGACGAGCGACAAGGCCGTGGCCACGCTGCCGTTTGAGTTCGTGGCGCACAGTGCATCCGTGACCTTTACGGACACCCTGCCCTTCAAGTATCTGTTCTTCGCCAAGGCCGGGAGCTGAAGTCACACGGGGAAGCGTTTGAATGCGCTTCCCCTTCTTTTTGCAATGATCGGAGGTACAAATGGACAAGTTTGAAAAGCTGGCGATGCAGCTGGAATCCATCGGGGACGTGCTGGACATCCCCGAAGTCCACAGGGGCGTGGAGCGCATCACGAAGGAAGAGCCGAAGGACGACAGACGTGCGGCCATCGTGTTCAAGATGGTCGGCGCGGCGATGCGGAAAAAGCCGGAGGCGATGAAGTTTCTGGCCGCGCTTGAAAAGGACATTGAGCCGGACAAGGTGGACGGACTGGAGGAAAGCGAACTCATCCCCGCGCTGATGAGCGCGTTCAGCCACAGCATCGTCCCTTTTTTCGCGCAGCGGAAGCAGCCGGAAGATACACCCTGACAAAAGTCCTGTACGCGTACAGGCCGCGCTCTCTGCGTGACTTTTTCCTGCTCGTTCAGGCGGAGATCAGGGAGCGCTCCGCCTTCGTATACATCGCCGACGCTTTGAGTTTTCTGGCGCACACGACCCCGTATTCCGAGCTTTTAAAGCGTTCCGGCGCTTCCCAAGCTTCCAAGGCCGAGGCAAGACAGGCTGTCGGCGCTGCCGTGCAGATGTTCGCCGCCTTCGGCTTGGAGGACAAGGCGCGGGACACGCTGACAAAACTACACGGAAAGGACATGTGCGATGAAACTGTTTGAATTATTCGCCACGCTGGGGCTTGACACAAGCGGCTTTGACAGCGGTCTCAACGGCGCGAAGAGCAGCATGAGCAAGGCCGCCAAGACCATGCAGGACATCGGCAAAGGCATGGTCTCTGTCGGAAAGACGGCGGCGAGCGCCGCAGGCAACATCATCAGCGGCACGGAGCAGGCGCTTGGGACGATAACCAGGGTCTCCGCAGCCGCGTACACGGCGGCCAAGGCCGTAACGACCGCCATCCTGAAGCAGACCTATGACGTCCGTTCGAGCGTGGAGCAGGGCGTGGGCGGCGCGGAGGCCGTTTTCGGCAATTACGCAAAGGACATCACAAGGTGGGCGGAAAAGTCGTGGGAAAGCGCAGGCATCTCCATGGCGGACTACTACGAGACCGCGAACAAAATGGGCGCTCTCTTTCAGGGCAGCGGCTTTTCGCAGTATGAATCCGTCAACATGACCATACAGGCCATGCAGCGGGCGGCGGACGTTGCGTCCATCATGGGCATCAGCGTCGAGGATGCGATGTATTCCATCTCCGGCGCGGCAAAGGGCAACTTCACGATTCAGAGGAGTCTCACGGCGTAGCGATGCGCCGACGAAGCGTGCGTGAACTCTATCAGAGGTGTGAGGCTGAAAGGGCGGCAGGAAATGGCCGCATGAGACAGCCTTGCTAACAGGGAAAACCTAAACCGGGAACGCCTCCGGCACGGTGATCCTGTGCCAAGCCCCCAAAGGGGGGAAGGTCTAACGACTATCGGCTCGTCACCGAGTACGGCGGCTATTGATACGCCGCCGGAAGTGCGCACCGTCTTTTTAAATTTCCATCTTGTTCAAATTGCCCTTGTGCAGTATAATAGACGAGGGTGTTTTTTTGAACAAAGAATGGCGTAAGATCAAAGGTTTCGGCACATACTCCGTCAGCAGTTTCGGCGAAGTCCGAAATGATACAAGCGGGCGGATATTAAGGCTCAGGGTCTCGACATCCGGCTATATGTGCGTGTGCCTTGTGGAAAACAAACACAAATTTCTTCGCTATGTTCATCGTCTGGTCGGTGCGGCATTCATCGACAACCCGGATAGTTTGCCGCAGATCGACCACATAGACGGCGACAAGAAAAACAATCGCGTTGACAATCTCCGATGGGTAACGGCGAGAGAGAACTATTACCTGTACGGCTTCGAGAGGCGAACGGAGAACAGAAAATCGCCCGTCCTTGCAGAGCATAAAAGCGGCGAGAAAATCGTGTTTGATTCCAGAGTTGCGCTTGCCCGTCATTTTCACTGCCATCCGTCCAAAGTCAAATATGATCATTGGTATGTGAAGAGCGAGAAAAAGGGCTGGAAATTTGAAAAGATGAAGATATAGTCTAAACCCCTGAAGGGGCTGCTGAAAAGCAGCTCCTTTTAAATATCGGGAAACCGAGGGTATCCATTGGCTCGATAATCTTGGCGTACCCATCAACGATACCATCCTGTCCGCCTACGCGCTGGAAAAAGGCTTAAAAAAGTCCGTCGAACAGATGACCATCGGCGAAAAGGTCGCGCTGGCCATGCAGAAGTTCATGGAGGACACGGCCTACGCCGCGGGCAACTATGCCAAAGAGAACGAGACGGCGGCAGGGTCAATGGCGACCCTGCAGGCCGCGTGGAGCAACTTTTTAGCGGGGAATCTGGGCTTTGACAAGGTCGTGGACAGCGCGTATCAGGCTATGTCCATCGCGCTCAAAACGGTCGGGCTGGATGCGTATCAGCCCTTCCTTGACAGCGCCCGCGACACCGTGAACGAGGTCGTCAGGATTCTGGGGATGGAAGACACCGAGGGCGGGGACAGCAAGACAAAGCAGATAGCCGACCTGCTTTCCGCGAAGTTCGCGGCCGTCTTTGACGACCTTGCCGAGACAGCGCCCGCAGCGGTCGAAAAGCTCTTTACGGGCATCACGGAGGTATTGACGAGCCTTGAGACCGTCCTGCCTTCCGCGACACAGGCGGGCTTGAACATCTTCGATGCCGTGCGGCAGGGGTTCGAGCAGGCAAAAGCGCCGCTCCTGTCCGCCGCGCAGTCCATCGCCGGGAATGCCGTGGGCGCGTTCCTCTCGTTCAAGGGCGACATGCTCACCACGGGGCTTGAGTTCATCGGCGCGTTCGCGCAGGGCATTTCGGACGACCTTGCCAAGGGCGAGGACAGCGAGATACAGAAGGCGCTCAACGAGGGCATCGGGGACGTGCTGGGAGCGATGAATTTCTCTATCCCGGCCATGGGCAAGGCCGCCATCGGCCTTATCAGGGCGCTGGCGGAAAGCCTCAGCGATGAAAACGTTGCCACCGAGCTTTCGGGCATGGTCAGCACCCTCATCGGCGACACCGGGGCGCTGCTGGCGGACGGCGAGTTCTGGTCAGGGCTGGGCGATGCCGTCCTGAACATCGGCACGGGTCTTCTCACGGGCATCTTTGACGGTCTGGGGCAGGCGGCGGCCAATATCTGGAACGCCATCGCCGGACAGGATGACGGAAGCGTGCCGGAGAGCGTGAAGACCCTGCAAAAGGCGTTTGCGGGCATCCTGACGGATTCCAAGGCCGCCGAGGGCGCGTATGCGTCAGCCATGGGCGACATTCAGGCGCGGGCGGAACTGGCCGAAAAGTATCTGGACGTGCTTCAGGCATATGAACAGCTTGAAGACCCGGACGAGGCCATGACGCAGGATGCGCTCAACGCAACGCAGGCGCTGCTCAACCTGTACCCGCAGTTAAAGGAGAACATCGACAGCAACACGGGCTTCTTCAGTGACAACACGGCGGCCATCCGTGCGAACATCGCCGCGCTTCAGGACTTGGCGAAACAGCAGGCATATCAGAAGCTCATGGAAAGCACAAACGAAACGCTGGCCGACCTGTTCGTTACGAAGACCGACACGCAGGCAAAGGCCAACGAGCTTGCAAAGAACCTGAAAGAGCAGCAGCGGCTTACGGCTTACTATGAGCAGTACGCCACAAGCCCAACGGGTGAAACACCCGCGACGATCACCGATTTGACCGTTGTCAAAGCCATGCAGGAGCGCATGGGCAATTTCAACGAGCTTTACAGTTTAAACGCCGACGGCACGGCAAGCGCAACGAAGCTCGGCACAGAAGCGGCTCTGTATGCGGCAGCATGGAAGGACTTGTACACCAACAGCATAGCCAGGGAAGGCGAACTTACAAGCGGCATCGAAGCCCTCCAGCAGCAGATGGCAGCCATTGACGCCGCCGTTGCCGAAACACAGACCAGGGCTACATCGTTGATAGATACCTTCAATTCCCTCTACGGCACGGCAGCGACCGAGGCGGGCGCGGCGGCATCTGCGGCGAACAGCGTCAAGACCGCACTGGACAGCATCCCGGGCGATTACGATGCCAACATCAACCTTCATATAAACGGCGGCGACCCGTCCGGGGTCTTCGGCGACCAGCCCCAAACCTACAACGCTTCCGGCCTCGGTTACGTTCCTTACGACAATTACGTTTCCCGCCTGCATCGCGGGGAAATGGTCTTGACCCGCCAGCAGGCAGAGGGCTACCGGCAGGGCCTGCCTGCCGAGGCAGGCAGGCAGTACGCCGTCAGCGCGTCCCTGAACGTGGGCAGCATGACGCTCAATAACGGCATGGATGCGCAGCGGGTCGCGCAGGCATTGAGCAGAGAGACCACGCGCCAAGTCCGCGCTCTGGGGCGCAGAAAGGGGTAACACATGGCACAGGTCACGATATCAGCCACACAGACGCGCTCATACTGTCCGGCGGTATCCGGCACATCGGCGGCAGACGATTCGATATTGTCTGCGACGACGAAGCCCTGTTTACGGACAGTCCCCGCGCAAGTATGGTCAACGCCGACGGCAAAATGATGCTGGCGGGCAATCTGTTCGTGGTACAGACGGACGGTGCGGACGGCCTGCAAAGCCTGACGGAGGATGAAATCCGGCATGTGCTTCTCCAGTCGAGATGGTATATCAGCCCCGCCAGTCGCGACATCCGGCTCATCCTGAGCAATGGAACATACTGAGGAGGAGGGCAGTCTATGGCGAAAGCCGTCCTGAATGTCGCCTCGGAGCAAAAGCCGTTCTGCAAGCGGCTTTTGTCTCTGGCGGGCAGGCACAGCGTTTGGGAGGTCTGGTCGGACTTCATTACCGCCTTTGCGCTGGCCATTTCAAACAGCGTGGACATGGCCCACTTTGACGACCGGGAGGCCATGTATCGGCGCATTATGGAGAAGTACGGCGTGAAGGAGCGGGAGGTTTTCCCGCTTCTTTGCGCCGATGTGGTGTACGCGCTCGACCAGAACCCGGAGCAGGATTTTCTCGGCAGCGCGTACATGGAGCTGGAATTGGGAAACGACCATGCGGGGCAGTTCTTCACGCCCTACGACGTGTGCCGCATGATGGCTGAAATAAGCGCTTCCGGGCTGGTTCAGCAGGTGCTGCAGGAGGGCTACGTCACGTTCAACGACTGCGCCTGCGGCGCGGGCGCTACGCTGATAGCGGGCTGTCACGAGGCGGGAAGGCGGCTGCGGCTGCTCGGCCGCAACTGGCAGAACTGCGTGCTGGTCACGGCGCAGGACGTTGATTTTTCCGTGGGCATGATGTGCTACATTCAGCTTTCGTTGCTCGGCGCGGCGGGATATGTTAAAATAGGCGATAGCCTGACAGACCCCATGGCTACGGGCGACGACGGCGGGGAATACTGGTACACGCCCATGTATTTTTCGGATGTGTGGCGTTACCGCCGCATATTTCACAGGATCGACAAGCTGATGGGGCGCGAGAAAGACGCCCCCGGAAAGGAAAAAGAAAATGGTTCAGGAAGTTGTGGGCGATCTGCTGTCCTGTAAGGCGGATTATATCTGTCATCAGGCGAATTTTTACGGCGTGATGGGGGCTGGCGTCGCCGCGTCTATCCGCCGCAGGCTGCTGTCTCCTGCCGCGTATAACGCTTATCAGAAGCTCTGCCGCACGGCGGGGCGCGGCCTGCTGGGCGAGGTGCAGTATCTTCCCTGCACGACCGACGAGCCGGAAATCAGGCCGCATATCGTGTTCAACCTGTTCTGCCAGGACGATCAGCCGCAGGCCGACGGGAGTCTGACACGATATGACTGCATGCGCTCCTGTCTGGAAAAGGTGGAGCGCATGGCGCGGGAGAACGGCTGCAAGCGCGTCGCCCTGCCGGGGAAAATGGGCTGCGGCATTGCGGGCGGCGACTGGCGCAAGGTGCGCCGGATTATCGAGGACGTGTTCGGCAAATCGCCCGTGACCTGCACCATCGTGTGGTGGGAGGGTGAACGGTGTTGATACCGTGCCTGAACCTCGATACGGGGCGGAGGCTGCATTTTAACGCCAGAACGCCCTTGGAGGCTATGAACAAGCTGTTGTACACCTTGAACACGCAGGGATATGACCGCGAGGCAAGAGTTCTGCTGGCAGGCGGCGGACGGACGCTGTATCTTGAACACAAAGGGCAAACATGGTCGTGCCTGAACATACAAAACAAGCGTGAGAGCCTCTGACCCTCACGCTTGTTTTTATGTCCCGTTTAATCCTCTCCGTCCATCATCGGCGCAACGACCGCCTTGATGTACTCCGCCCGGTCGGCCTTGGGGAAACGCACGCCCGAACGGTACATCCTGATCTGCGCCCGGTCAAAGCCCGTCGCCCTGCCGATGGCCGCGTCGCTGATGCCGTGCTCGTTATACGCTTTCACCAGCAGGCGCATGACCTCGTACTTGTCGCGGTTATCTTCCTCGCCTTTAAGCCGGTCGGCGTATACCGCCGAAATCCCCGCCATTTTCAGGTAGGACAGCACATAGGGCAAGCGCTCGTTCTTGCACGTCGCTACGATGGACGCGGCGCGGAGATAATCGTCGTTGGTAATCTCACGCGGCGGGAGCGCCTCCGCCTCCCGTGTAGCCCCATATCCTCCCGTCTTGCGGATGGCGGGTAACACTTCGTTTGTCACCCAGCGCTTGAAGCGCTTGGCGGCGGGGAGCTTGCTGGAGAAGATCAGGCTGTACAGGCCGGATTCGTTGATGATGTACGCGCCGCGATTGCCAATCCCCAAAGTCGGCATTTCACCGACATTGACCAGCCGCTTGTCCTCATCGTCCACATGATCCGCGATTGCATCTGCTGGGCGGCTGTAAGAAAGGGCTTTTGTCGCATCAGCACCAACAAACCACGGGGCACTATCAATCACCACTGAACGAACAACTCCAAATTCATCATTGGTGAAGGTCTGCAATTCGTTCATGCGCCCACCGCCTCTCGGATGTTTTCCGCGCACTCGATCACCTCGCGGAGAAGTGCGTCGGAAATACGGTCGTCGGCGTTCATGCGGTCGCACACAATGGAGAGCGCCTCGTCAATGACGGCGATCTCGCGCAGAATGGTTTCTCTCATGGAAATTTCCTCCCGTCAGTTAAAAATCATTGACTTTCTGCCGACAGGATGGTATGATGTAAATGGATTTCACACCGTCCTGTACGGTTGTGGGGTTTTGGGAAGTAAGCGTTGCCATGTTTGCAGCAATACAACGCTTACTTTTTTTCGTCCCGTTTCAGCAGTAATTCAAGGGCTTCGCGAATGGCTGCTCCTTTTGTGATTTTTCGTTTCACACAGTAGGATTTAAGCCTTTGTTCTGTATCTGCATCAAGGCGGATACTG
>CAVFWQ010000089.1:0-8541 GCA_963626285.1 bacterium | reverse complement strand
CGGCACGGGACGGCGGTTATTTGCTTGGAATGAACCGAAAAGATGGCTTTTATTGCACCGTAAAATCAAAGTACGTCTCCGAATACGGCTCGTTCTTGAGCGTATAGTGCCACCATTCCTCCTGATAGGGCTTAAAACCGGCGGCAAGCATGAATTTGCAGAGCAGGGCGCGGTTATGCGTTTCTTCCGCCGAAATACCCGACGCGCCGTGTCCTGCGCGTTCGCCGAAAAAGTCAAAGTCCGTTCCCATCGGAAGCGCTTCGCCATTCAAGCCGGTCAGGGTCAAATCGACCGTGCTGCCGCGTGAATGGCTCGATTGTTCCGCCACATAGCCGCGCCGCAGAATATCCGCCTTGTTTGCAATATCGGGATAATATTTTTCCCGCATCACGGTGTCGTTCTTGTCCTTCGCCCAGCGCAGAAAATGCGCCACGGCACGGGTCGGGCGGTATGCATCAAAAATCATCAGCCTCAGCCCCTGCAAACGGAAATCCTCCGCCGCTGATTTGAGCGCCTGCGCAGCTTCAAGGGTCAAAATCGCCCTTGGCGCAAAATACCCGTCCACGGGCGCACCGACAAAGTTGTCCTCCGAGGCGTAACGGATATCCTCAATGATGTCGGGAATGAGGTCGCGCACATAGCAAAAGCCGCTTGGCAAAGCATTTTTGTTCATGGAAAGCACCTGTTCGGCAATCAGAATGAGAAGCGTGAAGGGCGATTGGCATACGTCATGGTTTGGAAAACAGCGCTGTCAGCTTCCGCTGTATGTAAACTTCATCGAAACGGGATGTCCCCAAATGTAATAGGTGATGTAGATGTCCCGCGCCGCGCCTCCCGTAAAATCCTCCGTCAGGAGCGATACCCATACATCGCGGGTCGCGCCGGGCGCTAAGCCGATTTCGTCGCCCTCCTCATAATACAGGATATCGCCCGTGCCGGGAGACAGCTGAATTTCAATCATCTCGGCGGGCAGAAGACCGTTGTTTTTAAGGCGCAGGGTATAGATTTTAAAGGCATAATTTTCGACGGATGACAGTTCGCCGCTTTGAAAGACCGTCCCTTCCAGACTGTTTCGGCTCATGGCCGTCTGCAAGATCTGAAATTCATCGGCGCGGTCGGCCGCAACGATGACGGACAGCCCCTGCCCCGTGACCTGAAGCTGGGTGTTCAGCAGCTCATAGCCCGCCGCGCAGCCGACGACCAGCACGCAGACGATCAAAATCAGCGCGGTCCATTTCATACCTCGCTCACTCCATTTCGCTCAAAATGCGGTTCATCTCTTCAATCATTTCCGCGTCCTTCAGGCGGAACTTGAATTCCACGCGGCGGGAGGCATCCATGTTGACCGTTCCGTCTTGATTATAAATAGGGTCGGAATAGCTGCGCCCCTTGGCAGTCAGAATTTCCTGAAGCTCCGTCTTCATGCCCGCGCTTAAAGTATCCATTTGTAAGCAGTATTTCGCCACGGACAGCGCGCGGTTTTGCGAAAGCTCCAAGTTGGCAATGTATGTGCCCTTCGTGTCCGTATGCCCCTCGATGATGATTTCGCCCACATAGTCCTTGTATTCATCGCGCATCAGCACGGAGAGGTAGATCGGCAGGAAGCGGTTCAAAAGTTCCTGACCGGATTCCTTGATTTGATAAGAATTCGTTTCAAAGAACACCTGACTTTCCAGCCGGATGTCGCCCGTTGTCGCGTCCACGGTGGCACGAAGATTGGCTTGGCTAAGGGCGGAGGACAAATCCAAGATGATTTGGCTGCGCACGCCGACCAAGCTGTCGATTTTTTGCTGCTGGGTCTGCAGCTCGCTCTTTTGCCGGTCAAGCTGGGTCTGCTGGGCGGTGAGCAGCGACTGCATTGCCTCTAACTTCGTCGCCTGTTCGTCCAAGGCGGTCTGCAAAACGACCTGCGCCTTTTCCTTTTCCTCCAGCTCGGCCTTGGCAGCATTCAAGCTGACCTGCGCGGCGTTCAGCTCCTGCTGCTGCGTGTCCAACTGAATCTGAATGGTCGCCAGCTCCTCCTGCTTGCCCATGAGGGTGACGTTCGCCGTTTCCAGCTCCTCCTCACGCTGCGCCAAGATGATCTGCGTCTTGTCCAGCTCTTCCTGCTGCTCGTTCAGCTCCTTCGTCTTAATATCCAGCACATTGTAATACTGATAAACGCTGTAGCAAACGGCCAGCACGAACACGAGCAAAAGGGAAGCCATCATGTCCGAATAGGAAATCCAGTGTGCGCCGGAATCCACGCCGCGGGGACGGCGGGCGCTTATCCTGTTTCGTCCCGCCATCGCTTACGCCTCCTTGACGGTGCTTTTTTCAAGCGTCTCCTGAATGGAGGCCAGCATCTGCTCCAAATGCGAAAGCGAGGTGACGGCGGAATCGCTGCCGCCCTTTTCGATGGATACGAGGCGCTTTTCCAGCGCATTCATCAGGTCGTTCATATTCCGGTCGAGCAGACCCATTGAGCGGGAGAGACCGCCGGCAATGTTTTCCACAAACGAGGCGTAGCTGTCCTTTAAGAGCTTGGCGCTGTCTTTCATCTCCTTCGCAATTTGGGTGCTGCTTTGACCGCTCTGGTCGGCACGGTCGCAGATGAGCTGCATGGTCTGCTTGGAGCGGAGCGCGTAATTGGCCAGAGAATCCTGAAGCGTTTTCTGCGCCTTGCGAATGTCATCCATGCTGTCATGATATTCGCGGGCGGCATGGGACATGGAGGCAACCAGCTCGGAGGCGTTTTTCGTAAATTCATCCTCCATGAGGCGGCTGTCCGCAAGCGTCTGCACATACGATTCAAAGCGCTGAGCGATTTCGCCTGTCATCTGCTGAACGCCAGCCAGATTTTCAAGCATCGTGGTCACGGAGGCCACGGACTTGTCCATCGCCTCAAAATTCGCCTTCTGGGAGCGGTTGATTTGCGTCAGCGTCTGCCCAAGCTGCAGGAACTGACCGCTTAAAGAGGCGTTCATATTTTCAATGAAGCGCTGCGTGATGACATGGACGCCCTCAAGCTGAGACTGCGTCTGCCCCACAATGAAGCTGTTCATGGCCTGCGTGACGGGCACGAGCGAATGCTCGACCGCGCCGGAAACCTTGTCTGCCACATGGTCGGACAAGTCGCTCACGGCACGGCGAAGGAAGGCGGTCTGATCCTCGCGCTGGCAGATGGCCTGCGTTTCATCGTTCAGCGGGGTCTGCATGACCAGCTCGGTGAAGGCATCCTGAAATTCATCCAAGGCATGGGTCGCCCCGCCCATCGCCATGCGGTTGAGAACATTGAAGGCCAGCGAACAGGAAACGCCCGCAATGGAGGTGGCGAAGGCAAAGGTCATGCCGCCGATCATCGCCGGAATGGATTCCATCGTCTTGGCCGCATCGCTCACATCCAGCCCGCCCAAGCCGCGCATCAGACCGATGAACGTGCCCAAAATGCCCAGGGAGGTCAAAAGACCGGGCACCATTTCGCTTAAAGGAATGTTGCTGAATTCGTAGATGGCGGTGTCGTCATTGATATATTCGCGTACATCGCAGGTCAGCCCGCGGGCATCCAGCTGCTCCGCGTTGTGCAGAAAGCGCCGCCATGCCCCGCGCATTTTTTTCCCCATGAACAGCTCGTTCTGCCAGACGGGGCGCATGCTGTCACGCGCCGGCAGCTTATCCAGCGTGCGGATGGCGCGGCGAAGACAGTGCGCACTGCGGCGAAGCGGCAGAATGCACTTCATGAAGCCTATCAGCGTGACCAGCGCAATGGCGGTGTAAACGATTGTATCGACAAGGTTTTCGGACACCTGCGCCCAAAGTCCTTCCAATTCAGCCATAGCCTATCCCTCCGGCAAAACAGATTTTTCTGCTTTATTGTATCAAATTCGAAACAAATACGCAATGTTTTTGTTAAAACAATTTGTAAATCCTGCGTAACGGCATCAATTTTTTTCAAATTTATGCGGTTTGAATTGACAGCATAAAAAAGGGAAGGTAAAATAAATAAGATGAATATAAGGTGGAGGTATGTGTCTGTGCTGAAGCGCCGTCTGATGTGTCTTGTGAGCGTCCTGCTTTGCCTATGCTGCACGGCATGGGGAGAGGAAGCGGCGAATACCGAAACGCCCGCTCCGACACCGCGCCCCACCTCCACGCTGATGCCGACAGGAACACCGGACCCTGTCCTCTATGCAAATGTCCGCGGCGTATTCGACAAAGTGGAAGGCGAAAGCCGGAAAATCATCCTCTCCTTTATCGGGGATACGACCCTCGGCTGCAATGAAAACGACCATGCGTCCAAGAAGGCCATCGATGCCTTTGTTGATTTTTACGGCTATCAGTATCCCTTTCAGCGCGTCCGCTATATTTTAGAACAGGACGATTTGACCATCGCCAACTTTGAAGGCGTTCTGCATGACGACCCTGCGGATATCAAAAAAAAGACCTATAATTTTCGCTCCGACCCCTCCTATGTGAACATTTTGAAGGAGGGCAGCATCGAGGCCGTAACGCTGGCGAATAACCACAGCGGCGATTACGGGCAGAAGGGCTTTGAATCCACCGCTCAAATTCTGGATGAAAACGGCATCGGCTGGTTCGGCAGCACGGATTATTCCGCCAAGACCTATATTTATGAAAAGGATGGCGTCAAAATCGGCTTCATCGGCGCTTACATTTCATATTATTGGAAAAATGTCGAGACCATTAAGGCGCAGTTTGAAGCTTTAAAACACGAGGGATGCGCACTGACCATTGCCGTTATCCACGGCGGCGTGGAATACGATGCGCGGCATGACGACAATCAGACGCGCATGGCAACCCGCTTTATTGACTGGGGCGCGGACATCGTGGTCGGGCATCATCCGCATCGGCTGCAGGGCTACGAGGTGATTAACGATGTTCCCGTATTTTTTTCCTTGGGCAACTTCGTTTTCGGCGGCAACTTTCAGTTAAAGTCCACATACACCGCCATTCTGCAATTCGCCCTGTCCTTTGACGAAAACGGCCGGTATATGGGCTATCAAATCAACATCATCCCCTGCCGTCTGTCTTCAAGCAAAACCGTCAACTACTATCAGCCCTTTGCCGTCAGCGGCCGGGATGCGCAGCTGGCCATTAAGGAGATTCAAAGCGATACAAAGCGGAAGCGGTATCCAATCCTTGATTATCAGGAGGGCATCGGCGCACTGCAGCCGTATGTGGCGGTTACGCACGAGGAAGCCGCCCAAGAGGAAAGCACAGATTAAAAGAGGTGATATTTCATGATTCTGGCCAAGGATTTTGTCGATAAGCTGTCGCTGACGGTGCTGTCTCCCTCCACCAAGGAGGGCTTTGAGGTGGCGTCGGCCGAGCTGAATCGTCCCGGTCTTCAGTTCGCGGGCTATTATGAGCATTTTGCCTACGAGCGCCCGCAAATCATCGGCAAGGTGGAAATGGGCTATCTGGACGAATTGGACGACGATGTGCGCGTGGAGCGGCTTCGGCGCTATTTTTCCTATGCCGTGCCGTGCATCGTTGTCTGCCGCAGCATGAAGCCGCCCAAGGAGCTGCTGGATTTGGCGCTTGCGCATGATGTGCCTGTCTACGGTACGGATTGGGTGACGACTAAATTTTTCGTCAACGCCATCAATTATTTGGGTCGCGCCTTAGCGCCGCGCTCCACCATCCACGGCGTGCTGCTGGATGTCTACGGTGTGGGCGTGCTGATAACGGGCGAAAGCGGCGTCGGCAAGAGCGAGGCCGCGCTGGAGCTGGTCAAGCGCGGGCATCAGCTTGTCGCGGATGACGTGGTCGATGTCTGCAAGGTGACGGGCAGCCGCTTGACCGGCGAAGCGCCGGAAACCATTCGCCACTTTATGGAGATCCGCGGCATCGGCATCATTGACATCAAGGCCATGTACGGCATCGGCGCGGTTTTGGAAAGCAAATCCATTGACTTGGTCATGCATTTGGAGCCTTGGAAGGAACATAAGGAATACGACCGATTGGGCTTGGTGGATACATATACCGAAATCATGGATGTGCGCATTCCGCAGATTATCCTGCCCGTGCGTCCCGGCCGCAATCTGGCCGTTGTAATCGAGGTCGCCGCAAGAAACTTCAGCCTCAAGCGAATGGGCTATTCCGCCGCGCAGGAGTTGGACAGGCGCTTAAACGAAATGATGTTTTCAAAGAAATGAGGATGAGAGGATATGGCATATTACATCGGCATTGACCTTGGCGGCACCACCATCAAGGTCGGCGTGGTTTCCGCTCAGGGCCGTATTCTGGCGGAACACTCCGTCGAAACGCTTGCGAAGCGCCCTTATCAGGATGTGGTGCATGATATGAGCCTGTGCATTTCGCATGTGCTGAAGCAGACGAATTTAACGCAGGACGATATCGCCTCCGTCGGCATCGGCATTCCGGGCATTGCGGATCAGCGTACGGGCAGTGTCATCTTCTGCACCAATTTGGGCTGGCGGAATGTTCCCCTGCGCGAGGAGCTGCAAAAGTACATCCAAAAGCCCGTATACATCGACAATGACGCAACCGTGGCCGGCTATGCCGAGAGCATTTCGGGCGTCAGCCGCGGCTGCTCCTGCTCCGTGTTTTTAACGCTGGGCACGGGTTTGGGAGCGGGCATCGTTATCAACGGCCGTCCGTGGTCCGGCGCGCACGGCGTGGGCAGCGAAATCGGCCATATGACGCTGGTGGTGGACGGCGTTCCCTGCACCTGCGGCAACGACGGCTGCGTGGAGCGGTATTGCAGCGCGACGGCCATCATCCGCATGGCAAAGCAGTCCTGTCTCGGTTATCCCGACTGCGATATGGTGCAGCGCGTCAAGGGCGACCTTGACCGCATCGATGCAAAGGTCGTCATTGATTCCGCAAAGGCCGGCGACCCCGTGGCCATGCGCGTGTTTGACCGCTACTGCAAGTATCTCGCCATCACCGTCAACAACATCACCGCATTTTTGGACCCCGAAATGATTGTGCTGGGCGGCGGCGTCAGCACGGCGGGCGATTTCCTGCTGGAGAATGTCCGTGAACAGCTCCCGCGTTATCTGATGTATAAAACCCTGCCGAGTCCTCAGCTGCGTCTGGCGCAGCTGGGCAACGAGGCGGGCATCCTCGGCGCGGCGCTGTTAGGCGCTTGCTCGTAAGAAAATAGGAGGGATTTTCATATGGAAACCACATTGATTCGTTCTTTGTTTCACGAGACGCCGGCGGACAAGACGCTTGTTAAGGTGTCCGGCTGGGTGCGCACGGTGCGCGACAGCAAGGCTTTTGCCTTTATCGAGCTGAATGACGGCACGTTTTTTAAGAATCTGCAGGTCGTCTGCGATGAAACGCTGGAGAATTTTAAGGAGGTCACGAAGATTACCTTGGGCAGCGCTCTTGAAATCGAGGGCGAACTGGTGCTGACCCCCGGCATGAAGCAGCCCTTTGAAGTCCACGCGACCAAGGTCACGGTGGTCGGCCTGTGCGCGGCGGATTATCCGCTGCAAAAGAAGCGCCACACGTTTGAATACCTGCGCACCTTAGCGCATCTCCGCCCCCGCACGAACACCTTCAACGCCGTGTTCCGCATCCGTTCCCTGGCGGCGCAGGCCATCCATGCGTTCTTTGCCGAAAAGGGCTTTGTTTATGTGCATACCCCCATCATCACCGGCAGCGACTGCGAGGGCGCGGGCGAAATGTTCCGCGTGACCACCTTAGACTTGGACGACCTGCCCAAGACCGAGGACGGAAAGGTGGACTATTCGCAGGACTTCTTCGGCAAATCCACCAACCTGACTGTGTCCGGCCAGCTCAACGTGGAAACCTTCTGCATGGCCTACCGCAATGTGTACACCTTCGGCCCCACCTTCCGCGCCGAAAAGAGCTATACGCAGCGCCACGCGGCGGAATTCTGGATGATTGAGCCGGAAATCGCCTTTGCGGATTTGTTTGACGATATGGATCTGGCGGAGGAAATGATTCGCTTTGTCATCTCCGATGTGCTGCAAAAAGCGCCGGAGGAGCTGCAATTCCTGAACAGCTTTGTCGATAAGGGGCTGATTGAGCGTCTCAGCCATGTGGCCGGCAGCGACTTTGCCCATGTCACCTATACGGACGCCATCGACATCCTGAAAAAGGCCGATAAGAAGTTTGAATTTCCCGTTTCATGGGGCATGGATCTGCAGACTGAGCACGAGCGCTATTTGGCGGAGGAGCATTTCGGCCGCCCCGTGTGCGTGTACAACTATCCCAAAGACATCAAGGCGTTTTATATGCGCATGAACGAGGACGATAAGACCGTGGCCGCCGTGGATATCTTAGTGCCCGGCATCGGCGAACTGATCGGCGGCAGCCAGCGTGAGGAGCGGCCGGATATGCTGGAAAAGCGCATGAACGAGCTGCACTTGAATCCTGCGGATTACAGCTGGTATCTGGAACTTCGCCGCTTCGGGACGGCTCCGCATTCGGGCTTCGGCCTCGGCTTTGAGCGCCTCATCATGTACTTGACCGGCATCCAGAACATCCGCGATGTCCTTCCCTTCCCCCGCACCCCCGGCAACGCGGAATTTTAAAGAGCAG